>NZ_JBBPCC010000004.1:0-333550 GCF_038070315.1 Paenibacillus filicis | reverse complement strand
GAGCAGTTACTCTCCCAAGTGTTCTTCCTTGGCAACAGAGCTTTACGATCCGAAAACCTTCATCACTCACGCGGCGTTGCTCCGTCAGGCTTGCGCCCATTGCGGAAGATTCCCTACTGCTGCCTCCCGTAGGAGTCTGGGCCGTGTCTCAGTCCCAGTGTGGCCGATCACCCTCTCAGGTCGGCTACGCATCGTCGCCTTGGTGAGCCGTTACCCCACCAACTAGCTAATGCGCCGCAGGCCCATCTGTAAGTCACAGCTTGCACCGTGTTTCATGATCTCTCCATGCGGAGAAACCAGCTATCCGGTCTTAGCTACCGTTTCCGGTAGTTATCCCAGTCTTACAGGCAGGTTGCCTACGTGTTACTCACCCGTCCGCCGCTAACCTATCCCCGAAGGAATAAGTCCGCTCGACTTGCATGTATTAGGCACGCCGCCAGCGTTCGTCCTGAGCCAGGATCAAACTCTCCATTAAGGTAGTCTTTTCGATCCGAAGGTCGAAATGACTACAAGGTTTGTTCGACTTGCTCAAAAGTAATGCTAGCGAGAATTTTCATTCTCTATTTAACACTCACTCGTTGTTCAGTTTTCAAAGGGCAATTACTTTTTATAAACCTCACTATTCCGATCGGCTTGTCCGCCTTCCGAAGCAGCTCATTTATATTAGCACACTCTCGATCTAAGATGCAAGTCTTTTTTTAAAAATTCTTTGCATCCGTTTGTTCGTGGCTGCCGTCTTTCGAAGCGGCAAGGAGTAATATAACAAATACCGACAAGAAATGCAAGCCCTCCATACAACTTTTTTTCATCCCGTACAAAAAGCCGCTAATCAGTGAAGAGAATACATGCCCTCTTCTTCCGTTAGCGGCCTCTATAATGCCAGCTTAATCAGGGTACTGTTATGAAGATACAGACCAGGCCTCCAGCTTAAGGGAGGACTCGGCCTTCAGATCCATCGGCGAGAACTGGCCACGCCGGTATTTCAGGAATGCGGCGGCGGCGATCATCGCCGCATTGTCCGTGCAGAGCGAGAGCGGCGGCGCCAGCAACGGCACGCCTGCCCGTGCACAGCGCGCCTCCAGAGCGGCGCGCAGCCCCTTGTTGGCAGCTACACCGCCCGCGAGCAGCAGCTGCTTCGCCCCGTAGGCCTCCACGGCGCGCAACGCCTTCTCCACCAGGACGTCAGTGACCGACTCCTGGAAGCCCCGGGCCACGGCCTCTGGCGCCAATGGCTGGCCCTTCATCGCCGCGGTATTGAGCGCGGAGAGCACCGCCGACTTCAGCCCGCTGAAGCTGAAGTCGTACGAATCCGGCTCCAGCCAGGCGCGGGGAAGCGGCACGGCTTCCTTCGCTTCATGCGCCAGCCGGTCAATATGCGGACCGCCCGGATAGGGCAGCTTAAGGGCGCGGGCTACTTTGTCATAGGCTTCGCCTGCCGCATCGTCGCGGGTCTGTCCGATAATGCGGAAGACGCCTTCGGACTCCACGTAGACCAACTCCGTATGACCGCCGGATACGACCAGCGTCATGAACGGATATTCGAGCTTGTGAACAAGCTCATTGGCGTAAATATGTCCGGCAATATGATGCACGCCGATCAACGGGAGCTCAAGCGCGCAGGCCAGCGACTTAGCCGCGACGACACCAACCAGCAGCGCCCCGATCAGGCCGGGACCATGCGTCACGGCAACGGCCGACAATTGGCCGGGACGAACACCCGACTTGGCGAAGGCTTCCTCAATGATCAGCGTAATCATCTCTACATGCTGGCGCGAAGCGACCTCCGGCACGACGCCTCCGTACAACTGGTGGGTCTCTACCTGACTGGAGACAATATTGGCCAAAATCTCCTTGCCGTCCCTCACGATAGCAACCGAGGTTTCATCACAGCTCGTCTCCACCGCCAAGATATAGACAGGGCTTGCCGGCTCTGTATCCAGACGCCCGCCAGCCTCTTCTTCCTTATTCAATGCAAGTCACTCCTTCCGCATAGCATCAGCAGCCCGGAGAACCGGGCCTTCTATAATAACCGTCCAGCTCCATTTGCATGCCCGGTGGGCCAAAACCACCACAATGTACAAGAACATCCGGCTAGGTGCTTCGACCAAGAAACCGGGTGAAACAGCCTGTTACCGAAGACCACGAGCCCCACCCAGGAGCTGCCCAGAGAAAAAGCAGCCGACAGGCTGCTACGGCTTGCTGACCGGCTCGGGCAGGTCGGCCCACATAATCAGAGCGTCCTCATGATTATCCGTATAATAACCACGCCTCACGCCGACGGATCGAAACCCCTTCTTAGCATACAGGCGCTGGGCCACCTCATTGGAAGGACGAACCTCAAGTGTCATACGCTGAGCGCCTAGGTGACTCGCGGTCCGCTGCATTTCCGTCAGCAGCTTGTCCCCCAGCTTGCGGCCTCGATACTCGGCCCCGATCGCGATATTCGTGACATGGGCTTCCTCCATGATCAGCCACATGCCCCCATACCCGACGATGTGGCCGTCACATTCCAAGACGATATATTTGGCAAATTGATTGTTGGTCAGCTCATTCTGGAAAGCGGCAGCCGTCCACGGCGTCGTGAACGATTCCTTTTCAATCGAGCAGATCACAGGAATATCCTCAAGACGCATCTCTCGGAAGCTGGCATTCTCCAATTGGCTATAACTGATCATCCGATCCCCCACGCTCCTCGCACCTCCCCTACGATTTCTTGGCGAGAAGCTTGGCTTCGGCTTCCGCCAGTTGCGTATAGTTCGGAACCAATGCATGAACATGCTCCAATTCCCCCCGCTTCCAGCGCAGCCTTCCGAGTTCTGCGATAAACCTCGCACGGATGCCGTGCTCCGTCTTCTCCACAATTCCGTCCCATGCTTCATTCAGCCTGTCAATCGCCTGCTGATGCAGCGCCGTCTCCCCGGCGAACAGCACCCGGTGCGGGCGCTCCGCCTTCTCTGTCAGCAGCCAGGACTCGATCCAAGGCTCGATCAGCCTGATCGCATCGGCGAATATACAGCGCCAGCCGGCCGGAGACACTTCGTACACGGCAGTGAAGGCCTGTCCGCGTCTGGCCTCGATCATCGGAACGATCCACATCGTCTCTCCTGTATTGGCCACATGCTGGAGCAGCGCATCCATCGCGTGCAGCTCTCCTCCACGGACCATCACCGTATCCTCTCGATCGGGGGGCTGCCCCTGCATAGAGAAGTAAGAGCCTCCCAGAGCCATCGCCTCAAGCGATGAAACACCAAGCAAAGCCAGCTCATGCGTCCAAGCGAAGGTCTTGGCAACCGTTACGCCGATACGGACACCCGTATACGAGCCTGGGCCAACCCCGATCGCGAAGCCTCCAAGGTCGCGAGCCCGCAGTCCCGCTTCATCCAACAGCTCTTGCAAGGCCGGGACCACATATAGAGAATGGTTCCGCTCCGCACGGGAGGTTACCTCCCCGACCCAGACGCCGCCCTTGGACAAAGAAGCCGTCATATAAGCCGTGGAGGTGTCCACAGCCATCATCCATTGTTGATCCTCATCTTGCCGATCCGTATCCGTATGTGTCATCTTAGTAATCCGTTCTCCTTTAACTGCATGCACCACTGGCTGTATGGCTCTCCGGCAGGAGTCAGACGAAAGCGCCGTGAATCTCCGCCTCCATGCTCGATATAAACCGACAACCGCTCAGGCGGGAGCAGTTCCTCCACCAGAGAAGCCCATTCGATCAGTGTGACGCCCTCCCCATAGAAGTAGTCATCCAATCCGAGCTCATCCGCTTCGTCTGCCGACAACCGGTACACATCCATATGATAAAAAGGAAGCTCTGCCCCCTCATATTCCTTAATAATAGTAAAGGTCGGACTATTCACCACGTCCGACACCCCGAGCGAACGGGCAACAGCCTGGGAGAAGGCCGTTTTGCCGGCTCCCAGATCTCCGTCAAGCGCCAGCACCGTTCCCGGGCCGAACAACGAAGCCAGTCCAGCGGCAAGCTTGCCTGTTTCCGTCAAGTCTGCTGCTATATATTCATAAGAGGACATCCGACTAACCCTCGTCCCTTCCGCTAAAATGATTATACCCTTTCTTGTCAAGGACGACGCTCTCTCCGGCGTTCCGGATCAGACGAACCTCACGATGAGCGCTATTCACGCGCCCGATCTTATGAAAAGCAATGCCCAATTCACCGAGCCTCGCTTGTACAGCAGGAGCATGCTCGGCAGGAACTGTACCCAGCAGCTGGTAATCTTCTCCGCCGTTCAGCACATAATCGAGCGGGCTGCGGCCCTGGCTGATTGCGTAGGCATGCACATCATCGGCAATCGGGATCAGATCCTCCATTAAATCAATCCCGATCGCAGAAGCCTCCACGATCTCCCAAGCCTCGCTGGATAAGCCGTCGCTGACATCATTGAGGGCATGGCATACGCCCGACTCGCTGAGTGCAAGACCTGCTTCGATCTGAGGCAAAGGACGGCAATGAGCCTCTACCAGCAGCGGGTAGGCTCCGATTCCTTCCAGAGACGCCATCTCTTCGGCAGCGCCTTCCTCTTCTTCCCACAGCCCCGATGGAATATTGCGCTGCAGCAGCCATTCCAATCCAGCCGCTGAACGGCCCAGATAGCCGGTCACGAATACGGCGTCGCCCTCCGTAGCCGTGCTGCGAAGCAGAGCTTTCCCTGCGGGCGCTTCCCCGATCACGGTCACCGAGATGGTGATACCGCCTGTCGTAGAGGTTGTATCTCCGCCCACGATAACGACGCCATAACGGCTGGCACATGCATACAATCCGTCATACATCGCCTTCACCCGCTCCATATCCGTCCCCTTCGGCGCGCAAAGAGCGATCAGAGCGAATCGGGGCTGGCCGCCCATCGCGGCAATATCGCTAACCGCGGAGCCCATCGCTTTGAACCCCACATCCCGGTCACGCATCGTCACCTGCTTGAAATGAACCTCTTCAGTCATCGTATCGCAGGTTAAGATCCACTGTGTGCCGGAATTCACATTAACCACCGCAGCATCGTCGCCGATTCCGGTCACGACTCCGCCTTCCCGCTGGAAAGCCGTCGTTTGCTTGCCGCCCGTCAGCAGGCGAATTAGCGAGAACTCGTCAACCTGGGACACTGCGCATCCGCCTCCACTAAGTATGTATTGTCCATTATTATAGCCCTTCGGATCGGCCCCCCGCAACAAAAAAGCTCCCCGGGCTGCCCCTGGGAACAAATAGGGTACAGCCGGAAAGCCGGGCAGCAAGCATGGTGAAGCTACTGGATCTCCTGCAACTGATCGACCGATACGATTCTTGTCTCCGCAGGACGGTCTTCGTCATGGATTTTGGCTATACCCCTGGCAGGGTCTACGCTATCGATCCAGACGGCAATGCCGTTGACTTCCACGTCGATTTTCGTGTCGGCTTGAAGAATCTCCTGCGCACGCTGGGCCTTCATTCCTCATCCCCTCCGCCGATCACAGATTCGGGATGATCCATGGTATCGGTAGTGGAATCATCGATCCATCCATTGTGCATGGAAACCGTTCCTCCGCCCAACCCTTCATTGATCATGCGGTCGATATCCATAAAATACGCTTCGCGTCCCTCATGGCCCGCATCATTGTTGCCGGCGTTACCGGATGTACTGGCTTCACTCATTGCTCATGCCCTCCTCTCAGATGTTCAATCCTCGCTGCGGTTGCACCCGGCACTAGGTGGGCCGGAGACCGTCCACAGGGCATAGCGTTCCCGTCCCCGCTTCTTTCCATGCGCCAACATGAGAATCCGTCCCGTAAACCGTCCGAACGGAAAACGTTCCCTGACCCGATGGAGATCCCCGCATCCGCACATACTAAAACAAAAACAAACTCAGGAGGAACGCCCATGCATACCGTTTGGAAAGGCGCGATCAGCTTCGGACTGGTCCATGTTCCGGTCAAAATGTTCTCCGCAACCGAGGACAAGGATATCTCGATGCGGATGATACACAAGGCATGCAATACTCCGCTTAATTTTGTCCGTAAGTGTCAGCACTGCGACCGTGAGGTCGAGTGGGAAGAGATCGCTCGCGGCTACGAGTATGAGCCAGGTGCTTTCGTACTATTCGAGAAGGACGAGCTGGAGAAGCTAACGGGCGAAGCCACTAAAGAAATTAAAATACTCGACTTCGTCGACTTAACGGAGATCGATCCCGTTTACTTTCATAAAACGTACTATCTCGCGCCTAATGAGACCGGGGCGGGTGCGTACAGCCTGCTGCTGGAAGCCATGAAGCAAACCGGCAAGATCGGCATCGCCAACGTATCGATCCGCTCCAAATCCAGCCTCGCCGCGATCCGGATCATCGACCGCTGCATCGCCATGGAAACCATCTTCTACCCGGATGAGATTCGGCCTGTCGAGCAAGTGCCAAACCTCCCGGAGCAAAGCAAGGTCAATGAGAAGGAACTGGATATGGCCAAGCTGCTAATCAGCCAGTTGTCCACCCCCTTCGAGCCTGAGAAATATACAGATACGTACCGTGAAGCTCTGCTGGAGGCCATCGAGCAGAAGGTATCCGGCCGGCAGGTCAGTGTAGCCCCAGAGCCGCACCGGACGAACGTCATCGATCTGATGTCCGCGCTCCAGGCCAGCCTGGAAGCCGTCGGCCCGGTCGCAACCGATCCATCGCTTGCATCACCTAAACCGAAAAAAGACCCATCCGGCACGAAAAGCAAGTCGAAAGGGAAGACCAAGGAAACTATAACATCCTGATTAGACAAATCTTAGCTGACCGAGCATACAGGCTTTCCGAGGAAGATCCGTGAAAGCCTGTATAATCGGATGCACGCCTCATGCTTCCCAAGAAAATAAACTATTGGAGAGTTTTTCATGGAGCTAAAACCAATCATCCCTTTTGAACCGATAAGTACCGATACCCTACCCACATCCGGCGATTGGATCGCACAAATTAAATGGGATGGGGTGAGAATGTTAACCTACTTTGATGGGCATGAAGTCCGCCTTATCAATCGAAAATTGAATGATCGGACCCCACAATATCCAGAACTTTTGGATATCAAAAAGTTTTGTTCCGCATCTTCTATGATTATAGATGGGGAAATCATTGCTTTTGACCAAAAAAAGCCGTCTTTTCATGAGGTCATGAAAAGAGATTCTTTGCGAAAAAGCCAAAATATAGATCTGGCTGTCCATCAAACACCTGTTACTTACATGTTATTTGATATCTTGATGTACAACGATAAGTGGATTATGGATAAGCCGCTGTCAGAAAGACAAAAGATTCTTCAAGAACTCATTGCACCGCTACCCCATGTTCAAATCACTCAAAGCTTTACCGATGCCAATAAACTCTTTCATACCATAAAGGAACACAACATGGAGGGAATTGTTTGTAAAGATCTTGGAGGAACCTACTCGATCGGAGGAAAGGATAAGCGGTGGCAGAAGAAAAAAATATTTCGCGATTTACACGCAGTCATAGGCGGGGTAACGACCCGGAATGGAATTGTAAATGCCCTGCTTCTAGGTTTATATGACAATAATAAGCTTGTATATATAGGACATGCCGGCACCGGGAAATTGAGTGCTGAAGATTGGCGTACTCTGACTGGACAGATTGAACCAATGACAATCCCTGCCAGACCCTTTATCAACGAGCCTGAACGCAATAAGGACGCCATATGGATTGAGCCCAAGCTAACCGTGAAAATTCAATTTATGGAATGGACTCCCCATGGAACCATGAGGCATCCCAGTATTCAAGCTTTCGTTAATGTGCAAGCGGCGGCATGCACCTTTTCACAGAACGAATGAGACTATGAGTAGGATGCTACTTCTAACGATACATCTACAGATCAGCGGGAGGAATGCAAGGATGGGTACGGCGACCAGGAAGCACGTCACAACCAAGGGCATCGTGATCATTGAAGGACAGGAGCTGACCATTACGAACCCGGATAAGCTCCTCTGGCCCGAGCAGGGCATTACGAAGTCCATGTATCTGGAGAAGCTCGTCCAATTGGCCCCTTATCTGCTGGCCTATTGCAGCAACCGCTACCTGACCACCATCCGGTTCCCGCACGGGTGGAACGATAAGTCCTTTTATCAGAAAAATGCGCCTGAGCCGCTGCCTCCCTTCGTACAGACCGCCACACTTGACGGCATTCGTTACGTTCATCTCGACAGCGTGCCGACCCTGCTGTGGCTGGGCAATCTGGCGGCCTTGGAATTTCACCCCTCCTTCCATACGATTGGCGGAACGCTGCCGGTCGAGTGGCTGATTGACATCGATCCGAGCCTCGACCCGGAGCCCCGAATCATGGAGGCAGCTGGTATTATCGGGGAAATTCTGGACGGGATGAATATCCGTTCCGTGCCCAAAACATCCGGGGCTACCGGTGTGCAGATTTATGTGCCGATTCCCGTGGAGAAGGGCTATACGTTCGAGCAGCTGCGCCGGATCGGAGCCTTCGTGGCCCAGTATGCCGTACAGAAGCACCCGACGCTGTTCACGGTCGAACGGCTCAAGAAGGACCGGGGCACGAATATCTATATCGACTACCTGCAGCATTGGTACGGGAAGACCTTGTCCGCCCCCTACACCCCCCGCGCCCGTCAGGCAGCCAGCGTGTCCACCCCGCTTACCTGGGACGAGGTCGCGCTCCGTCCCGATCCCCGAGAGTTCAATCTGCTCACGATCATCGACCGATTGCAGCAAAAAGGGGACCTGATCGCAAGCATGCCGCCGCAAAATCTGGACCCCGTGCTTTCTTTTCTCCCCGCTTCCAAGACCTGATCAGCCAGAGGGGTGACTGCCTGTTACATTAACGGTGACAGCAGACGCCCTGCCACCTCCTTCAGCCGCTGGACCCTGGATCTCTTTTCGAATTGCTCCAGCTTCATCTCGCGGCTGTCCTTCAAGTCCTGCAGAAAGTCTGCTTCGATCCGATGCAGCGTCTCCTTGTCGAACAATACGGCATTGAGCTCAAAATTGCTGTAGAAGCTCCGCATATCCATATTGGCCGTTCCTACCGAAGCGAGCAGGTGGTCGATGAGCATGACCTTGGAATGGATAAACCCTTTCTGATAGGCATAAAACCGGACCCCGGCCTGCATCAGCTCTTCCATAAAGCTGAGCGAGGCGTAATGGACGATCTTGGAATCCGGCTTTCCCGGAACGATGATGCGTACGTCCACTCCGCTGACTGCAGCTGTCTTCAACCCCATGGAAATGCTCGGATCGGGGATGAAATAAGGAGTCGTGATATAAATGCGCTTCTTGGCCGTCGTGATGGCTCCGAAGTACATCTCCAGTACGGCATCCCAGTGCGCGTCCGGACCGCTGGACAGCACCTGGACCGGCTTCGTGCCGGTGCAATCATGCTCGGGGAACAGACATGAATCCGTCAGCCGCTGTCCGCTCGCAAAGTACCAGTCCGTGAGAAATGTATTTTGCAGCGCAAATACGGAATCCCCTTCCAGCTCCAGATGTGTATCGCGCCAGAAGCCGAGCTTGGGATTTCCTCCTACATATTCATTGCCGATGTTGATGCCGCCCAGGTAACCCTTCTTGCCGTCGGCGACGACGATCTTCCGGTGATTGCGATAATTAACCCGCTTGTCGAAGAAGGCGATCAAGACAGGAAGGAAGAGATACACCTCGCAACCGGCCTGCCTCATCTCCTTCACGAACCGCTCACTGAGCTGATAGCTGCCGATGCCGTCAAACAGGCAGCGTACGGTAACGCCCTCGCGCGCCTTGCGCATCAGCACCTCCTGAAATCTCCGCCCCTCCTCGTCATGCCGGATTGTATAGAACTCGAAATGAATGAATTGCTTGGCTTCCTCTATCGCAGAGAGCATGGCCGGGTAAGCTTCGGATGCATTGGACAGCACCCGTACTTCATTGCGCGTCGTGATCAGCGAGCCGGGAATGTTGTTGAGCAGGCCGAATAACCGCGATTCCGTGCGCCAGCCCCGTATACGGTCCTCATCAATGCCCAGCTCCTGCGGCTTCTGCCGCTTGCCGTACTCCCGAATATCGCCGATATACCGGCGGCCGACGCGTTTTACTTTTTTCCGTTGCTTATAATCCTTGGCCAGAAAGTAGTAAGCGGCAAAGCCGACGACCGGGATGATAAATAGAATGAACAGCCAGGCCATGGCCTTGGACGGGTGGCGGACCTCCACCAGCAGGATCGTCAAGATCTGCAGAATAAACAACACGAGCGCGATAACAAGCCATAGCAAACGATATTCCCCCTTGGCTGACAGAGCCTTCTTCATTCCTCCTTGCTAGCTTTGACCACTGTTGCCATACCTATTCCAATCTTGCTGTCTTGTCTATAGGGATCGGTTCGTTCAACAGAATTCTAAGGAAGCTGTCATAAAATTTGGTGGTCTGAGCCAAAATAGGCGGGACATGCCAGAAGCTAAGCACGAATCCGTGGATGCCGGAAGGGAGAGATGGCGGGACATGCTCAAGAATAGGAAAAACAGGCCTGAGAAGAGTCAGGAGCCTGCTATGCTTGACCGGGATTACCGGTTCATCGATGAGCTGCGCGCAGTTCCGATCTCCATGGAGCTCGACAACAACCAACAGTACCTGAAGGAGCTGTTCGACAACTGCTCGGACTTCGTCGTCCGTGAATTTAAGCTGCAGCAGAGCGAACGGGCCATCCTGTTCTTCGTCGACGGCATGGCCAATACCGAAGAAGTCAATGAAGCGATGAAAGCCTTGATGATTCTCGAAGGCGGAGAGCGCTTCGTCGATGAAATCTCGGCATCCGTGCTGCCCGTATCCCAGATCGAGAAAGTGGACAATTACGGCGACCTGCTCCTGTCCGTGCTTGGCGGCGATACTGGCCTCATCGTAGAGCACAATAACATGGCCCTGCTCATGGGGATGCGCGGCATGGAGAAACGCTCCATCAACGAGCCGGAAACCGAATCGGTCGTGCGGGGGCCGCGCGAAGGCTTTGTGGAAAATATACGCACCAACACGTCCATGATCCGGCGCAAGCTGAAGACGCCACATCTGAAGATGAAGCCCCTGGTCATCGGGCGGGAGAGCAATACCAATGTCGTCGTTACGTATCTGGATGACCTGGCTGATCCCGCCATGGTCGAGGAAGTGATGCGGAGGCTCCAGAAAATCAATATCGATGCCGTGCTGGAATCAGGCTATCTGGAGGAGTTTATCCAGGACTCAGCCTATTCCCCATTTCCGCAAGTGCAGTATACGGAGCGGCCGGATATGGTAGCCGCCGCTCTGCTGCAAGGACGCGTGGGCATTATTGTGGACGGGACGCCATTCGTTCTGCTGGTCCCGTTCATCTTCGCCGAAATCTTGCAGTCGAGTGAGGATTACTACGAGCGATTCCAGATCTCGACGCTGATCCGCTGGCTCCGGTATACGCTGTTATTCCTGTCCTTGCTGACACCGGGATTGTATGTGGCGATTACGACCTACCATCAGGATCTGCTGCCGACAACCCTGCTGCTGTCGATAGCCGCTGCGCGGGAAGCTATTCCCTTCCCTGCAGTCGTGGAGACGCTGATGATGGAGATCACCTTCGAGGCACTGCGTGAAGCCGGTATCCGATTGCCCAAGACCATCGGCTCGGCCGTATCCATTCTCGGAGCACTTGTCGTCGGCCAAGCATCCGTGCAGGCGGGAATCGTATCGGCCCCTATGGTCATCGTCGTCTCCATCACAGGGATCGCGTCCTTCACGATTCCCCGCTTCAACGGGGCGATTGCGATCCGGATGCTTCGCTTTCCCATCATCATTGCGGCTTCGCTGTTCGGCATCTATGGGATCATGACCGCCCTGCTGCTGATCATCGGCCACATGGCTAGCCTGCGGTCCTTCGGCATCCCTTATCTGTCGCCGCTGGCTCCGCTGTCGGGGACGGATCTGAAGGACATTCTCATCCGCGCCCCCTGGTGGGCGCTGAAAGAACGTCCTTCGTTCACCCCGGTACAGGACGGAAAGCGAATCAGTGACGAGCTGCCGGACGAAATCATGCACCAATCCGGCCAGCGCGGCCAGACTATTGCCCATGCCAGCGATGAGGACAACAAGGAGGAATCTTGATGACTGCGATCAGCCGCATCGGGCTGGCCGTAGCTGCCTTGCTTCTACTGGCAGGCTGCTGGGACCGGACCGAGATTAACGACGTGGCGTTCATTCTGTCGACGGGGATCGACCTGGAGAAGGACGGCAGCGTCCGCTATACCGTCATGCTTCCGCTGCCGGGCTCCATGGGAGGAGCTACCGGCGGCGGCGGCGGAACGGGCGGTGGCGGCGGCAAAAGCTATTACCTGGACTCCGAAACCGGCAAAACATACCGGGAAGCCCAGTCCAAGATGCAGAGACGCATGGCGCGCCGGATGGTTCTTGCCCATCGCCGCACCGTATTGATCGGTGAAGATTTCGCCCGGGACCAGGGTGTGATGGGCGTATTCGACGCAACTCCCCGCTCGCCGGAAAGCCGGATGACCACCTATTTTATCGTGACGGAGGGGAAGTCTTACGACCTGCTGCAGGCCACGCCCCAGTTCGAGCGCTTTCCCTCGGAGGCGATCCGGGAGCTGGCCAAGTCCAAGATGGTCATTGATATGAACCTCAAGGACTTCGCGCTGGCACTTACGCTGCCGGGAAGCGATCCGGTGGCCATCCATATGGGCGTGCGGGAGTCGCAGCAAAGCCTCAAAACCTCCAAAGAAGTGCAGATTCTAGGCTATAGTCAGTTCAAGAAAGATAAGCTGGTAGGCACTCTGGAAGGGCGGGCGGCTGCGGGCCTGACTTGGTTGAAGGCAGGCAGCATCAACATCGGCGCCACCCTGCTAGCCAAGGATCAGTACATCAATGTGCGGGTATTCGATACGGAAAGCCGGATTAAGGCGAACGTGGGAGACGATCAATTGAGCTTTGATATTGCGGTAAGCACTAAAGCGAAAATTGTAGAGAGCGGCGACTATTACGACTTCAGCCAACCGGGTAAAGTGACCGAGATTGAAGAGCTGTTGTCCGCCTATATTAAGAAGAGTATCGAGGAAACCCTGAAGCAGATGGTAGACAAAGAAACGGATTCCGCACAGCTCGGCAATTATATCTGGCAAGCCTACCCTCAGCACTGGGCCAATACCTATGAGAAGGTGTGGCCAAAACCGCTGAAGTCGGCCAAGTTCAATATTCAGGTCAATAGCATCCTGACGGAAACTGGACTGATCTACGACAATATTATCAAATCGGAGACCGGACTATGAGCAATAATGCGTTTCTGATCTGTTTCATCCTGCTGGCTATTCTGCTGCTGTTCACCAATATGAAGCACTGGACAAAGATGCCAAGGTCGATCCGGCGGTTTTATGTGTGTATGTACGTAGTTACCTTCGGCTTGTATACGGCGATGCTCTTCCACCTCCCTATTCCCATGCCGACCCGCATCTTTATTGAAAAGGTATCGCCCTGGGTGTATTCCATCATCCATTCCAAATAAGTAGAGGAGGAAGCGAATCATGTCAGCGAATACGCAAATCATCATCAGCCACCGTCAATTCGCTTGGCTCATCTGCTCGCTTCTCACGGGAGGAGGTCTGCTGAGTCTGCAGCATGAGCTGGTCCGAATCGCACAGCTGGATGCCTGGATGACCTACTTGCTGCCCACTCTCTATGCCTTGGCAATAGCCTTCGTGCTAACCAGGCTAGCCAATCGGTTTCCGCGCAAGCACCTGTTCGAGATTGTCAGCATCGTATTCGGGCGTTTTTTCGGCACCATTGTCAATCTGGTGATCCTGCTTCATCTCTGGCTCATTCTGATGCGCAACTTGAAGGCCTTCAATCAATTTATCGGCACGACCCTGCTGCCCAATACGCCGCCCGGCATCCTGGTCATGCTCTTCATGCTGCTGCTGATATTTTTCGGAAGAACGAGCATCGAGGTGGCAGCCCGGGTGAATGAATTGTTCTTCCCGTTCTTCTTCCTGCAAATCATCCTGTCTCCACTCGTGCTGTCCAACGAAGTGGACCGCCAGCTTATTACGCCCATCCTCACGCTGGACCTGAAGGATTACACCTTTGCCAGCATGCTGGGCATCGGATGGTTCGGCGATGTGCTCGTGGCGGGGGCATTCCTGCATACGCTGTGGAACGTCAAGCAGCTGCGCTCCGCCTTCCGCCACGGCATTATTTTGTCGGCTCTGCTGCTTAGTGTGTCGCTATTCATGCTGCTGATCGTACTGGGACCGATTATCCCCGGAAATATGGTCTATCCCAACTACAGCCTGGTTCAGCATATTCATATTACCGACTTTCTGGATCGGGTGGATCTGTTCATACTCAGCATCTGGTACCCGATCACCGGCTGCAAGATCATCATGATCTATCTCGCCTTTCTTACTGGCATCGCAAGTTTGTTCAAGCAGCGCGACTATACGGTCATCAACTCACCGATCAGTCTATTCCTGCTGCTGACGACCACACTGGCGTTCAAAAGCACGACGGAGGTGTTAAGCTTCGGCGAGCTCAGCTCCCCGGTTATCGTAGCCTGCTACCAGCCCTTGCTGCTGATCGGCCTGCTGGCCGGTTCGCTCCGGTTTCCGAAGCCCAAGCAGCAGGAGCAGAAAGGCAGGGAGCCGTCAGAGTCGCATGAGAATGAGGGAGATGAAGAAATATCCGGACAACACCCGGAGCGGACAAGAGGACGTTACGGGGCTACGACCTCCAAGAAGGTAGGCGGACGGTTGTCCCGGATTCCTGCCCCCGTCTGGACGGGGACGGGCAATGCGGCGCTGATCGTCTGTGTCGTGCTCTCCGCCGTAGGCCTGACGCTCGGGCCCTTATATTCCAAAGCAGGCACCGCTTGCGGGGCGGGCTACGCCTTCTTCCTGCTTGCTGCTTATCTGGTCTCGCACATGGAGATGAGGAAGGCGGCAGACTATAATCTGCGGCGCCCGTCCAGTCGCTAACGGGTAGGGCTGCTGTGTCTTTCCACGCTAATGATCTGGCCAAAAGGAATTAACATCCACAGATCCTCTTCCTCCTCCTCCCTGGTTACAAGCAATTCGACATAGTCGAGGCCGGTGTACAAGAGCTTCGCCCGGAACGTACCGGCATAGACCGTACGGACACTGGCGAACTCTCCCGCCGCCCGATGCGGAGTGCGGAGCAGGACGATCTCCTGAAGCGTGTGGGGGACAAAATATTGATGATTGACGCGCATGAAGCGCTTGCCTACCTTCTGCAATACGCCAGGCTCACTGGCAAAGCCAGGAGCTTGGATTGCCACCTCGTACCCGATGTGATGGGCAAGTCGCTCGTTTAAAGTCAAGCCGATAGTTCGCAAAAACGACAACGGAATCCCTCCAGTCCGATAGATCGGTTTGTTTCCAATCTATGTCGGTCCAGGCCGATTCTTGCTTATGACCATAGCAGAAATTCAGAAAGAGAAGTAGAAGGAAAGGAGTTATCATGAATCTCAAGTGGTTTCAAGACAGGCTGACCTTCGTCATCATTCCGGCTGCGGATCGTGGAGCCGTTCGCTTCAGGCTGTCCCGTGGGGCTGTATGCGGCATACTTCTGACGGCCCTTGTTGGTCTGGGCTGTGCGGCAGGTCTGGTCATTCATCATGTAAGCTCAGCCGCCTCCGTCTTCCGGTATACGACCGAGCTGAACGGAAGAGCCGCCAATCTGGAAGAGGACTTGCTCCGCAAAAGCCGCCGCATCGAAGAGCTGCAGCAGGAGGTAATCAGCTTGTCCAGACAGGCTGCCGAGGTCCGCAGCCGGATCGAGGCGGTGAAGAAGCTGGAGCACGAGCTCCGGCAGATGGAGCCTGGCACCGGTGAGCTTGACGGAGAGGAACAAGCCAGCGGGGCCTTCCCGCCTTCTGTCCTCCCCGTCTTCCTAGGGCAGGAGAGCCGAGTTACCCCAGCCGGACCAGAGAACGCGTTCCGGCTGGCGGCTGCGGCCAGTGGCAGCCTGACCTGGCTGAGGAGAGAGATGGGCAGCTTAGCCGAGGAGCTGGATGATGCCAGACGCAGGCTGCTGCTGAGACAGGAGCGGCTCCAGCATACGCCCAGCTTATGGCCGACTGTCTCTCGGGTAGTCACCTCGGCGTATGGCCCCCGCAAGGACCCCTTTACGAAAAAAAACAGCTTTCACCGCGGCATTGATATTGCCGGGAAGCTGGATGATCCGGTATTTGCCGCTGCGAGTGGGACCGTACAAGAAGTAGGCTATGACAATCTGCACGGCCACTATGTCATCGTCGAGCATTCCGGCGACCTGCGTACCTGGTATATGCATCTGAACAGCGCTTCCGTCAGCCGGGGGCAGCTTATCGCCAAAGGCGAGCCTATCGGAAGGCTGGGTACGACAGGCCGCAGCACCGGCCCTCATCTGCATTACGAGGTACAGCTGCAGGGGAAGAGCACCGATCCGCGCCGCTATTTGGATGCGGGACGCCCCTTCAAGCAGGCGGCTTCACCATCTTAACCAGCAGTGATTGCCAATCATTCCCTTTGCGGGTGCAGGGCCGCTCCGCTCCGTGCTATAATGTGGAGAAAATGCGACAGCGCAAGCGACAGGAGATACGCCCTATGACGAAACAAACGATCCTTTTTGATATGGATGATACTTTAATTTATTGCAATAAATTTTTTGATATGGTGATGGACCAGTTTGCGGATCAGATGGAGGCCTGGTTTCACGGGTACCATCTGTCCATCGAGGAAGTCAAGAAGAAACAGGCGGAGCTCGATCTGAGCCGGGTGCTCGTGAGCGGCTTCTCCCCCAGCCACTTTCCCGAATCGTTCGTGGAGACCTATGAATATTATTCCGACCTGACCGGACGGATCAAAAGCACCGCAGAGATCGAGCGTCTGACTGAGCTCGGATCCTCCGTTTACGGACATAGCATCGAACCGTATCCTTACATGGAAGAGACACTGCGTGCTCTGACCCTTGAAGGCCACGAGCTGCACCTGTATACGGGAGGCGACCCTGCGGTACAGATGCGTAAGGTCAAGGAAGCCGGCCTGGAGAGGTTCTTCCACGACCGGATTCATATCACCCGGCATAAAAATACGGAATTTCTGGAGGGTATCCTGACCTCCAGCGGACTGGACCGCTCCCGGACCTGGATGATCGGCAACTCGCTGCGCACGGATATCATTCCTGCCCTAACATGCGGCATTCATGCGATCTTCATGCCTGCGGAGCTGGAGTGGTCTTATAATCAGGTCGAGGTGGACGTGGAACCGGCCGGTGCGTACTTCACCCTCTCCTCCCTACATCTGATTCCCGAGGCGATCCGTAGCTACGTGGAAGCCAATCCGCAGGAGCCGGAAGCAGAAGGCGATACGTCATCCTCTGCCGCCCAGCCTGCTTCCGGCGACCGTTAAGAAACCGGCGCATCCGCCTTCAAGGCCTGACGAGCTCTCCACTTGGACCAGTTGAATTCGGTCCAGGATGGGGAGCTTTGCTGTCCTAGCATCTCACGGTGGCGCTGCAGCGCTTCCTCCGCAAGCTCTGGATTGCTCTTCTTCAAGGCTAGGATCGACGGCACCGCTCCGTAGCCGAGGGATGCCAGATATCCGGCATCCAGCTCACCGGTCCTCTCATAGCGCGCCGCATTGTTTCTGACGATCATCGCATCGATGCCTATGTAATTGATCAGTACGTAGGCAATGACGGCCGCTGCCGCATAGCTGCGAGCGAGAGGCAGTTGCTCCTTCCACAGCTTGACAAGGGCCAGCACGAACAGCACGAGTAGGAAAATCATGAACGCGTGCACGAGCAGCCGCGTCACCGTGTATCCGTAAGCCTCCTCATACATGGACAGACGGATATAGGCCGAGCTCAGCATGATTCCCGTGCACCCGACCAGCAGGGCCAGCAGAGCCCTGAGTCCGAGCCAAGCAGCCGCTGACGGACGCTTGACGCCGTAGAGCGCACCGACCAGCAACGTCAGATTGATCACAGTGGCCGTGACCAGCTCAGCGAACCCCCGCCGTGCATAAGACGCGTACGTGACGCCGTCCGGCAGCTCAGCCGTGCCTCCGCCGAAGAAATACGAGAACTGGACGAAGGCAAACAGCAGATAAACGGCATTCAGTAAGATCAGCACGGTCGCCGCGACCGTCGCATCGAGCTTACCCGAAGTGCCCGGGGGACGCACATCGGCTTGAGGCATGCCCGGGTCCCAGGCAGGGATACCGGGCTGTTCGCGACTCTCCTCCGGCAGCGTGTCGGACGGCGCCTCCTGCAATCCGGGTCTGCCCGACCTGCGATGGCGAACAGCCTGCGCGGAGCCTGGGGGATAAGCTGCACCCCCGGCACGCCCTTGTCCTCCCTCATACCTATCCGTATAAGAAACCTGCCACTGCTTGGGATTCAGCAAGCCGGCGATATAAGCGAAGATCCCCGTCATGATGAATACGACCCATAGGATACGGATGACCGCCTCCCCCATGTTCAAGTCATTCATCATCTCCGGCAGCCGGGCGAGCGAGCGGTTAAACATCGCATCCGCCGAAGCGAGCAGGCCGATTACAGCGGCCAGAATAGGTGCGGCCAGCAGCAGCCCAAGCACCACCTTGCCCACGGTGCGCGCACTCCCCTTGCCCAGCCCAGCTGACACCCACCCGGCTGCTAGCGTAATGGGCCGCGGCACATACATCAGCGTCTGTGCAATCGCCTGCTCCAGCATAGCTCCTACGATGCCGGAGCGTTTGTCCTTCCGGTAAGCTGCTGTCGTATGCAGGACGATCAGCAGCGGAATCGCTAATGCATTCAGCACGGTGAATACCGAGTTGGTATACAGCGCATAAGTAAGCGAGAGCAGTGCAATCGGCAGCAGCCAGATCGAGGCCGGTTCGGCACGCAGCCCTTGAATGCCGAGGCCTGTCATCCCATGCAGCAGCAAGTAAAAGGCGAGCACGAAGAGCGGGATCGATACTCCCCATTCTTTGTCGAAGAAGAACAGATAGTGCAGCAATCCGCAGATTAGAGAGCCGACCAGCAGCTTTCGCTCGCTATAGGAAGAGGCTAACGGCAACGTCATCGCGATTCCCCCCTGTCTGCTGGCCAAGCAGCCGATCACGCTGCGGCTTCACATCCCGCAGCAGCCCCAAGAGCTGCTGACCCATCGATCGCAGCGTACCCCTCTGCATAGGCAGCTCCGGCAGCCGTTCTCCGGTTCCGAGCCGGGCTTCGTACCGGGATAGCGTCTGGAGTCCCTGCAGCAACGCTGCAGGCACCGGGCCGTAAGCAGCCCACCCGCGGAGCATCTCCTTCCGACCGGCCCCGATTCCATCGAGCAGTGCAGCCCCCCGCAGCTTCGCGTACCCAAGCAGAGCCAGCCCCCACACGGTGTGCGCCAAGTCCTCCTTGGCCGACGCTGTCTCCAGCTCATGCTCGGCTTCCTTCAGCAACTGCTCCTCCCAAGATATCGTTAATCTTGCAATCGACATATGTATCGCCTCCCTGAATCGGTAGTTTTATCCTGATTGGGATAGACATGGTTGAAATGCCTATGCAATTATTGTAGCTTGCAAAATAGGAATAAAAGGCGTAAATTTTGAATCATGAATTTCGTATTTTACGAAAGCCGGGAGGAAGCCTTTCATGAAATTGTCCTCGCACTATATGCGCTTGCGCGAGCACTACCCTTATGCGATTCCGGACCAGGAGCTTACAGCCACGCTCGGCGAGCTGGCCGAGGCTCTCCAGTGCACACACCGGAATGCGCAGCTGCTGATGGGCAAGATGCAGCAGCTGGGCTGGGTGGAGTGGCGGCCCAAGCGGGGCCGCAGCAGCCGGTCCTCGCTGATCTTCCGCGCGCCGGCAGAGGATATTGCTCTGTCCATCGCCAAGGAGCTGGTCGAGCACAAGGACCTGAGAGGCGCTCTAGAGCAGCTCAGTCTCTTTTCCCCCGATAGCGCGGCCAAAGAATCGTTCCACCGCTGGCTGAGCGGACAATTCGGCTATACCAGCGAGGTTCAGGACAATAAACGGCTGGATATTCTGCGGTTCCCGCTAACCCAGCCTCTGCAATCGTTAGACCCCGCAACCATCCACTTCACCACCGAGGCTCATCTCGTTCACCAGCTTTTCGATCCGCTGGTCCGCTACAACCGGCTGACGCAGACAATCGAGCCGCATATTGCCCATGCCTGGGAGGTCAACTCCGACCGGACCGTCTGGACCTTCCATCTGAGAAAGGGCATTCTGTTCCATCACGGACGCGAGCTGGCAGCCGAGGACGTGAGTTATACCTTCGACCGGCTGCGCCTGCTGGCAGACGGTGCCCTATATAGCTGGGTTCACCGCCAGATCGAGCGGGTAGAAGCCGTCGACCCCATCACCGTCAGCGTCAGGTTGAAGGAGCAGAGTGAGCTGTTCCTGCAATTTGCCGGCACCAATCGCGCCTCCATCGTCCCGGCTGACCGCTGTGCGGAGCTCGGGGAAGCCTTCGCCTTATCCCCAGTAGGGACAGGCCCGTTCAAGCTGTCGCATCTGGACGAGACCATGTGCGTACTGGATGCGTTCGCGCCCTATTTCCAAGGCAGAGCCCATCTCGACCGTGTCGAGCTTTGGCATATCCCGAATCTGCAGCAGCAGGACTTCGACCGGACGCTCGGCAGCTTCCAGATGCTGCACAACTACCGGCTGCCGGACGAAGCCTCCGCCTCCTGGCAGCAAATTCAGCAGAAAGGGGCCACCTGCCGCTTCCTGACGTTCAACCTGCTCAAGCAGGGGCCTCTGCAGGACCCGGATGTGCGCGGGCTCGTCATGTCGGCGCTCGACCGGGGCAGGCTGCTGGCACGCATCGGCGGGGATGCCGTCGCTGCGGCTGACAGCTTCCTCACCTACAGGGAGACGACGGAGGCTGCTCCCGCGGCAGAGCCTTGTCAGTACGACCCGGAACGGCTCCGGCAGCTCGTCTCAAGCAGCACAGGCTACCGGGGAGAACGGCTTCGCTTGTGCACCATCATGCAGTATGCGGAAGATGCGCAGCATGTGCAGGCACTGCTTCAGGAGGCGGGCTTCGCCTGCGAGGTCAAGCTGCTCACCGCCCAGCAGTTCAAAAGCGAGCAGCGGCTCCATGCCGACCTGCTGTTGTTCTCCCTGATGCTGGATACCGATGCCGAGCTGCGCCTGTTCGACCTGTATACCAGCATGCAGCGGCATCTGGAGCCCTCGGTGAAGCAGGTCGTCGCCTCCCTGCTGCGGCAAATGCTGCTGGAGCCGTCCCAGACCGGACGAGCAGAGCTGCTGGCACGCATCGAGTCGCATCTGACGGCGAAGCGGGTGCTTTGCTTTCTGTACCAGAAACAGCTGAAGACGATCTACCATACGTCGGTGAAGGGGATCTCGCTGGATGCGCTGGACTGGGTGCAGTTCAAAAACATCTGGTTCCGGCCATAAGTCAAGCTGTCCGCGCATAGGCATGGTAAGAGCATGCCAGGCGAAAAGGAGCGGAGAACATTGGCCAAGACACCCTATTTCATTTATAAAAATGACAAATACGGCTTCACACTGCGGTTCCCCTCGTGGTGGAGGCGCTATTGTGTAGTCAGCAAGCAGAAGAGAGATCCGGACAGCGAATACGAGGTACACTTCCGCTTCAAGTATAAAGGCAAGGTGTATGACGATATTTTCGCCATTCTGGTCTACCGGATGACCAAGGCGGAATGGAAGCGGCTCTATGACGACTCACCCCTGACCTTTCTCGGTTATCGCGACGGACGGGTATTCGCTGCCCTGACTCCGGAAGAGCTCCCTTATGCCTTCGTGGACCCCAAAACGGGCGAGTACGATTACAAGAAATACGGGACCGCCATCGGACTGTTGAAACGTATGGTCAACAAGGATGTACCGAACGTGCTCCGATCATTCGCCTTCCCCCAGCTGCCTATGAGTATGCGCTCCCAGCCTCTCCGCTCCCGGCAGATTTGCGGCTGTCGGACGAAGAGACGCAGACGTAGACGCAGGCCCTGAGCCTGGTAGAGAATTTACCTGTGAGACGGCTTGCCCGGCCAGAGAGGAAGCCCTGCAGCGGACATCCTCCTCGGCCGGCTAGAAATAGCAGAATCATACCGTCTGCACCTGCCGTGTCCTTGCCTGCTTCCCCTCCTCCGCACAATTAAGGCAAATTGATGAACGCCGAAACCTCACTGGATATTTACTTTAAATTCTTAGATCTGGATATTACAAACACTTTAGGAATCCTCTCGCCATGCGGCTTTTTCTGTCCGCACCACTCGATTTTATCCTGCTTAATTCCCCCTTGCGGCCCCACGGACAGCTATTGTCCCGGTTCCTTCCATAAAATTTGTGACGATACTCATGCAAGCCAGCAGGGAAATGTAGATTTTTGACGAATGTTATTGGCAACTAGTAATTATTGGAGGAACCTCTGGCATGAATGACCGGATGCGCTCTGAGCTAATACCCGAACGACTGCTGCGCGAAAAAAGCGTCAGTCTGGAAGCCGTTCTTCAAGAACTGGCCCTCAAACATTTTACAAGCTCCCATGCAGGAGCCCTGTTGCTGGACACGGAATGTAACCTTGTCATGGCCGGGGACTCGCTCTCTAACCAGCTCGGATACGAACCCGAGGAGCTTCGAACGATGAATCTCCAGGCGCTGCTCCATCCTAGCGACCTGCTGATCGGCATGCACCACTTGAGCCAACTGCTTAGCGGCCAGCTTGCACGCTATGAGGCCGAAATGCGCTGGATCCGGGCTGACGGCACCGCCATCTGGATGAATGTCACGGCCTACGGGCTGTTCGGCAAAAAACATGCCCCCTCCTTCCTCTTCATGCAGACCCAAGATATTACGGAACGCAAAGCGCTGGAAGAACAATCCCGTGCGGCGCTGTTCCAGATGAGCTCGCTGATGGAGATGGTGAACGACGCTTATGTGATGTTCAACCGGGAAGGCGACTTTGTTTACGTCAACCGGTGCGCCGAGAAGCTGCTGAATCACAACCGGGACGAGCTGCTGGGCCACAACCTGCATACGGTGATGCCGGAATGGATCAACTCGGGCTTTTACAAGCATTGTATGCGCTCTCTTGAGGATGCTTCACCACTCTTCTTTCCCTATTACTTCCCGATGATGGGCAAGTGGGTTGATGTATCCTGCTATCCATCCAAGGTAGGGCTGTCGATATTCATGCGCGACATCTCACTCATCAGAGAACAAGAAGAAGCATTGAGAGCCGTCAAGCAGCAGCTTAATTCGATGATTGAGCACACGGCTGACAATATTTCGATCTTGGATACGGAATTCAGATTGGTCAGGGTAAATCGGGCCTTCTTG
The DNA here is from genome assembly GCF_038070315.1 of Paenibacillus filicis. Classification (NCBI taxonomy): domain Bacteria; kingdom Bacillati; phylum Bacillota; class Bacilli; order Caryophanales; family Paenibacillaceae; genus Paenibacillus; species Paenibacillus filicis. The sequence goes on along the minus strand of NZ_JBBPCC010000004.1, from coordinate 310,226 downwards.
AAAACCTACGGCTACTCGGAAAAAGAGCTGCTGGGAGCACCTCCCCCCCATATACCGGACCAGCTGTGGATCGAAGCGGAGCTGCTGTTTCGCCAGGGGCTGCAGGGCAAGCAAATCTCCGACTTCGAAACGCGCCGGTTACGCAAGGATGGTACGATACTCGAGATGAGCTTAACCATCTCGCCCGTCGTTGGCTCGGACAATGAAATAACAGGCATCTGCATCATCGGACGCGACATTACCGAGCGCAAGAAAACAGAGGAGCTGCTCCGCAACTCCGAGAAGCTATCGGTAGCCGGCCAACTGGCCGCGGGTGTCGCCCATGAAATCCGCAACCCGCTTACCGCACTCAAGGGCTTTACCCAGTTCATGAAAGCAGGCGCTCAGTACAAGGATCATTACTTGGATATTATGATTTCGGAGCTTGACCGCATTGAACAAATCATCAACGAACTCCTCATCCTGGCCAAACCTCAAGCTGTCACTTTCCAGAAACGCCCGCTATCGCCCATACTCCATCATGTCCTGTCCCTACTCGAATCCCAGGCGAATATGTCCGGCATCGAATTTCATACGCGTATTGGCGACGACTTACCTGATGTGCACTGTGAAGAGAATCATCTGAAGCAGGTATTCATCAATATTCTGAAAAATGCTATGGAAGCCATGCATGCAGGAGGACGCATTGATATTTCCGCTGTGCAGTCGGGGCCGCATACGGTCTTCATCACGTTGGCCGACAACGGTCCGGGCATTCCGGCCGAAGTGCTCAGCCGGCTGGGCGAGCCGTTCTTCACGACCAAGCCAAGTGGTTCAGGTCTCGGTCTCATGATCAGTCAGAAGATTATGGCCGAGCATAACGGCAGGCTCCATATCGAAAGCGAGCTCGGGAAAGGAACGCTGGTACAAATCACCTTCCCGGTCTCCTGAGCATACTCGGTAAAAGCAAGCCTGACGTACGCCGTCAGGCTTCTTCGCTATGTTACAGCCAGCCTCCGGCTCTTCCAGTGGGCATTGATCAAATTTTAGTTAAGCCCTCAAAACCGAAGGTCTGAGTCTTCAAAACCCTGTGCACCATGTCGATATATGTCATATAAAGAAACAGAATGACAAGGGGGTCGGGACTAATGGCATGGTTTCGTCATTTAAAATTAGCGGTAAAGCTAAGCCTCTCCGTAGGGAGCGTTATGTTGCTCGTCTTGGCCGTACTCGTCGGCATGTCTTTGAAGCAGCTCTACGACGTAAGCATGAAGAAAGGGGAACTGGAGGCGCATGATACAGGGCAGGATTTCGTGCTCGATCTGGAGATTGAAACCACATCGGTTCAATCCGATCTCATGCTGCTATCGGAGATGCTGTTGAAAGCCCGCGAGCAAAAAAATTGGAACCGGGAGCAGGTTGTAGCTTTATTCAAGGACCATCTTGCCAGCCGGACGAACTTGTTCGGTCTGTACACCTTATGGGAGCCTAACCAATTCGACAATCAGGATAAGGCCTTTGTCCAAAAAAACCAATACAGCGACGCTTCAGGGCGTTTCTTGCCCTACGTGTTCCGCACCGGCTCGAATATCAGCGTCGAGCAGTTGAATGATTATGAGAAGGCTAACAGCTACTACACGCTCCCCAAGGCCAATAGGAAGCTGACGGTTCTCGAGCCGTATATCTATAAAGCCAACGGGCAGGAGCTGCTGCTGACCTCCATCGTCCTTCCCATCATAGACAAAAACGGGCAATTTCTAGGAATCGTCGGGGCTGATATGCTGCTGGATGAATTCCAGCAAAAGGTCAAGAAAGCCAGCAATGAAACGGCCTATGTCACCATCATCTCTAATCAGGGCACTTATATCGCACATGGTACCGACGATAAGAAAGTCAACGTCCCTTACGGGGACCGCCAGGAGAAAATCGATCTGCTGGAAGGCATGAAGAAAGGCGTCACGATGGCCTACTCTCTCAATCCTACCGGCCAGCCGGTCAACCGGACGTATGACAAGATCCAGTTCCAAGGAAGCGATCAGACCTGGTATGTCGAGACGGTAACGCTGAAGGAAGCCGTGTTATCCACCTACAACGAAGTGCTGCGTTCCTCTCTGATTCTGGCGGTCGTAGCGCTGATCGTTATGACGGTGATGATCTCCCTCGTCCTCCGTCTGCTCGTGACGCGCAACCTGAACGAAGCGAACCGGATGCTCGGGATTATGGCGTCCGGCGACTTTACGCATCAGATGGCAGTCCGCAGCCGTGATGAGTTCGGTCAGATGGCGGGGCACTTCAACCGGACGATCGAGTCTCAGCGCAAGATGCTGCAGATGGTTTCCGACTTATCCATGTCGGTCGGGGCAACAAGCGAACAGCTCGCAGCCAGCGCCGACCAGACCGGCCAGGCGGCGGAGACGATCGCCGAATCCGTGCAGAGCGTTGCGGCCGGGGCCGAGCAGCAGGGACAACAGGCGCTGGAGGCTTCCCGCGCGATGACCGAGATGGCCGTGGGCGTTGGTCGCGTGGCCGAATCCTCATCCGGCGTCACGGAGTCCATCCAGGATGTGGCCAAGCAGACGAAGACAGGGCGCGAGCGGATTGAGCAGGCTATCGGACAGATGACTGCCGTGCAGCAGATCTCCCGCCAGTCGGAGGAAGCGATCGAGCGGCTGCAGACCCGCTCCGTAGAGGTGGGTTCCATCATCGGGCTGATCTCGCAGATCAGCATGCAGACGAATCTGCTCGCGCTGAACGCAGGCATAGAGGCTGCGCGGGCCGGCGAGCATGGCCGGGGCTTCGCCGTCGTCGCTGGCGAAGTGCGTAAGCTGGCCGAGCAGACCAAGGAAGCGGCCGCCAAGGTTGAGGAGCTGCTGGAGGAAATTCGCAGCGATACGGAGAAAGCGGCAGCAGCCGTGCGCTCCGGTGCTGCAGAGATTGTGCTGGGCGTAGAATCGGTAACGGAAACGGGTCAAATCTTCGCTGTGATCTCGCAGGAGATGGAATCCGTGCAAGGCCAGATGGAAGAAGTATCAGCCGCTGCCGAGGAAATGTCCGCCGGCACGGAGCAGGTCACAGCAACAGTCGATGAGCTGGCCCGGATTGCCCAAGACGCGGCCGGTCATTCCCAAGGCGTTGCTGCTGCTTCCGAAGAACAGCTCGCATCGATGGAAGAGATTTCTTCGTCCTCGGCCGCTCTGAGCTCGATGGTCCAGGAGCTGCTGGATCAGTTCAGCCGGTTTAAAGTGTAAGGCATTCAGACGAAGCCCGGCCGATGAGCGGAATGCTCGGAGCGGCTGGGCTTCTGCCATTTCCGGTATGCCAGGTCTTCGAATTGTGGTATGATATTTGTCGGATTCTAACGAACGGGGTGACAGTCGATGGCCCAGCTATATTTCCGATACGGAGCCATGAACAGTGGCAAGTCCATTGAAATCTTGAAGGTAGCGCATAATTACGAGGAGCAAAACAAAGAGGTGCTGATGTTCACATCAGCCGTGGATAACCGCGACGCGGTAGGGTATGTCTCGTCCCGCATCGGCCTCCGCAGGGAAGCCATCCCGATCCATCCGGGTACGAATGTACTCGAGACGGTCCGGCAGCATCCCTCCAAGGTATCCTGTATTCTGGTGGACGAGGTGCAATTTCTCAGCAAGGAGCAGATTCTGCAGCTCGCTGAAATCGTCGATGAGCTGAATATCCCTGTCATGGGATTCGGCTTGAAGAACGACTTCCAGAACGAGCTGTTCGAGGGCAGCAAGTACATGCTGCTGTATGCGGATAAAATCGAAGAAATGAAAACGATCTGCTGGTTCTGCGAACGCAAAGCCACGATGAATTTGCGGGTGGACAGTCAAGGAAAGCCCGTGTACACCGGTGAGCAGATCCTTATCGGGGGCAATGACGAATATTACCCGGTATGCCGTAAATGCCATGCCCAGCCCAAGATCTAGGGCTCGCTCAGACAACAAAGCCAAAAACAACAAACCCGTTCTCCACACTGCAGTGGGAAACGGGTTTGTTTTGGGTTTGGGGTATGTTTATCGCTCCGCTGAGCGGATCGAACGGCTTAGGACGTCTCCTCCAGCACCTGGGTCAGGCAATCGATAAAGAACTTATTCTCCTCCTCTGTGCCGACCGACACACGGATATGCCGCTCAAGTCCCCAAGCACCCCCATAGCGGGTAATGACACCCTTGGCCATCAGCTCATGGTAGCGGCGCTCCGCCAGCTCGCCCAGCTCAACCAGCACGAAGTTGCTCAGGCTCTCCGCATAGTTCAGTCCAAGCTGCTCGAAAGCGGCGTAGAGCTGCTCCCTGCCTCTGGCATTAACTTCACGGGAAGCGGTCAAATGCTCGATATCGTAGATGGCTGCAGAAGCGGCCACCTGGGCGAGAGCGTTCACATTGAACGGTTCCTTCACCTGGAGAATACGGCGGATGACCGCCTCCGGTGCCGCTCCGAAGCCTACACGGATACCGGCAAGCCCATATGCCTTGGAGAAGGTCTGGAGCACCACCAGGGGCAATCCGGCTCTGACGAACTCCAAGCCATTCGTGTAATCATCAGCCGTCGTTGCAAAATGCGAATAGGCGGCGTCATACACGACGAGCGCCTGCGGCGGCAGCGCCCGGAGCAGACGCTCCAGATCGTTCTTCGCCAGATAAGTGCCTGTCGGGTTATTCGGGGAGCACAGCCAGACGAGCTTGGTCCTCTCCGTAATAGCAGCAAGCAAGGCGTCCGCCTCGTACTGGAAGCCTGGAGCGAGCGGTACGGCTACCAGCTGCGCATCCATCAGATGGGCGCCGAATTCATATTCGCTGAACGTCGGGGAGGGCACGACAATCTCATCTCCAGGGTCCAGGAACGTCTCCGACAGCAGAGTGATCAGCTCGTCCCCCCCATTGGTCACAATCAATTGGTCCGGCGACAGCTCCAGAGCTTGGGCCAGCGTTTCCCTTAAGCTGACCGCCTGGGCATCCGGATACCGGTGAAGATCAGGAAGCGCTGCTTCAATGGCGGCTATAGCCTTGGGAGAAGGACCGAGCGGATTCTCATTGGAAGCGAGCTTGACGACATGGTCCAGTCCCAGCTCCTGCTGCACCTCCCAGATCGGCTTGCCGGGCGAATAAGGCTTGAGACGGTCCAGCGTCTTCCGCGTCCGGCTATCGGCGATCCGGCCAACCGGTGAATTGGCGTTCGTTGATTCAATTGTTGACATGTTGAGTTCTCCCTTCATCTAGCAAAACTTTATTGCGATAACAAGATAATACTACAACGCGTTAACTAAGTAAAGTATGACTTTTATCTTTCATCCATCCGGCTGGTTGTTGGCTGATACAAGCTATAGGAGGCCTGCATATTGTATACCAAAAGGGTACAAGCAAAGGAGATGCTCGTTGATGATATCAAAACCTCCTATCCTTAGCTCCAAAAAATGGATAAGCATCCTAACAACCGTCTACTTGCTCGTCTGGTTTACCGGCTGCTTCTGGCTCGGGGCTATGCTTCGAAGCGGGGAACTGACACACTTTCTCCTGATTCCGCTTGCCTCGATCTCAACTTATGTCTATTGCGCCCTAGCGGGAGCCATCGGGGGCACGCTGTATGCGCTGCGCCTGGTTCATCAATACTACGAAAAGCTGGATGACCGATGGATGTGGTGGTACATGCTGCGGCCTATCCAATGCGCCGGAGCTGCGGTTATGACGATCGTGCTTTTCCAGAGCGGCATCATGCTGCTGCAGACCGGGGATAGCCTATACGCCAAGGTAGGCATCTCCTTTCTCATCGGATTCGGATATGGCAAGCTGATGGATAAGATCAAATCACTCACGGAAACCTTGTTCAACGGCTCCGCTCACAAGAGTTCTCCCTCTGATGGCAAGCCGCCGCAAGAATGAATGCGGCATTTCGATCAGCCCTGCACGTCTTAGCGGATTCCCCAGCCGAAAAGAACGAACTACCGTACAAGTCAGTACGGTTATCACATAGGTCATGCGCGATTCCATCCAGCCCCTATACCGGGCATAGCCGTTTTCCTTCAGCGCAAGCATACCGCTTTCAAGTAAATAGACAAGCTCTCGATATTCATCTGGATATGCCGATTATTCCCCTCAAGCTTACTGAGCATGACCCCGCCTTCCATACTGGACAGCACGAACGTAGCCAGCGCCTCGATATCAAGGTCAGACTTGAATTCACCGCTCTGAATGCCCTCGGCAATGATTGCTTTCATATGATCCAGCGTACCCTCTAGGCCCTGCTGGGCTCTCTGGCGCAAAACGGGATGACCGTCATCACACTCGGTCGCCAGGTTCAGAAGGGGGCATCCTCCGGTAAAAGGTGGAGCCTCCACCACATCCTCATATACACGCAGATAGGCCAGCAGCTTATCGGCCGCTGTCTCCTGCCGATCGACGGCATCATGAATGACGGACCGGACTATGCTTCCCGCATAATTATAGGCCTCTAGAGCAATTTCGTCCTTGCTGGCAAAATGGCGGTAGATTCCGCCTTTCTTAATGCCTGTCAGCTCTGTAATCTCAGACAAAGAGGAGCTTGCATATCCCTTCTGATTAAATAGCTCGGCAGACCTAGCAATAATATGCCTGCGGGTGTTCTCTCCTTTTTGCATCATCGTTCCCCCCTTGCGCGCATGAAATGATAAGTCCATTATAACAAATCAAATTGACCGATTGAAAAGGGCAGACTTTATGCTATACTGAAGATACCGATCGGTATCTTTTTTTCTAGTTCTCATTTGATGCACATGGGGGAATGTACGATGGGCGCGACTTGGTTCAAGGAGCCCAAATACGCGTGGATCATCTTAGGCTTGCTCTGGATCACCGGATTTATAGGAGCTCTGACACGCTTCATTATGGCTTATTTTCAAGTACAAATTTCAGAGGATTTGGGAATCGGCAGAGGTTTTATTTCAATGGCATGGTCGACGAACCTGCTCATAGCGGCCTTGTGTGCACCTCTGGGCGGGTGGCTGGTGGATCGTTACGGACCGAAGAAAGTCATGCTGGCCAGCGCTATTATGATTACGCTAGGAACCGGCACCGTCGTATTCGGACATTACTCCATCGTCTTTTTTATCGGATACGGCGTGATCTCCGGCTTCGCCGGGCTGGGATCGACCGCAACCTATATGCTGTTGTTTGAGTGGTTCCGGCATCACCGGGCCAAGGCTACAGCGCTATTAGCCAGCGCTTCCTCGTTAGGGCTGGCGGTCAGTACGCCGGTCTTCGTATCCACCAGTTGGCTTACGTGGAAAGATGCTTTTTCATTCTCCCTGGTGTTAGGTATTATCGTGACCTTGCCTGTCATTGGCTTTGGCATTCGAGCACATCAGCCCAAGGTACACCTCGCGGTGATGGAGCCAGAGAAAGGGAGCCTTGCAGCGGAAGAACCGGAGCGGCCACAAGCAGTCAGCCCTTCGCTCCCGAGGGTAGCCGCGCCTCTGCCCGTCTTCATTCTAGTAGCCTGCGCCTTATTCACCTGCGGGTTCAATATGGGGACTGTGGAGATGAATGTAGTCGCCATTCATCAGCTCGCGAGCGTGTCCCCGGGCATGATTGCCTTATCCATGAGTGTGCTGGGCGTCATGGAAATTACAGGATCTCTATTGTTCGGTTATCTATTGGACCGGATCAATAAGTTCGTGATGATGGCCGTTTTGTATGGCATACGGATCATCGGGTTTGCCTTTCTCTTTATGCACGTGGGAGGGTCGCCACTTCTTTTCGCCATAGCCTTCGGCATCACGTATTTGAGCGCGATTCCAGGCGGACTGCTGATCGTCCATGAATATACCGGAGGAAAGGGAAAACAGACGGGCTTCTTGCTGCTTTTTCATCAAGGGGGAGGCATTCTTGGGGCGCTGATCGGGGGTATTTCCTTCGATTACTTCCACAACTATCAGGCACTAATCGGCGCCGATCTTCTCTTATGCACGATCATCGCATCCGGCTACTTCTACCGGTACACCACCCGGAAACGAAACCTGCGGCTTCGCCCCCAGCAGGAGGCCTCTGCCTGAAGAGACAAGGGGCGGCAAGCAGGCTCTGCCGGAGACAGTCAGCTCTTTATTTTTTTCGGATCCGGCGCCTTTTCGTGTGCTGTTTGGGTCAAAAAATCCCTCATACGGGGGGTCAGTCCCGTTTAACGCAATACCGGCACTCTCAATGAAGCAGCATGAATTCTGCAGCACGCTGCAGCGCCTGGATCCGGTTCTTTACTCCAAGCTTCCGGTATATATTTTTAATATGTGATTTGACGGTTTCGCCCGTAATATTCAGAGCATGAGCCATTTCCTTATTCGACAATCCGCCCGCGATCAACCGCAATATCCTCGTTTCCTGATCGGTCAGTATGTCTTTACGCAGCAGCTCCGTATCCGGTGAACCTGGCAAGGCTTGAAGAAGCTGCCGGATATAGGCCAATGAAACCGGAGGGGTATGCCTTGCCTTCATATAAGCTGCTAGCAGGTCAGTCATCTTAGCACCTTCGTCAACAAAGCTGCGGACATATCCCCCGGGTTCGGCCAACTGTAAAGCCGTCTCCAACTGAACAAATGCCGCCTCCGTCCGACCTAAACGCTGAAGCGTCACACTCATCAGAAGGTTAACCTTAATCCGATCGCGGAGACGATCTTCCTTGGTCAATAATTCATTCAGCCGCCTCAATATATACAATGCGTCTTCCAACCGCTCGCCTGCCGCAAGCACCCGTGCCAGAGCCAGATGCTCCTGCACACGGGAGAGGGAAACTTCGTCCGTATGCGACAGTCCGCATCTCTGCAGCCACTCCAGCGCAGGCTCCAGCGAGCCTTGCCGCAATGACAGACATGCTTGCTCCGCATCGACGTTCAATATCAACAATTCGTAATCGGGAGAGTCGATCTGTGCCTTCAACTGCGCAAGTATCCCTGAGGCCCGCTCCGGATGCCCCAGGGCCTGCTGAATCCGGGAAGCGCTGATCGCGATCTGAATCATAATCCGCGCAAAGGGATGCATATCCTGACGTCCCAGTACCTGATTCACATTCCACTCCGCTTCTTCCAGCCGATCCCATTCATATAGCAATTTACTGCAGGATGCATACAAGAGGCCGACAAACGGATAGTTGTCCTTCTGCCCCCAGACCGCAATCCACTTCAGCAGGAAGGCATGGCCCTCGTGAAGATCTTGAATAAAGGCGAGATGATCATCAAACAAATCATAGCCCTGATACCGGTTGCGTCCCATCGTCTGAAAGAAGCTGCCTTCCGGCAGACAGCTTTCCATAAGTTCGAAATATGCAGAGGTTTGCTCTAAGTCCTTCTGCAGATAAGCGGTAACCGCGCAGAAAAAGTAAATGTGGCCTATGGCCTCATTCCACTCGGCATCGCTCCATATTCCCTTCATCGCCTGGAAGCGGACAGTGGCTTGCCTCACCCGGTTAGAGGCAGCTTCCCATAATCCGACCCCCAATAGTACCGATATATAGAACAGCTCGATCCTCGGCTTCTCTGCAAAAGCATTCTCCGGCAGACGAGAGACCCATCTGTGGAGCGCAACGCTTTTGGATTGCAGGAGCGCATGCAGATTGGCCTCAATCAGCCGAACGGCATCGGCAACCTGCTCGGCTTCCAAATAATGCTCCACGGCTTCTTCGTCGAATCCGTGGTCCTCTAACCATTTGGCCGCCCGATGATGCACCCGCATCCACCGGTCCCGGTCGTTCCTGAATAATAGCTGCTGCAAAAAATCGGCAAGCAGATGATGATACCGATACCAATTCCTATGATCATCCAAAGGGATAATAAACAAATTCTGCTGCTCTAATCTCTCGAATTGCTCTTGACCGTTCGGCTGGCCCGTTACAGCCTGTGCCACTTCATGATTCATCCGGCTTAAAATCGAAGTTTCCAATAAAAATGCACGCATAGGCTCGGATTGCTGATGAAAAATTTCTTCTAGCAAATAGTCCGCTATATGATGCTGTTGACCGCTGAATTGATGAAGAGTCTCAGCTACACTATCACTTCGTTTCAGTGAGATTGCCGCCAGTTGCAAGCCGCTGATCCAGCCTTCTGTCTGATGGTACAGCTCGGTCACTTGCTCTCGGGTTAACGATAAATCGGTCGTCTCCTGAAAAAAAGCAAGTCCCTCATCCAGTTGAAAACATAAATCCTGCATGCTGATACGGTGGTATTCGCCTTGCGCCAGCAGCCTGGCGGTAGGGATCGTCAGATCGGTACGACTTGCGATATATAGATGAATATGGGGGGGCAGATGCTCCAGCAGGCAGATCATGGACTGCTGGATCGCTGGAAATTCGATCATATGATAGTCATCGAGAACAATGACCCATTCACCCGTTAACCCGTCCAATTCATTTAATAAAGCCATGATCGCAGGCTCCACGGATACAGAAGGTCCTGTCTCCAGAAGAGGCTCGACCGCTAAGCCAAAGCCGGGAATCGTCTCCCGGATGGAAGCTAGCACATAACGCCAAAACTGCATCCAGTCATTGTCCTGCTTATCCAGCGAGATCCAGGCCACAGGGCTGCTGCATTGTCTTACCCATGTGCTTAACGCTGTCGTTTTCCCGTAGCCTGCCTGCGCGGAAACAAGCGTCAACTTGGCTTTCAATCCCTCATCCAGCTTGCACATCAGCCTGGGCCGGGATACCAAGGAGCTACGTAAATGGGGAATATGTAGCTTTGTGTTTAAAATCAATGAAAACCCCTCCGCATTTACGTGTTGTCATTCTCGGAAAAACAATTTTATTATATCAGATCGGAACCTATTAAAATACGAAGAGCGCCCCGCCAGCCTTGGAAGCTTATTAGCTATTGGCCTTGTGGTGATCCGGCGGAAAAACGGCAAAAAGCCAAGCCGGACACACGTCCTGGCTTAGCATATACTCTCACTAAAGAGCTGAAACTTGCTTATCCTGCCATACTTCGGAAGCCTAAGGCCGCGTCACAACCTCATTGACAGCACGCAGGGACAAGCCGGTATGCTGGCAAATGTCCATGACGCTGGCCCGGGGATTCTTCTGCAAGAAGGCCTTTACTTGATGGGTCCGTTCCAGATGAGTCTTGAAGCAATCCTTGCACAGAGACAGACTGTGGCCCAATTGAAGCTTCCCGCAATTGCTGCAATTCGAAAGCTGCATGTCCTTATCCTCCTCTCGGGCAAGCCGGTATCGAAATCCGTCGGCACATCGTTATGTCCATCTTACCCCCGTCCGTCTTCGGCAGACCATCCCCCTTTGCTCCTGTTTATCTAGTTTTGTCTCGTTATGTCTGAATTCACATGTTTTTCGATTTTTTGATACCTAAGACCTATTATTCGTGATATAACATATCTAGGGAAGATATGGTAAGGAGAGGGAACTAGATGAGTGCAAAAGTTGTCGTATTGGGCGGCGGTGTAGCCGGAATGAGCGCGGCTCATGAGCTGGCTCAGCGTGGATTTGAAGTAGCCGTCTACGAGATGAAGCGGATTCCGGGGGGTAAGGCCCGGTCGATGCCTGTGCCCGGCAGTGGCACAGAAGGGCGCAAGGATTTGCCCGGAGAGCACGGCTTCCGGTTCTTCCCGCGCTTCTACAAGCATATCGTGGATACGATGGAGCGTATCCCTTATGGCTTGAATGAAAAGGGAGTTGCGGACAACCTGGTCGAAGGAACACGTCTAGGACTGGCCCGGGTCGATGGTCCCCCTGTAGAATTCCTGACGGAGTTTCCACAGTCGTGGAAGGACCTGCGCGATGCCTTTAAGTCCTTGTTCGACAACGGGCTGAGCCTGACTGAAGCGGAACTAGAGCACTACTTGGAGAAAATCTGGCAGGTCATGACCAGCTGTGACGAACGCCGGCAGCAGCAGTACCAGAACATCCCCTGGTGGTCCTTCATCAATGCGGACAAGCAATCGGCGGAATTCCGCCGCGTGTTCGCCGGGATGACACGGATTCTGGTCGCTGCCAAGGCACGCGAGGCCAATACGGCCACGGTCGGGGCCATCGGTGCGCAGATCATGCTCGATATGGTCATGCCTGGAGGCAGCGCCGACCGGCTGCTTGACGGGCCGACCAATGAGGTGTGGCTCCAGCCATGGCTCGACCACCTGCGCAATCTGGGCGTCGATTACCATCTGAACGCCAAGGTGGAGCAGATCGGCTGCCGGGACGGATGGATCACAGGCGCCACAATCTCGGAGAACGGCAGCAGCTACGAGGTCCATGCGGACTACTATGTATGCGCGTTCCCTGTTGAAGTCATGGCGACTTTCATCACGGACGACATGCTTCAAGCGGATCCGACGCTCGACGGCATCCGGCAGCTCGCCGATGATGTCGATTGGATGAACGGGATTCAATTTTTCCTCAAGAAGGACGAGCCGATTATCCACGGCCATATGATCTATATGGACTCGCCCTGGGCGCTGACCAGCGTCTCGCAGCGGCAGTTCTGGCCTGAATTTAATCTGGCCAAGTATGGTGACGGGAACGTAGAGGGTATCCTTTCGGTGGATATCTCCGATTGGGAAGCGCCTGGCATGCTGTTTGGCAAGCCGGCCAAGCAGTGTACGCGCGAAGAAGTCATGCAGGAGGTATGGGCCCAGCTCAAACAAAGCCTGAATATCGGAGGGACCGTCGTCCTGGAGGACGATAATCTGCATGCCTGGTTCCTCGATGAGGATGTGCATCTGCCGAACCCGGATGGGGTAGCGGTCAATCTGGAGCCGCTGCTGGTCAACAAGGTGTATACCTGGAATCTAAGGCCCCATGCGTACACGGCCATTCCGAATCTGTTCCTCGCCTCCGACTATGTAAGGACCCATACCGACCTCGCTACCATGGAGGGAGCCAATGAAGCCGCCCGACGGGCTGCTAACGCCATTATCGAGCGCTCAGGCTCCAAAGCTCCCCTGTGCAAGATCTGGGACATGTATCAGTTCCCAGCCCTGTCGCTATACCGGATGAACGATGAGTCCCGGTTCAAAAAAGGTTTGCCGTGGGACGGCAAAATGTTCGCTTCGATCCTGTAAGCCCCACCCTGCGCCGTGAACCCTCAGCGCAGCGAAAAGAAGGCCATGCCGGCGCATGACCTTCTTTTCGCTGGAATCTCCGGGAGCGCTCCCTGTAGTCAGGGAACTCTGCGGATGCAGCTATTGCGATTATTCCAATTCCGGCTCCAGCTCACGGTAAAATTGCTCCAGGTAAGCCTCCATATAAGCATGGCGTTCCCGGGCAAGCTCGCGGGCGGCCTCCGTATTCATCAGATCCTTCAGCCTCAGCAGCTTCTCGTAGAAATGATTGATCGCTGTGCTTCGCTCATTGCGGTATTGTTCCTTGCTCATCGTCTCCCGCGGCTTGAGCTCCGGATCGAAGATCAGGCTGCCCTTCCACCCGGCGTATGCGAAGGTACGGGCGATCCCTACCGCCCCCAGCGCATCCAGCCGGTCCGCATCCTGAACGACACGACCTTCCAGCGTAGGCAGCGTCCCTCCCTGCCCTCCGCCATAGGACATATTGCCGATGATCTGCATCACGTGGTCGAGCGCCGATGCCTCGACCTGTTGCCGCTGCAGCCAGTTTTCTACCTTCTGCAAGCCTTCTTCCTTGCTCGGATTCAGCTTCTCATCAGCGACATCATGCAGCACCGCGGCCAGCTCGCAGATAAACACATCCGCTCCTTCCCGCCGCGCCAATGCACAGGCCGTCCGCGCCACACGGGCCGTATGCTGCCAGTCATGCCCGCTGCTGTCTCTTCCCAGCTCCAGCTTGGCAAACCCACGCGCTTCCGCTAGCGTCTGGTCTTTGTTCATAATAGTGCTCCTCCTCATTCTCATACATGTACGAATAATCCCTTGATATAACCGCCTATTTTAGCCGTAAAAGGCTTATGCCCATCCAAATAACCGTGCATCCGCATAGAATGGATTATGTGTTGGGGGCCCGAGGCTTCGGCACAAAACGCAACCTTCGCAGACGAAATTCGTAGGTTCCGGACAAAATTCAACTCCCGAGGAGGAATGAACATGGGTGCAAGTTGTGGAGGTTTCACAAGTACAGGCGCCATTCTGGTTCTTTTCATTCTGTTGGTCATCATCACCAGCGCATTCGTCATCTAGTTCAATCCCGCTGCACAAGTGACCTGACAGGCCAAGGTTCATGCCTTGGCCTGTTTTTTCGTCTGCAGACGGGACAAGTCTGCGCACTAGAAGCCCCTAAGCTTCGCCCATCTCGGATAGAGCAGCAGAACCTTTACTCATAAAGTGCCCCAGCCGTAGAGCCGTCCGGGTAAACGATATGCGTATAAATACGCCGCTCCCCGCTTGGAGCCCTCTTCGCGTACCACAGATCGTAACGGTCTACCTGGCCTGATGGGTTCCAGCTGATGAATAGCTGCGCGTCCAGATCCCCTTTTTCCAGTCCCCGCACATCGGTTTCATTCAGACTGCCGAACCGGTAGCCCGCCTTGGCCCCGATGTCGAACCGCCACGTCTGCTGATTGGAGCTATCCACCCAGGTCACCTGATCCGGATCTCCGAAGAGCTGCTTCACTTCCTTGCTGCCCAGTCCCCGCTCCATCCGGTACTGCACCGCCCAAATCTTCTTCTCGGCCTCCGTGCCGTTCGCGGGCTCACGGTCTACGGACACCGTGCGGGAGTTCGGATCATACTTGGCGCCGGCGCCCAACTGCTCAGCCATATAGCGCAGCGGTACATACGTATGCCCCTCATAGTTCAGAACCTGGTACTGCGGCCCGATCTCACGGACCTGACCGTCAAATTGAAAGGTTACAGGAAACAGCAGCGCCCATACCCCGCCGGATGCATATATCGTAGAAGTGGCGGTCAGTGCCGCCCCGCACAACAAGCCGATCCAAAACTTTTTCATGAACATCCTCCCTCATCGTCTGGAAGTTCGTTGACAGTTCCTATTATACAAGGAACCCTCTCATCTACCTAATGCTTTTGTCGAAATGCCAAAAAAGCTGTCCGGTTTCTCACCGAACAGCTTCTCGCAAGCCAGGCGCATGCTGAGTCCCTACCTGAAATGTTAGTTCTTAAGCGCAGGGCTGCTCTTGGCATTGAGCCACTCGCAGGTTTCCGCACAATCACACAGCGCCTTCTTCACCGAACACCACGACCGTTTGGCGTAATAGATCGGCACTTCCTGTTCCTTGGCCTGCTGCTTGATAACCTTGGTCAAATTATGATTCACATAGTCGGTCAGCACGAGTACAGCGGCTACCTTCTCAGGAATTCCCTTGCGCACCATCTGACACTTGCGGCCGGATACATGCATGACATCATCGAAACCGATCTCCGCCAGATGATCCGGCATATTGCCAAGATGGTCGGCACCTACGACTAATATGGAAGCCATGTTTTTGTTTACATCCCCTTTGCGTATGTATCAATTTGCCAAGCTATCGATAGGCCGGTTTTCGGCTTGTTGGAGGTTTCCCGCTGATAATGATTCTCATTTTTACTGATAATGTAATGATAATCGTTCTCAACTATAAAGTCAACCTCGGCTGCCTAATTTTTATAAAATCTTAAATTTCCTGTAGACGTTCTGTGCAGGAAAGCCAAAAAAGCCATACCGCTCTATGCGGTATGGCTCCATTCCAGTTTTCTGCAATTATACCCAGAAGATACCGGCGGACAAAATAATAACAAGCAGAATGTACAGTACCAGAATAACGGCAGTACTTGTGTGAAACCCGCCGACGCCGCCGACGCCGCAGCCTACTCCTCCAACGCCCATTCTTATCACTCCCTATCGGTACTTGAGCCAGTAGACTTTGACCCCTACGCTCATGGTTTAGTATATGACAGGAGAGTAAAATGGTATGGACGCTAGCCCGGCACGCTCAAATTGCAAGCGGCTGTTACAGGAATAGAATCACGTAAAAGACGGCTGCAAGCACAAAGCGGTAGTAGGCAAACCACGAAAGGCTCAGGCGCTTGATCACGTTCAAGAATGTCACGACAGCGACCATCGCGACCACGAAGGAGACGACCAGACCCGCTATAAAAATGCCTAGATCATCCATCGACAGCAGATCGCGGCTCTTGTAGAGATCAAGTCCCGTCGCACCGAACATCACCGGTACCGATACGAGGAAGGTGAATTCCGCAGCTGCCTTCTGGCTAGCTCCGAGCAGCATACCGCCAGAGATCGTCGACCCTGAGCGAGAGAAGCCAGGCCACAGCGCCAGACACTGGAACAGCCCGATTCCGAATGCTTGCTTGTAGGAAATATCGTCCATATTCTCCGCGGTGATACGAATCCGCGACTTATCCGCTATAATAATCAGAATCCCGCCGACCACCAAGCTGATCAAGACGGTAGCCGGTCCGAATAAATGCTCCTTGACCCAGCTGTGAATGGCAAGTCCGACCACGACGGCCGGCACCATAGCCAGCGCCATATGAAACAGGTTTACTTTGCCGCGGCTGCGGAAGTTCAAGCTCTCCTTGAAGTTAAGAAAGCCTATGAATCTCCGCCAGTATAGTACGAGTACGGCGAGTACAGCGCCAAGCTGCACCACAATCTCAAAGGTCTTGGCCTTCTCACCCGTGAACCCGAGCAGATGTCCTGTCAAAATCATATGCCCAGTCGAAGACACCGGTAAAAATTCGGTCAATCCCTCAACGATGCCCAAGATGATAGCCGACCAGAATTCACTCAATCCTCTCACACTCCATATTCTCTCATGATCTATGAATCCACCTTGTCTATTATAGAGGATAGTATCCTGTGCGAGAAGCTCCTTCAACAAAAAAAAATAGAGCTCCGACATCCCGTCGAAACTCTGGTTCTTGCCCTGTATATGAAGGCTGCGTGCGCGGCTTTATTTCACGTCGTAGCCTTGCTCTTCGATCGCCTCTTTCAGCTTGGCTACCGAAAGCTTGCTGTCATCATAATCGATGGACACCGACTTGGCAGCCAAATCGACTTTTCCGGAAGCCCCGATCGTTTGCAATGCTTTTTCCACGGAATTAACGCAATGATTGCAGGACATGCCCTCCACTTGCAATTGTACGGTTGCCATTCCAATACCTCCTCGTGATTGTTAAATAGTACTTACATCCTCATCATATAATACCCCCCCACCCTATGTCAACATACATTGAACAAGGTGTTTAGGCTCGTATGGGCAGGGGGACCTGAAGAAGAACAACAGGTGATATTTTGCGAACATCCGCTAAAGCTTGGCAAAAAAATCTTTGAAAATGTCATTTCTCTGGACATACTGGACGTACCGGAGCCAATGTCTGGAGGTGTCGAAGCTCCAGCGGAAATCCTCCGACAACACAGGACTATGGACGATGGAGCTGGGGAGCCAGGCCGGATTCACCAGATAGGCGATCGCCGACATATCCCAGATCACCCGGGAGTAAGCGGTATGCTCGCTCGCGCAGCCCCGGAAGGTCTCATAGAGATACTGCCCGAGAAAACCCTTGTTTCGGATATGATCGTTCAACTCGGATAGCGTAGTTTGCAGATGGGACGCGACGCCCATGCAGGGAATCAGCACGAGCGGAACACCGCAATGGAGCACGAGTCTGGAGGCGTGCAGATCCTGGCACATGTTGAACTCCCGGGTATGCGGCCAGTGCAGGGCATGTCCGCCCAGCCAGACAACGATAATTTTCTCCATAATTCGCGGCTCCAGCATAATTGCCGACGCTACATTGGTGATAGCGCCGATCGCAAGGACATAAAGCGGATCATCGTCCGCCGAAGCCATCGCTCGGTCTACGAGGTCCCGGGCCGCCTCGCTGGGCGCCGGCATGGCAGGTCCGGGCAGATAGGATACGGCTCCCCGGCAGATGGGAATGCCGCTGGCTTCGGGCAGCAGCTCCCTTATCTTATGCAGCTCCCAATAGCTTTTCTCCATCCCGTCCCCTGGGCTATCCGAGTGCTCGTTGTGGAACGGTGCCGCATAGAAAGCTTCCACGGTCAGGCTCTCTGGAGATTTGAGCGCATAGACGACGGCGAACGGGTCGTCGATCTCATTGAAGGTATCGGTATCCAGTACGGCCCGGACTTTGCCCGCCGGGTGGGCGAGCCGGTTCAGCAGCTTGCCGCCGGTCAGCTTGGGGAATTCGATCACTTGGCATGCCTCCTTCTCACGTACGGGATTGTTCTGCTTATGCAGCCGATTTCCCGGGCTTGTCACGATCCTGCTTGTCGTCTCGCATACGTTATACTATTATACCAGTGAAACCATCATCTTATTTGGAGGGTTCGCATGCAACTGCCCGACGAACGTCAGGAATTATGGAAATGTGACGCGTACCTTCAACATGTAGACTCACGTATAGAGAACATCCGGCTGCTAAGCCTGGATATCTTCGACACCCTGCTGCTTCGTGCCTGCACCCGGCCGGGGGATGTTTTTCTTATGACGGCAGACCGGGCATCCGATTCGGGCCTGCTTCACCGCTCCGTATCCGCTCATGAATTCCGCACGGCCCGGGAAGCTGCGGAACGGCAAGCCCGCACGAGGCGCCTAGAAGTCGAAGGCCATGACGAAGTTACCTTGGCCTGCATCTATGAGGAAATGCCTGGACATTGGGGGCCGCGATCCGCTCTGCTGGAGCTGGAGCTGACGATTGAGCGGGAGGTGTGCTACCTGAACCCCCACGTCGTATCCCTCTTGGAGTGGTGCCGGGCCCGTGGAGTGAAAGTCGCCCTGCTGTCCGACATGTACCTGTCCAGCGGACAACTCTTCAGCCTGCTGGCTGCGGCCGGGCTGGACCGCTCGGCTGTCGATACGCTACTCGTTTCCGGCGATCACGGCCTGAACAAATCCACAGGCCGCCTGTTCGAGCTGCTGCTGTCGCTGTATCCGGGGATCAACCGCGAGCAGGTGCTGCACATCGGGGACAATGAACGGGCGGACGTCCGAGGCGCGGCCCTGGCTTCTGTCGCCTCCCTTCATTATGGGCTGGTCCCTGAATTTGCCGAGAGCCCTTACCACTGGGAGTCTGTGCGCCATCCAGAGACACTGCCCCAGCTCGGGTCGCTGCGCAAGCTGGCGGGTGCCTACCGACCAGCCGATGGGGGTATTGAGCAGGGCGACCTGAGCGATACATATGGTTCAGCTAAGCCTGCGGGCAGGATATCGGAAGCTGCCTCGTCAGGGATGGCGGCCGAGGGCGGCCGCAGATCCGACTCGTTCCGCCGGATCGGGGCCGAGCAAGCCGGTCCCTTCCTGACGGCTCTCTGCGACTGGGTCGTCGACATCTGCCTGGCCGAGCATCGTACCGAGGTGCATCCGCTGATGCGGGAGGCCGTCCTGCTGGGACCGATGCTGGAGCAGGCCGCGCGGCTGCGGGGTGTTGAGCTTCGCGTCGTCCCGCTGTACGTATCCAGGCAGGCCACCTATCTGGCGGCGCTGGATAACTTCGGGGAAGCCGAGCTGGACCGGCTGCTGAGTGCGCAGAACGGCACCGTCCATGAGCTGCTACGTTCCTTAGGCCTCGCCGCTGCGGACTTCAGCCTGCCCGTGGCGGCAGATTGCACACTGCGGGCATGTGCTGAGCATACGAGAGCTGACGGCCGTACCGGGCTGGCCGCGCTGCGCGACCGGCTGCTGCAGCCGGATGCGCTCGCAGCCGTGCAGGAAGCGGCCGCCGCGAGCCGCAGACTGCTGCGCGCCTATATCTCTCGGCTATGCGGCCATACAGACCGGCTCGTAACCGTGGATATCGGCTTCCACGGCACGATCCAGCGCTCGCTGCACCAGGCATTGGCCGATAGCCGGAGCGACTCTGGAGGGAACGGCTCCATCCATCTGCTCGCTGCCGGGGGAGCCGGCATCGGTGAGCTTCGGCTGGCGCAGGGGCTGGATATCCGCTGCTATCTCGGAAGCTCCGGTGAGAACGAAGATTTGACCCGGGCCTTCATACGCAGCCCGGCCTTCATCGAGGAGCTGAGCATGGGCGGGTTCGGCTCCACGGAAGGCTACAGGGAGAATGAACAAGGAGAGGCTGTGCCTGTGATCGCCTCGCTTGAGCTGTCAGCCGGGGAAGCTGAGGCGAAGCAGGCCTTTCAGGAGGGGGCGCTGGCCTTCCAGCGCTACTATTACGCCTGGCAGACAGGCAGTCCGTCAGGCCGCATGTTCCAGTCGCAGGACCGTGTCCCAGCACGTGAGTGGTTCAAGCCGCTGCACCGGCTGATCGACATGCCGACTCCGGAGGAAACCGCTCTGCTCGGCAGCCTGAAGCACCGGGACAGTCACTTCGGCCCGGACAGCCGGATCTGTGAGCCCGTGCGGGAGCGGTGGTTTGCGCAAGGCGGGCTGGCCTTTCTCGACGCCTGCAGCTATGCCCCGTCCGTACTGAACGTCTACTGGCCTCAAGGGGCGCTGACGCTCCGAATGCCCTATGAGCTGTACGTTCACCGGCTGCGGCAGATGGACGGCCATGGGCGTCAAGCCCTGCTCTGGCGGATGTGCAGGGACATTCAAGCACTGCCCTCTCCGCTCCGGGAGTCCTTGACCGTCATCGGCTCTGGTCCCTTTCTCTCCGAGCTGCAGCGGACAGCCTTTCTGCACCGGATCGAGATCGCGGAGCTTGTCGATCCTTCCGCCCCCGAAGCCTGGCGGCATTATCTGGAGCGTCTGGAGCAATCTGCATCTTCCGGTGCGCCACTACCGGCTCTGTGGCTGGCTTCTCTCGCAGAGACCGAGGTCAGAGCCTGGAGGGAACAGCTGGAGCTTGCCGCAGACAGCGGCTACAGGATGCAGAGCCGCGGCAAGCTGGCACCGGACTGGGGAGCAATGAATGCCCAGCAAGGGAAAAAACTGACGTTTATCGACCCGTTCGATGCTTTTCCAAGCTTGCAGGCAGATTTGTAATGAAAATGAAACATAACTTTGATCTTGTCTTAATATTCAAAGGGTAAGATAAAAGCAACCCCCCTTTTTGAAATATAGCAAGCTTTGGATGACCCGCTATCGAACGATCGAGCGGGTCTTTTTCTTTGTGTAGAAGCGGGTTCAAACCATAGCCCAAAAGACCGTTTACGGGAAACGGTCTTTTGGGCTGCCCCATGCCGAGTGTATGGATAAACATGCTTAAAGATTAGCAGCGTCAATGCTTAAGGATAGGAATAATGAACCCTATTCATTCTAGGAAGCCAAACCTCGCTCATAGCCCACCTGGTCGTTGAAGCTATACCATCCGCCGAAGGCTCGCTGCTGCCAGTGACTCTTCCGGTACCCTATCGGACCAGAATGCTGCCCGGCCAACGGATCAGTCGGGAGAATCCGAATACAGCGCGAGGCCAGACAGCTGCCCCTAGGCTTACCCGAACCCGGCCTCCCCCACCTCCAGGGAGGCTAGTTAGCCGCTGCAGGCGTTACCGCCTGATGCAGCTGCCGCTCCAGCTCATCCGCGTACGCCTCCTTCTGCTCGGGCGAATAGACCAGCAGCTCTCCCATCACCTGAAGAACCCCGGCTTTCCAACGGCGGACAAAGTTCACGTCGAAGAACAGGGCTCCCGTCCGACGGACGAAAAAGTCCGACGGCTTGACGACCATTTCGCGCTCGATCCCGTACTGCAGAGCGGCGTACACCTCAGCCGGGAGGCCAAAGCGCCCTGCTTGCTCCCACGCCTGCGGCAGCAAGGCGTACACTTCCCGGATGTTCGTGCCGTAACGCCGGACGAGCCGTTCGGCCTCCGCTGCCGCGAGGCCCAGCTTGATGCCCTCCTCCGTCCAGGAGCGGACGAAGCCTTCGAAGGATGCCGAGCCGCCGACATTGCCACCGGAGATCGGCAAGGTCTTCGTCGAGCAGGCGGCGAACGGCCCTCGGCCCTCGGAGCGCAGCTCCTCTGTCAGTAGATCGGTCACCATCTCTGCCATCTTGCGGTAGCCGGTCAGCTTGCCGCCTGCGATGGTAAGCATGCCGGAAGGCGATCGAAAGATCTCATCCCGTCTGGAGACCTCGGAAGGCGACTTCCCCTCCTGATAGATCAGCGGGCGCAGGCCGGCCCAGCTCGATTCCACATCGTCTGCGGTCAGACTAAGCACCGGGAACATAAAGTTTGCCGCCTGAATCACATAATCACGATCAGCAGCCGTCATCTGCGGATGGGCCGTATCCCCTGTGTAGTCGGTATCGGTCGTGCCCACGTAGGTCTTGCCGTCACGCGGAATCGCGAACACCATCCGCTTGTCAGGCGTATCGAAGTAAACCGCCTGATGCAAGGGAAACCGGCTTCCGTCGAAGACCAGGTGAATGCCTTTGGTCAGCCGCAGCGTCTTGCCCTGCTTCGACTTGTCGAGCTCGCGCAGCGTATCCACCCACGGACCGGTCGCATTGACGACGCGTCGCGCCCGGATCGTATAAGTGCCGCCTCCGATAAGATCCTCGGCCTCTACACCGGCCAGCTTGCCCTGGTCATAGACCAGCTGCTGCGCTTTCGTATAATTCACAGCGAGAGCCTCGGCTTCCACCGCCCGCTTCATCACCTCGATGGTGAGACGCGCATCGTCGGTCCGGTATTCGACGTAGTAGCCACCGCCCTTAAGACCTTGCTGCTTCAGCAGCGGCTCCTTGACCAGCGTCTCGCTGCGGCTCAGCATTCTGCGCCGTTCCGCCCGCTTCACGCCGGCCAAATAATCATAGATCCGCAAGCCGATCGAGGTAGAGAACCCCCCGAACGTCCCGCCCTCATGAAGCGGCAGCAGCATCCATTCCGGCGTCGTTACATGCGGCCCATTCTCATAGACGACTGCACGTTCCTTACCGACCTCGGCTACCATCTTGACTTCGAATTGCTTCAGGTAACGCAGCCCGCCATGCACCAGCTTCGTCGACCGGCTGGATGTGCCCGATGCAAAATCCTGCATCTCCAGAAGCGCCACACTCATCCCCCGCGAGGCCGCATCCAGCGCGATGCCCGCTCCCGTAATACCTCCGCCGATTATCAGCACATCAACGGCTTCACTCGCCATTCTTTTCAATACCGATTGCCGGGTCAGCCCGGAAAAACGCTCATTCATCTGCAATTCCTCCCTGTTCTATCGCGAGCGCTTATGCGCCGATTGATCGCCAGTTAAGCCGTCAAGCAAAAAGAAACCACGAACAGCCGCTGCAGCGTAACTGCAGCAGGATGTCGTGGTTTCTCCGCTTCTCCAACCGAATATGAACTTGTAGTCAGTATATCAGCTTTAGTTCGTGATTCACAGCCCTGTTTTGTTAAAGATCCGTAAAGAGCGCTCCTAGCAAATCGCATACGTTGCGTCCTCTTAAGCTTGTGACCGTCAGGATCATCCAGCCTGATCCCGGCCTAAGAACCGGATCCGGATCTGACCATGACCAGCCTGCTGCGAACGTCAATCACCCCGGGAGAATAAGCCTGCGCTCAACATTGCACCCGTGAGCCCTCCCCTTCGGCGTCCCGCTCTAGGCAAAAGCCAGCGCGGCCTTCACCGCTTTGCGCCAGCCTCCGTAGAGCTCCTGCCGTTCCGTCTCCGTCATGCCCGGCGTGAAGGTGCGGTCGGAGCGCCAACGCTCCGCAATCTCGCTGCGGTCCTTCCAGTAGCCGACCGCCAGACCGGCGAGATACGCTGCGCCCAGCGCCGTCGTCTCATTGACGACCGGTCGCTCGACATCCGTGCCCAGCAGATCGCTCTGGAACTGCATCAGGAAGCTGTTGCGCACCGCTCCCCCGTCCACGCGCAGCGTGTGCAGCTTCAGACCGGAGTCCTCTTCCATCACATCGGTCACATCCTTGGTCTGATAGGCCAGCGCCTCCAGGGTCGCCCGGATGAAATGCTCCTTGCTTGTGCCGCGGGTAAGTCCGAAGACGGCTCCCCGCACCTCGCTGTTCCAATAAGGCGTGCCGAGTCCGACGAAGGCCGGTACGACATACACACCCTCCGTCGAGGTCACGCGGCTGGCATACGTCTCGCTGTCTGCGGCCGACTTGATCATCCGCAGGCCATCGCGCAGCCACTGCAGCGCAGAGCCCGCCACGAATATGCTGCCTTCCAGCGCATATTCGACCCTGCCTCCGATCCCCCACGCGATCGTCGTCAGCAGGCCGTGCTGGGAAGCGACGGCTTGCTCACCGGTATTCATCAGCATGAAGCAGCCGGTGCCGTATGTATTCTTCACCATCCCCTTGTCGAAGCACGCCTGCCCGAACAACGCCGCCTGCTGGTCCCCGGCCATCCCGGCAATCGGCACTTTACAGCCGAAGAAATGATGCTCCACCGTATGTCCATATACCTCGGACGAGGATCGAACCTCAGGCAGCATCCCCTTCGGGATATCCAGTATTTCGAGCAGATCGTCATCCCAGCTTAGCTCATGGATATTATAGAGCAGCGTCCGCGAAGCATTGGAATAGTCCGTCACATGTGCCTGTCCGCCTGTGAGCTTCCAGACCAGCCAGCTATCGATCGTGCCGAACAGCAGATCTCCGTTCCATGCCTTCTCCCGGGCTCCGTCCACATGATCGAGGATCCATTTGATTTTCGTCCCGGAGAAATAAGGATCAATCAGCAGCCCCGTCTTGCGGCGGAACAGCTCCTCATGCCCCTGCTGCCTCAGCTCCTCGCAGATCCCTGCCGTCTGCCTCGATTGCCAGACTAACGCATGATAGATCGGGTGACCGGTGTGACGGTCCCAGACGACGGCCGTCTCTCTCTGATTCGTAATCCCGATCGCCTCGATCTGGTCGGCGACAATCTCGGCCTCCGTCAGCGCTCCGGCCAGCACCCCGAGCACAGACACCCAGATTTCGCTGGCATTATGCTCCACCCAGCCGGGCTGCGGGTAAAACTGCTTAATCTCCTGCTGCGCCGTGCTGACGATCTCTCCATGGCGATCGAAGATGATCGCCCGGGTGCTCGTCGTTCCTTGATCTATCGCTATAATATAGGTATCCTGCTTCTCGTTCACTGACACTGGTCTATCCCCCTATCCGTCCGGCTGCGCAAAATGCTTCCACAGCTCGGCTCTCGAAGTCGTGACCGCAGATGCCCCGGCCGTAATCGCCTGCTCCACGTCGTTCACGGTACGGATCAATCCGCCGGCGAATATCGGAATACCTGTGCGTTCATGGACTTCCGCGATCATATGCGGCATAACGCCTGGCAGCACTTCGATATAATCCGGCTTCGTGCGCTCCAGCAGCACGTAGCTTTTCTCCAGTGCATTCGTATCGAGCAGGAATAGGCGCTGGATGGCGAGCAGTCCGTTTTGCTTGGTTTTGGCAATGACGCCCGATCGCGTCGAGATCAGACCCGCCGGCTTCACCACCTGACAGAGGAACTCGGCTGCGTATTCGTCATTTTTCAAGCCCTCAATCAGATCGGCATGCAGCAGCGCCTTCTTCCCTTGCGCCTTGGCCAGCCCAACGGCCGGCTGAACCTGGCTGATGTGGATATCGAGGATCACCAGGTATTCGTAGGATAGCTTCATCAGCTTCTCCAAATCCTTCATTCGGCGGGCGGCCGGCAAAATCTGCTGACCATGAAATGTCATCCCTTCCCTCCCCTTTCCCCGAGGCTCCAGCGAAAGAAAAAGACCACAACGAATCCCATCCCGCTAAGAATGTCATTCGTGTGGTCTCCGTCTCTCCGTCACCTGGTATCAACTTGTTGGTCTTATTATAGGGCTACCTGCTGCCGCCCGTCAACGGGCAACCTGCAGTCTGCATCTAAGCGTCCAAGTAAAATTCGTAGCCAGATGCTGCAGAGTACTAGACACAGACGTTTGCTTATTGTCCGCGATCGGCAAGTTGGGGCCTACGCCTTCGAACGGGCCAGCAGGTACAGGAAGTACGGTGCCCCGATCACAGCGACGACGATACCCGTCGGGATCTCGGATGGCTGCAAGATGACGCGGCCGATCAGATCGGCTACGAGCAGCAGCAAGCTGCCCACCAAGGCGGACGCCGGGATCAGAAACTGATGCCGCGATCCGACCAGCTGTCTGGCCAGATGGGGGCCGATCAGCCCGACGAAGCCGATGGCTCCGCCCACGGCTACGCACGAGCCTGCCAGAGCAACGGCTGTCAGCAGCAGCAGCAGCCGTTCACGGCTGACCCTCGTGCCCAAACCTACAGCAGTCATATCCCCCATATTCATCACGTTGAGCGTACGGGCCTTATACAGAGCAAACGGCAGCAGCACGATCAGCCATGGCAGCAGCACCACGACGAACTTCCAGCTCGTCCCCCAGATGCTGCCGGCCAGCCAGATGGCGACAAACTGATACTTATTGGGATCCAGCTTGATCGTCAGAATGATCATGGCAGCCGCTATCCCTGCAGCGACCGCGATCCCGGATAGGACCATCCGGATAGGGGAAATCCCCTTATGCTTTACATAGGATAAAGCAAAGATAATTGCGGCTGTCGCCCCCGCTCCCAGCAGCGCCAGAAACGGGAGGAAGAAAATCGGCGAAGCCTTATCGCTCGGAAAGAACATGATAAAGAGCACAACCATCAATCCGGCTCCCGCGTTGATCCCGAGAATACCGGGGTCCGCCAGCGCATTGCGCGTCAGGCCCTGCAATATGCAACCCGACACCGCGAGCCCTGCTCCGATCAGCACGGAGATCACGATCCGAGGCAGCCTGAACTCAAACAAAATCAAGTGTTGCTTGGCCGTACCTGAACCGAAGAGCGTCTTGAATACCTCCGTCGGGGTCAGCTTAATCGAACCGGTGTTCATGCTGAGAATAAATACGAGCACGATCAGTGCAGCTAGTACGGCAAAAATGGTCGTTACGCGAATTCGCTTGTTGCGCTCCGACTTGGATGCCAAGAAACTGGTGGAGGACATTACATATCCCTCCTTTCCTTGCGGATCAGATACAGGAAGAACGGTACGCCCAGCACGGCAATCAACGCGCCGACCGGGGTTTCATGGCCTGGATTGACCATGCGGGCACCGATATCAGCCAATACCATCAGCAAGCTCCCGAGAACAGCCGAGCATGGAATAATCCAGCGGTAATCGACTCCGACCAGATAGCGAGCGATATGAGGAATCATCAGGCCGACGAAGCCGATGGAGCCTACCGCGGATACTGCTGAGCCTGCCAATACGAGTACAACCACCGTGCAAGCCAGCTTGATCAGACCGGTGCGGCCCCCGAGGCTCTTGGCGATATCCTCACCCAAGCTGAGCAGCGTCACCGATCTCGATAGAATCAGGGCCACGATCATCGCTCCTACAAACCACGGGAACATCAGCTTGAGCTGCATCCACTTGGTGCCTGCGACACCGCCTGCATACCAGAAGGCCAGATCCTGCCCGATGTTGAAGAAAATGGCGATGCCTTCGCTTAGCGACGACAGCAGTGCCGTAACCGCTGCTCCGGCCAGCGCCAGCCGGACCGGCGTCAGCCCGCCCCTCGCCATCGAGCCTATACCGTAGACGATACCCACGCCCACGGCAGCCCCCACGAAGGAGTATAGGATCAGATATTGGAACGGCAGGCCCTTGGCAAAGGCAAAGCACAACGCCAGCACAAAGCCCGCTCCGGCGTTAATCCCGAGAAGCCCCGGATCGGCGAGCGGGTTGCGCGTCATCCCTTGCATAATCGCGCCCGCGACAGCGAAGCAAGCGCCGATCATCGCACCGGCCAGCGCGCGGGGCAGCCGGAGCTCTTGAATAATCTGATGGTCCGTCAGATCCGGATTAAACCGGAATACCGCTTCCCATACGGTCAGGAAACGGATATTCGCCGCCCCCAGCGAAATGGATGCGACGAGTGCAAGCACCAATGCCCCGATCCCTGCAATGATAATGACCGAAGCTGTCACCGGTCTGGATTTGATGACCGGTGATTCCGTCGGCTGTTCAGAAGCCGAGGAAGCTTTCTTAGATGAGGACATTGATTTCATACCTTCCTTGTCACGCGAGAGACGTGTATGGATGCCTCTCCATAATTATGATAACGATTATCATTTTCATGATAGCAGACTAGGAGTGTGGTCGCAACGGATTTTTGAAATTCCTGAATGCCATTTACACCGTGATCCGGTCGCCCTTGGTTGCAGGATTCGATATGACGAGAAATTCCGTATCCGCCTCTGAATCGTTGCGTATCTGATGGGGAACCCCCGGCTCGACCGCAACACCCTGTCCGGGGCCAAGCTCCAGCATCTGCCCATTCAGCTCCATCGTCGCGGTTCCGGCCAGCATGAAGAAAAACTGCTTGGCCTTCACATGATAGTGCTTGACCTCGGCCGTCCCGGGAGGCATCCGCTCATGAATGACGCTGCGATCCGCCTCATTGACCAGAAACCAGCCGTCACAGTCTTCTCCCCATTTGTAATGCTCTGCTGTCTCTTTGCTGATCGGTGTCATGTACTTTCCCCCTTAGATTCCTACCTGCAGCATCACCTCATGTGATGCCCGATCCATGAAGAAGGGTGCCGCAGGGCACCCCTCTACTCGCTAACTATTTTATCGCAAATCAGAAATTGCCGCATTCCGGTTCCTTACCCGTTCTGCTCATTCTTCTCCCGAGGCGTTACGAGCCGCTCATACAGGTAATCGACCACATGCTCCGCTTTCATCCGGCCTGTCATTCCCTCCCGCTCAATGCCGAGCTGCATCTGCAGCAGGCAGCCAGGGTTGCTCGTCAATATGACCTGCGCCTTCGTCTCCTTCACATGCTCCATCTTGTGATCCAGCACCTGCATGGACATCTCGGGCTGGGTCATATTGTAGATCCCTGCCGAGCCGCAGCAGCGGTCCGCGCCCTGCAGCTCGACGACATTCACATGGCCGACGCGCGCGATCAGGTTGCGGGGAGCATTGCCCGCCTTCATCACATTGCGCAGATGGCAGGAGTCCTGGTAGGTCACCGTCTCTCGGACGGTACCGGCAGCTGGCATCACCGTGACGGGAGAAGCCGCGGATGTCCGCTGGGCCGCAGGAGCAGCCTCCTGCCGTGCCTGGTCCTCTTCATGGGCAGCAGCCGCGTCGAAATTCAGCCGGCCCGCCCGCTCAAGCAGCAGCTGGCTGACATCCTTCACGCCTTCGGCGAAGGCTAGTGCCGCGCCTGCATAGTGAGCGTCATCATGCAGCAGATGACCGTATTCCACCAGCAATGCGCCGCACCCGCCCGCATTCGAGACGACGGTGTCCACCTTCGCTTCCTGGAAGGTGAGGATATTCTTCCTGGCCAGCTCCCGGGCCTGGTCCAGCTCTCCGCTGTGCGCATGGAGCGCCCCGCAGCAGTTCTGTGTCTCGGGAATGACTACGTCATAACCGGCCTCGGACAGCAGGCGCACCGTGCGTACATTCGTCTCGGTATACAGCACATCCATGATGCAGCCTCGGAACAAGCCCACTCGTCCGATCGGCTTGCCCTGAGCCGGTACGAAGGTCCCAAGCTGCTCCACCACACCGCTGCCCGATGCTGAAGGCAGGATACGCTCCATCTGACGCATGTGCTCCGGGAACAGATTCATCATCCCGGAGGTGCGGGCCAGCCCCTGCAGGCCGGAGCGCTGATACAGCCGTAGCGCCTTCCCCAGCACCTTCATCCGCTGCTGCTTCGGGAATAGATGCCTGAATGTGATAGAGCGCAATGCACGAATCCACAGCGGATGGTCTGCGTGCTGCTCCAGCGCTTCCTTCGTTTGTTCCAGCAAGGTTCCGTATTGGACATCCGCCGGGCAGACAGGCTCGCAGGCACGGCAGCCCAGGCAGAGGTCGATCTGCTTCCGGAAGCTCGTGTCCGGCTCCATCACATCGTCGACGACAGCCTTCATCAGGGCAATCCGCCCGCGCGGGGAAGCCGCCTCCAGGCCCGTCTCACGAAAGGTCGGACAAGCCGGCTGGCAGAAGCCGCAGCGCATGCAATTGGTCAGCTCATCGTAATCGAGCGAGAGCTTCATCCGCTCAGCTAGTGGGGAACCGCTTTCACGTACCAGCTGTTCTTTGATCGATACAGAACCGCTCATCGGTTCACCACCACCCGTTTGCGCGATGACTTGGCAAAGATTTTGCCCGGATTCATAATGTTATTCGGATCAAAGGCTAGCTTAAGGCTGCGCATCAGCGCGATCCCCGCCTCACCGACCTTCCACTCCAGGAAGGGAGCCTTCACCGTTCCGACGCCATGCTCCCCGGTAATCGTGCCTCCGAAGCCAATCGCCGCTTCGAAAATCTCCTCGAACGCCTGCTCGACCCGGTGAATTTCCTCCGCATCGCGGGCATCGGTCGTACAGGTCGGATGCAGGTTACCGTCTCCGGCATGGCCGAACGTGCAGATCTGCAGCTCATATTTCTTGGCTATCCGGTTAATCTCCAGCACCATATCGGCGATCTTCGAGCGCGGTACGGTCGCATCCTCCAGAATCGTCGTCGGACGAATCCGGGACAAGGTCGACAAGGCGCTCCGTCTAGCCTTCATCAGCCGCTCCGCTTCGTCGGCATCGCGGGCCATCTGTACGCTAGCCGCCCCTTCCTCACGGCAGAGTCGGATCATCTCCTCCATATCCTTGGCGACCACCGATTCATCGACGCCATCCTGCTCAATCAGCAGTACAGCTTCCATATCAGTCGGGAGTCCCAGCTTGTTGTACGCCTCCACCACCCGAAGGGTCGGATTATCGATAAATTCCAGCGTCGCCGGTACGATCCGGTGCCGGATTATACTCGATACGCTGCGTGCAGCCGCGTGAATATCCGTGTACAGCGCGAGCATCGTCTGCTTGTACACGGGGGCAGCAACTAGCTTCACCGTAGCCTCTGTGATGATCGCCAGCGTCCCCTCCGAGCCCACCAGCAGCTTGGTCAAGTCATAGCCGGCTACATCCTTGTACAGCTTGCCTCCGGTACGGATGACTTCACCAGACGGCAGCACAGCCTCCAGACCAATAACATAATCCTTGGTCGTGCCGTACTTGAGCCCGCGCAGTCCGCCCGCGCATTCCATAATATTGCCGCCTAGCGTGGAAATCACCATGCTGCTCGGGTCCGGCGGGTAGAACAGTCCCTGCGCTTCCACCGCCAGATGGAACTCCTTGGTATTCAGCCCTGGCTGGAACGTAGCCGTCAGATTATCGGTGTCGATCTCCAGCAGCTTGTTCATCCGGTTCATCACCATCACGATGCCGCCCTCCACCGGAACCGTACCGCCGCACAGATTAGTACCTGCGCCGCGCCCTATAATCGGTACGCGATGTTCATTGGCCAGCTTCAGGACGAAAGCGACATCCTCCGTATCCCTCGGAAAAACAACGCCGTCAGGCATAGATTGAAGCATCGGTGTCGCATCATAAGAATACGAGACCAGTGTCTCCCGATCATCACGGAAATAGGCCTCCCCCAGCCTCTTGCGCAGACTTAGACGCATTTGTTCGTTTAGCATAACTATCCCTCCTTTTTGTCGGCTGATTTGGCTCTTTTGTAAAATTTGATCATGTGATCTGATGACTTTTGTTCCATTATAGCTTATGCTTGAATGAGTTGTATAGATGTTTGGTGCGGAGGTTCAAGACAAGATGACATTCAAACCCGTTCGGCCCCAAAAAGGAAGCGAAATCGTCCTGCAGTATCTGGAGGGCCAAATCCGCAGCGGCCATTACCCCCTCGGCTCCAAGCTGCCCACGGTGGTCGATCTGGCCGCAGGCTTCGAGGTCGGACGTTCGACAGTGCGCGAGGCATTAAGCGGTCTGAAGGCGATGGGCCTCGTCGATATTCGGCACGGTGGCGGAACCTATGTCTCCGAAGTGCTTCCCCAGTCCCCTGGAGAGCCGGGCGCCACGGACTTCTTCCGTCCGAACGAGTCGCTCAAGGAAGTGCTGGAGGTACGCAAATATATTGAATCCGGCTGCGCGGAGCTCGCTGCGCTGAGGCGGTCGGATGCCGATCTCGCGGCCATCGAGGCGGTACTGGAGCGGATGCAAGACACGCTTGGAGACGAGCGTCAGGCTGAGGAAGCGGATGTGGACTTCCATGTGCGCATCGCCGAGGCTTCGCATAACACCCTGCTGCTGCAGATGATGCTCTCGCTGACCCAGCGGCTGAAGGAGCATATGTCCGACTCGCGGCGGATGTGGTTTTTCGCCGAGCGCAGCTCGGTGGAGCTGCTGCTGGCCGAGCATACGGGCATCTACGAAGCAATCCGCGACCGGAATGCGACCCTGGCCAGCGAACGGATGACCGCGCATATCGGCAAGGTGGACCGGCTTGTGCAATCCCTGTACCGGGATGAACCGCAGTAGCCTTATAGCTCAGCCGTCGTCCCGTGTCTCCAAAGAATGGATTTTCATGACAACGGTACTGCCGTATCTCAACAAGGAGGCTCGCAGCTCGAATGGCATTCGGAATCAATAGGGAAGAATTAACCCGGTGGAAGACCGCCGTCAGCCGCGGTGAGCTGGCTTTCCTGACCCATTACTGGCTGGACAACCGCTTTCCCGGTATCAAGACGGTGACCAAGGTCGGCTGCTCCGATCTGCATACGCTATCGGACTGGTGTATCCGCAACGGCTTGAACCCCGCTTATATCCATCGCCGCCTGCCCTATCCCCACTTTGACCTCATCGGGTCCAAGCAGAAGGAGATTTTGGAGCAGGAGGGACTGCACGAGCATATTGAGCGGTTCAAGCTGTAGCAGCATGCATGACGACGTGGCTGCATGTTATGAAGAAAAACAACAAGCTTGCGGTCATCTGCCGCAAGCTTGTTGTTGTTTATGGCCCCGGATTCCAGTTTTCCTTGGCTCTTGGCCTTCATAGCCTTCCTGATCGGATGGCTGACGCCACGCCAGGCTTTTGCCGCGTGTAGCGCGGATGATTCCAGCATTCCTACTACGGTGTTTATATACAGGATTTATCAAGCTTCCTGCGAAAGCCTGGTCAGACATGCAGCGGCAGCGGCCACATGCTCGGATTTTGTCTTGCCGTCCAACGCCACAATGGGATGCGATGGATATAGCTGCGCGTAATCCGGGTGAAGCACCAGCTCCAACTGCTGTACGGCATCGATCCGGGTCAGCCGGTTGTGCGGCCACCGCACGATGAAGGATTCGCGGCTATTCCCCTGCCTAGCTTCTAACCCTTGGGAAGTAATCGGGGAAGAGCCGGTGTAATACATCGCTTGACTTGCCTCACGCGGGCTTCCCGTTCTTCGGCTGCCTGGGCTGTTAGCGGGTTTTGGGCGCTTGCGCAGCTCCCACAGCACGATAACAGCAATCGGGATCAGGCAGGCCAGCAGCGCGCGCCCTATGCTTCCACTCCATACCCAGATAGCTATAAACAGGCCCGCCAACACAATCGCAAGCAGCCAAGTATACAGCTCCTGGACCCACTTAGTGGACTTCTTCGGCGAAGAGACCTCCCGATCCTCCCCAAGAAACCTTCCAGTATCCACGGTTAGGACAGATTCGCTATCCACTTCCTCTAAGCTTTCAGCACGTTTGGGCAAGTGCTCGCCACCCAGCATATAAGCATTGGCTTGATCGCTGTGCCGCTCAAACCAAGCGGAATCGGGATTCCGCCAAAGAGTCAGGCAGTCCTCTATACTCTTCAAGTATGCCTTAGGCTCACCAAAAAAACCGAAAAACTGCCCTAGCTCCAGATGGATGACCATCGACTGCCGCCCGGCGATATGGCTCCATAGCGTATCCATCCACGCAGATACATACGTCCCCAATGCAGGAAATCGCGACAAGGCCGCCGGCAGGCTCCGATTCATCTGCTGCAAGGCCTCCTCCCATGGAATATGCAGATTCAATGAATCCCAGAACGCCTCACGCTCAGGAGAATCTTCCTCTTCCTCCTGCTCCAGCAGAGGCTCAACTGCCTGCCAGGCTGCCAGAACCTGCTCACGGTATTGCTCATACCGTTCCTGACTCACGACGCAAAACCATAGCGGCGCGATAAAA
Source organism: Paenibacillus filicis (assembly GCF_038070315.1). Taxonomy (NCBI): domain Bacteria; kingdom Bacillati; phylum Bacillota; class Bacilli; order Caryophanales; family Paenibacillaceae; genus Paenibacillus; species Paenibacillus filicis. Next base: position 276,345 of record NZ_JBBPCC010000004.1, on the reverse strand, counting down.
TTATTCGTTTCAAAAGCAACGTCAGCATAAGACCCCACGCTCAGGTTCTCTTGATTCACGCTCAGAAACGTCCGGTTTCCCATCCATCGATCCTCCTCGATTCTTGCCCATGCAGCAAAGCTTCAACGATCTATTACACGCTTTTTTGCAGGTTATAACCGCAATGATGCCAAGAGGATGCCAAAGAAGCCGCCAATGGGAATCCGCAGGAGCGAAAAGTCCAAAGTGCAGCAGCTCTGCCTTCTGTTTAGGTTTTTGATATAATAATCCTATCTCCCGTTGAACCCGACTGCTCTGCTGCTCGAAGCCCTACTGCTCCTCGTTCGGCACAAGCTTCGATTTGATCGACTCGAACGACACGGGCGTATAATCCCACAGTTCCACACTGACGTTGACGTACTGGACACCTTCATACTTCTGTCCGTGAATATGACCGTGGATGTTGACATACGGCATATGCTTGTTCATATACATCGGCTCATGGGACAAGAAAAAGAAGCCCCCATATACGAGCGGATATTCACTTACCTCGTCAAATCCCGCCTCCAGCCACCACGACCGGGAGCGGCCGCGGTCATGATTGCCCAGCACCAGAGTCTTGTAGCCCTGCAGACGCGCGACGATCGCCTTCGTTTTCTCCAGGTTCAAGAACGAGAAATCTCCCAGATGGAAGACCTTATCCTCCGGTTTGACCACGGCATTCCACTTCTCGATCATCGTTTCCGTCATGTCCTCTACGCTGGTGAACGGTCGCGACTCGAAATCGATGATCGCCTTATGGCCGAAATGATGATCCGAAATGACAAATACATTCGGCATAACTCCAACTCCTCTACTCAGTTGCATCGGGAAAATCCCGCATTACCGGACCGGCGCCGGAGGAAGGCTTTCCCCGCGGCGGACGATACCGACCCCTTCCCTGCATACGCCGTAGGGCTCCCAGGGACATGTGGCGCAGATGACGGAAATATCGTGGGACTCGATTTCTACGGCGATCCTGCCCTTTACCTCAGACCAGGGAAGGGGCCTATCCAACTGCAGCCCAAGCCGCTCCAGAACAAGTGCGTCTCGTCCATAAACGCTGGCGCCTTCGCAATGAGGCGGCTTGTCCTGAGGATAATAAGCACAGATGTCATCGGGCCCTTCGGTCATAACGACCTCCGTGTCCGGCTCCATACGCAGGCGCTCATAGATCACCGTCATGTTCACGCAAAACTCCTCCGAATACCCCATGCCCCGAAATCCCAGCAAGCATAGCAGATGATGACCTCTCAGCCTAATCATCGCTTCAGCCCCCCCGCGGCTCAAATACGTACAGCTTGCCATTCGTCGCCGTTCCGAACCTCGGTCCGCTATAGCCCCTGCGCAGCAGTTCCTTGCGCAGCTCCATCATCAGTGCAGCATGGCTGACGATCAGCACATCGCCGTCGCCCTGCGCGATAATCTCATCCAGCACAGAGGCCGCTCTCTTCCGTACTTCTGCCCTTCCCTCCGGGTAAACCCGGGGCGAGAAGTACCAAGCCAGCCGGACCAGCAGCACCCAGGCGACGATATGCAGCCGCCGCTTGGAGATATGACCAAAGTCCGGATAGGCCACCTCACGGAGTCGCTCTGTGACCTTGATGGGCCCGGGGTACAAGTGCTTGGCCGATTTCACCGCACGATCCATATTGCTGGCGTAACACCGGCTCCACTCAATCCCCTTCAGCTCGGTCCGCACCATCTCCACATCCGATGCATCATAGGCCTGAAACCAAGCCGTCAGCTCATCGGGGCTTAGGAAGCCGGCTTTGGGAAAGGAATGCTTGACCTTGTAATGCCTGACCAACCCTATTCTCATCTCATCGATACCTTTCCTTCTCAGTTCCTCATATACGATTTTATTATCATTCCGCAGATTAGGGGTGACTGCTCTCCACGTGACCTGTGGAGGATATCAGGCGCAGATTAGGCGACAGGCGGGTTCAGCATCAATCGCCCTCGCCCATGACCCGTCTCTGCCAGCTCATGGGCGAGCCGCGCTTCCGCGAGCGGAAAGCTTCGGGACGTACAAGCCTTCAGCGTACCGTCCGCCAGTAATCTTGCAATCTCCTGTAGCACGTCCGCGTCGGCCAGTTGGCTAGTGAACCATGTGCGGATTCCCATCTCTTCGGCCATTTCTGCAAAGGGCAGTCCTACCATCGACACCAGCGATCCGCCCCGCTTCACAACGGACAAGGACCGCTCCTGCACCACGCCTCCGATCGTGTCGAGCACCAGGTCCACATCGCGAACCTCCTGTTCGAAGGGAGTGGACGTATAATCAATCACTTGATGGGCTCCCAGTCCGCGCACGAAATCCACATTAGCTGTGGAGGCGGTCCCGATTACCTCCGCGCCTCTCCAGCGGGCCAGCTGTACGGCAAACATGCCGACACCGCCTGCAGCCCCATGCACCAGCACCTTCATGCCGGGCTCAAGCTCTCCGAATGCGAATAGAGCCATCCACGCGGGGGCAGCCCCGCCTGTGATCGCCGCCGCGTCCTCGAAGCTGACCTGCTCCGGCTTCATGGCTAAGGAGTCGGCCCGGGCAATCGTATACTCCGCATAGGTGCCCTGCAAGCTGCGGCCGAATACCGCTTCACCCTTCTGGAACTCCAGGGGACAAGCTCCCGCATCCTCCACGATACCGGAGAAGGACGTCCCCGGTATATAAGGCAGCGTATGGGGGCGGATTAATTGAAACTGCCCCTGCCGCATCTTCCAGTCATTCGGCAGCACGGCAGCCGCCTGTACCCGTACCAGTACCTCGCCATCCCGCGGCTTCGGAACAGGTACCTGCTCCAGCCGCAGCACTTCCGGCCCTCCATAGCGATGAACACGTATTACGCTTTGCATCTGTTCCGACATCTGGCATGGCTCCTTCCCAGGGAAAAGCTCTTGTTCGTCTCTTCTTATTATAGTACGCCAAATGCCGAAAATATAGAAAGCAGCAGGCTCAGCTGCGCATGACCAGCATATTGCCCGATGCATAACGTTTCAGTCCGCGATAGAAGAACCAGGTTCCCCCGACGCTGAGAAGCGCCGTAACCCCCAGCGCGCCGAGCATGAACGGCAGGTCGAAGCTGCGCAGCAGCCCGATCGGTAGGTAGCTGATAAATCCCGCAGGGACGACGGTAAAGAGCAGCAATCTCCCCCAGCTGCGGAAAATATCTGTCGGGTATGTGGCAAACGCCAGCAGACAGTGAAACAGCTGATAAGCCAGCCCTTCGGCATTGCCCATATAGAAGGCAAGCGTATTGACGATCACGATAAAAAATAAAAAGATCAGCATAGCGATCAGCAGCGCCGCTGCGAACTTGAGCGCGCCAAGCAGGCTTTTGTCGCCGAAGATCAGGAACAGCAACAGCCCGAAGATCACATCCCCAATCGCCGACACCGACATGCGGCTGATCAGCACATGCATCAGCACCGGCTTGGGCTGAGTTAGATACACATCGATCTGACCGGTGGAAATCAGTTGGGCCATCCGATTGGCATTGCCGAAGAACACCGCCATTAGACCGAAACCGCCTGCACTGACCGCCCACATCATCATGACATCCTGAAAGCCCCAACCGTTCACCACAGAGAATCGGTGGAAGAAAACGCCCCAGAAAAATACCCATACAACATTATTAACCAGCATCATCCCGGCCGTCATCAGAAAGCTAAGACGGAACTCCATGGCTCCGGCAAGATTCAGCTTCCAGAATGTCCAGACGAAAGCCACCAGGCGGCGCCACTTACCCTCCGTTAACATGCAGCTTCTTCACTCCTTTACGGTAGACAAGCACAGACGCCAGACCCAGCACGACCAGCCAGATCGCTTGCACCGCAAGCATATACGGCACATGGCTCGCATCGTATTGAACCGCAGACTTGGCGGGGAAATACAGAACCGCCTGGAACGGCAGCCATACACAAATCTTCTGCAGGATTTCCGGGAACATCTCCAGTGGCATCAGCATGCCCCCTATCGTGAAGAGCAGCTTTTGATACACAAATTCGAGTCCCCTCGTCTCCTCGACCCAGAATGCGCTGAGTGCGAGCAGCAGATTGAGAAAAAAGTTCACGCTGAAGCCGAATAAGGCGATCGGGAAGAAGACAGCCCAGCCATACCCGAAGCCGGGAGCTCCGAGCACCAGCCATCCGAGGATAGAGCCTACCGTCAGATTGACGGTGAAGCGGATCGCAATTTCGCTGATATAGCCCATATAGTGCAGCCCTATGTAGTTGATCGGCTTCGTCAGCTTGTAGCCGACATCACCGCTCTTCACCTCTTCCTCGATCCGGGTACAAAGACTCGGACAGGCCATCGTCATCGATTCGGTCAGGATCAGGTACCAGATCAATTGGCGGAAGCTGTACCCGGCGATCGAGGTCCCTCCTTCCCCCTGGAACGTCGCCTGCCATAGCTGCGTGAAGATATAGAGGATAAACACGAGAAATACGGTACGGACGAGGAAATCTGCCAAATAAGCCAGATGATTGCGGACCGTGATCCGGCCGACCGCGGCATATTTGGCCGCCCTGAGCGTCAGGTTCATGCGGGTTCGCTTCCTTCCTCCGACCCGGCGGCCGTCTGTGCATAGATATGGGTAATAATCTCCTCCATCGGGGGGTCCTCGATCGTCACGTCATGAATGCGAACATGCCTGACCAGCTGGGCCAGTACCATCTCCATCGAAGTCAGCGACGTATTGATCGACAGCGTCGCCTTCAACCCATCATGCTCGGTCACCGTGGCCCCGGGGATGCTGATCCCGAGCTCGTTCTCCTCCGCCAGCACCAGCCGGATCGTCTTGAAGGTCAACAGCTCCCGCTTCATCAAGGCAACCTTGTCGTCGAGTATGATGCGTCCGTAGTTGACGACGATAGCCCGCTCGCATAACTGCTCGACATCGCCCGCATCATGGGAGGTGAGGAACACCGTCATGCCCTCTTCCCGGTTCATCTCCCGAATCAGCTCCCGGATGCGCAGCTTCACTACCACATCCAGTCCAATCGTCGGCTCATCGAGGAAAATGACGCGCGGCCGGTGCAGCAGCGAAACGGCGATCTCGCAGCGCATCCGTTCGCCGAGCGATAGCTTGCGCACCGGGGTGTTCATATAAGGACCCAACTCGAAGCGGCGGACCAGGTCCTCCTTTCGCGTGAGGTAGTCGCCACGGGGCAGCTCATAGATATGCCGCATTAGCTCGAAGGTATCAGCAGGCGGCAGGTGATACCAGAGCTGGGACTTCTGGCCAAAGACCGACCCGATCCGGAACGACAGCTTGCTCCGCTCTGTCCACGGATTGCAGCCGAGCACCTGGGCATGGCCTGAGGTAGGATGCAGGATGCCCGTCAGCATCTTGATCGTCGTGGACTTGCCTGCCCCATTGGGACCCAGAAAGGCCAGCCTCTCCCCCTGCTGGACGGAGAACGAGATGCCGGATACCGCCTGCTTCGTCTCGTAAACAGGCTTCCATAGACTGCGGAGACTCCCCGCCAAACCCGGCTGTTTCTTCTTGACCTCGAACGTTTTGTTCAGATTGTCGATCGTTATCGCAGCTGCCATACTTTCTTTCTCCTCCCTTGTTCTTTGCGAGTAAAGCAAAAAAGACCGCCGACAAGATTCTCCCGGATTTGGGGAGGAACTTGCCGATGGTCTTTTATCCCTACGGTGTAGCACAGCTATCGCTATGCCGGCTTCGCTCGGTTCGGCTTGATCCGGATCCCTAGAAGCCCTTCCATGAAATGTTAAGTGATAATTTACCATAATATGGACCTGTCTGGCAATCATTTTTTCCAGCGGAGCGATAGCTTATATTCTGCTTGCGGTTACTACCTCCAAGAACGATCCCGGTAAGTGCCGCCCGTGAACGACGAGACAAACAGGATGATCGCGGTCAGGATGTGCATAACCATCCCTACAAACGGAATCCAGGCAATCAACGAGGTGAAAATACCGGCCAAGCTCCCGATTTTGGGACCGCTTTCTCTAAGTGCCAGCGCAAGGGTGACTACATGAAGAATAAACATAACCACAAGCGGGGTATAGGACATGGAAATCACAATCGTGCCGCCGATAAACGGAATGCCTAGAATCGCCTCCAGCAGAGCCGTGATAATAATAAACACCTGAGAAAGTCTCATAACCAACCAATCCTTTGCCGTTTAGTTTGCTCTCAATTAGTATATGAGCTATTTCCTTCCCGCGCTATACCCAACTTCGAGAGAAGCCCCACGACGCTAACACAGTTACCGGGTTGTCCTCCTGTTACTGAAGTCTAGCCACTATCCGGGACAGGTCAGAAATCTTACTGCCCGCCGACGCTAGCTAATCTCAGGAGTCCTCCCGTACGGGCACGGACCTCAAGCTCCCCGCGCGTATCTCCGACAAACCCGTTTACGCGAAGCCGATCTCCAGGACGTATCCCCTCTAGTTGCTCTGCTGCCACCACGATCTCGCCGGTTGCATCATGCAGACGCAAGGACCGGCGCTGGCCGTCCTGACTCAAGACGGGTTCGCTGATGACGATGCCTTCGACCGATACAGGCTGCTCCAGCATATGCCGGGCTTCGAGCACCGATACCGGAGGATAGACCTCGGCCTCACGCACCGGACGTTCCGGTACGGCTGCTATCGCCGCTTGGCTGAAGCCCAAGACCTGCTGGAACGCGGCTTCTACGCTACGGGCCACACTATTTTGAATGGAAAGCGGGAGCACGGATACAACCAGCAAGACGAGGAGCAGCAGCCAAAGCGCATATATTCTCACAACCGGGTTCACTTGAATCGTCCCCTTCCCATTTACATGCCTACCTACTATTTCATCATAAATGGCGGATGTTAAACAGGGTCGATGATTATGTTAAAGGTTTGTTAATCTGGATGCTGTATGTGAAAACCAAGCATAAAGAAACACAGGCACAATACTGCACCTGTGTCAGAGATCACCGTAAAACTATATGAACAATACCCTGCCGAATACTCAGCTCACCTAAGCATGCTATTAAGCAGATTGTAAAATTTTCTCCAGCAGGTCTTCCTTGATCATCTTGATCCGCTGCTTGACGTAGAAATCATAGCTTGCTCCCTTGAGGCTGTGAAGAGGCACGGGCTGATCCGTATGGTTGTCCACGATCATCATCGAACCGTTATCAAAAAATTTGAATGTTAAATCCACCCAATCTCTGCCCACAGCGTCGAGAATCTTCTCAATCTGCCGCTCGCTCATATGCTCGCTATTCTCCAGCATGACTTTTCTGAAATAATCCCGCTCGATAAATCTGACATTTACCATACTCATGATCTACACCCCTCTCAAATTAGGAACATGTGTTCTATATCTCCATTATATCAAAATTATGATTCATGTCAACATTTTACAGAACAAATGTTCCTGTTTATTGACTAACCCTTTGGAACATACTACCGTGGTGAACCGAACTGCCAAATTCATCCTATAGGCCGATCTTCGCTCGTACGCCTTGACAGTTTCGCCCCAGTTAACTACAATAAATGAAACCAAAAGGTTTCATATTATCGCATTACACCACATCCAAGGAGGCTATTTGCCGCAATGACTTCTCCAGCCCACGAACCGGTACCGGATATCCACAAAACCGTTCTGCTCAACGCGCCGATCCAGAAAGTATGGAACGCCGTCTCTACATCCGAAGGAATCGCCGCTTGGTTTATGCCTAACAACTTCGAACCGCAGCTCGGGTTCGAATTCACGATCCAGTCCCCGTACGGGACACAGACCTGCCGGGTGGAAGAGCTCGATCCTCCCAACCGCCTCGTCTTCACTTGGGGAGATGAATGGATTCTTTCGTTCAACCTCGTCGAGCGTGACGGACAGACCGAGTTCACCCTTACTCACTCCGGCTGGGGCGAGGCCGAAGCTGTTATCGCCCAAACCGGCATGAAGCACGGAATGGTCAGAGACCGTATGAACCAAGGCTGGGAGCAGATTGTCAACGAAAGGCTGCGCAAGCATGTAGAGGAATAAGCTATGCAAGCCCCTGAACCCAAGCACGACGTGTTTCAGGCGATTGCAGATCCGACCCGACGCAAGCTGCTCCGACTGCTCGGCGACCGGGAGCTGCCCGTCACTGCGATCAGCAGCCATTTCCCGATGACCCGCACAGCCGTCTCCAAGCATCTGCGTATTTTGTCCGATGCAGGGCTGGTCAGCGAGCAGAAGGTAGGGCGTGAGAAACGCTACAAGCTGCAGCCCGAGCCGCTTCTGGAGCTGAAGCGTTGGCTCGCGTACTACGATCGGTTCTGGGACAACCGGCTGGCTGTGTTAAAGCACCTGGTGGAAGCGGAGGACCCGGCCGATATCGGGCCATTAGGTCCTCAGGCGGTCCCTCCTGGCGAGTAGGCGGCAGATTACAGCCCCTGCTGCAAGTCGCGTTCCGGTCATTCACCGGAGGAGTACCAGCCGCCGCATAAGTTACGATCCGTTATGCACCGCCATACCTTAGAAATGCAACATACCCCAAAGAGAGCCCCGGCCACGAGGTTCTCTTTGGGGTATGTTTCTGCATCACTTCATGAAGTATAGCTCAATTGGCTGAACGTGCTCCACTCGACGCGCGGACGACCTGCACCAGGGAATATGCGCAGAAATATAGTTCGGCTTCCCTCTTCCGGCTCCCGCTTGACGGTTCAAACCGCCAAGACAGTCCGGCTCAAATTCTCCGTTCAGGAATCCATGATCCGGGCAGCTATGGCTGTAAACCGCCGCCAGCGGCCTGTCCAATGGATGCAACAGCCCTGTGTCCAATTACTTCTTCCGGACGATATCTGTTATGAAACCGCGTCGGCCTTACCGGCACAGCAGCGTCTGAGTAACAATATCCGAGTACAGCTCCATGCCGTCCGTCCTGGCGATATGGATAACATCGGCGAACTTTTCGCTGCCAGGCAGCACGGCCGATAGCTGGTTCTCCCGCCCCAGAATATACTCGGGGTGAAACTCCACGCCAGGACGCCCGTCAAAGATCGCCGCGTAAAAGATCCCCGTCTCCACCAGATCCTGAAAGAAATGGCTTCCGTACGACAGCTCGGGCGTGAAGCCCGCCTCCTCCGAGGCTACCTCGCAGATGGCTGACACATGGCATAGCTCCGAGAAGTGAACCGGAACCCCCAGAGATGGCATCGTCGTCCCCCAGCGGCCTGGACCGATGAGCAGGGCGTTTTTCCCTCGAAGCGCTTGATTGATTTTCCCGATTTGCCGGGCCACGGCATATTTCCCCTGCTCGGTGCGTTCCAGATAAGCACGAGGCTGAATATATACCGCATAATCGACAGGCAGCCGTACATTTCCGCCCATAAAGCTGCCTTTCGCGGAAAATAAGCACGTCTCTCCCTCCCCCAGCTCAGGAAGCTCCACCGGCTGTCCCAATCCCCGCGTCTGCAAGGGACGGCACTGGAGCACATTCACCTTAAACTGGTTGTCCCGCGTAAAGTTCGCGGTAAACTCGATGTCTACTGGGTACTCGTATACGCTAGAGAGCAAGGCGAGCATGTCTTTCATCACCCCAGGGAATTCCGTATGCTTCAGCAATCGGTGAAAATTAATGATATATGGGACAGGCCGATCCTTGTAGCCCAGCTCTCGCAGGCGGTCCGCGGTAGCCTTGTCCACTGAAGCGAATAACGCCCGATCCGTCTTCAGATCGTAGGTCAGCACATCGTCCGCCTTCGGGCTGGCAGGTGCATTATCCTTCAGGGAGAGCACATCCACTCCCCGCTGGGAAAACTTGCGGAGATCCTCCGCATCCATCGGCGAAGGGCGCAGCGGGTTGTCCAGGGTAACGATCTTGACATAATCCCCGACCGTACGGTCCACGGCCCGGGTACCAAGCCCGAAGACGAGCCGGAGCATACCCGCCTCCATATCGACGCCCGGTTCCCACACATACAGGTTGGAGGAATTGCCAACTCCCGCAATATGCGGAAAATACGCATCCCGGTAGTGGTCCCCGGATACGCGCTGGACGAGTAGAGCCATCTGCTCATCCTTCTCCCGCAAGCCACGGTTCAGCCGGTAAGCCAGCGCATCCTCATTCATCATGCTGGCATATACGGTGCGAACCGCCTGAACAAAGGCTTCATAGCGTTCCTCAGGGGTGCCCTGGTTCACGCAAAATACGCTTTCATATTTGCCTGCGAAGGCATTCCCGAAGTTATCCTCCAGCAGCGAGCTGGATCGGACGATAATCGGCGATTGGCCGAAGTACTCCAGCAGCTGCATGAATCGCCTGCGGATGCTCTCCGAGAACTTGCCCTGCTTCATCTTCTCCTGCAGCTCCGGGGCGAGGGTGAAGTAGCCCTCCTGCGTTCTTTGCTTCGCCCGCAGCTTCCACCAGCCGTTCTGCACCATATAGGTGTAGAACACATCCGCTCCGATGTAATACGAATCATGCGGCTCCAGATAAGGTGCGATACGATCCTGCCCCTCGCGTTCGAGGATTTTCCGGGCCAGCAGCATCCCGATGCTCTTGCCTCCGATTAGCCCCGTTCCAACCTCCCGGGAGGCAATCGCCAGCAGGTCTTCCAGCGTGAAGAAACGCTCGCACAGCTCCAGCATCCGGGAGGCCGGGCCGACGAGCAGCGACATCAGCAATCCCTTCGCTTCCGACTGCCGCTCCGGCTCCAATGTCAGTGCCTCTCTGGCTTTATTGACCGTCACATCCCAGAAATCGAGCCGTTCCACTCCACGGTGAATCGCTGAGAATAATTCGGCAGCCTGTGCGCTGGCTGTGATGCTGACGGCCTCTTGTCCCTGAATGAGATGCGGAAAAAACATGCTTGGCGAATACCGGTTCCACACCTTGAGCGGATGGACATACATATGGTCACCCAGCTGATACAGATCGAGCAGCAATTGAGTCGTCTCGCGGATGCCGGCAATCGTAGCGTAGGTATGGGCATTGCGGATGATAGAGAAGTAAGCGATCGTGTCCAGCTCATACAAATAAGGGCAGGATACGTTGAAAAAGTTGCCGATCATCGCGTCGGAATACCAATATTCCAGCAGCTCGGTCAGACAGTCGAACACGTAGAAGGTCCTTCGGCCTTCACGTTCGATCAGCAGATGCACCGCTGCCGCGAAGCTTTCAAACCCCTTCTGCGCATCCAGCGTGACGACCTCGATGTCCGGACTTTCTTCCAGAATCGGTTCATGGCTGCCGAAACGGACGTACACAAGCTTGCGATGCTCCAGCTTCGCCTGGGTGACGAACGGCTCGACCATGCTTGCATAGTGGAGAACAGAATCAACCTGCCAGACAACATTATCGCCGAGCCTCAGCTTGTCGATCACCTGGTCAAACCCTGTCAATCCGGTACTCACCTTGTCATGCATTTCCGTACTCATGGATATCCCTCCAGACGGCTGTTATTGTCCCTATCATAAGGGATGAACCGGAGCAGGGGCAATCTATCTCTCCAGCCGACTCTTCTTCCGATGAATCCCCCCGCTTCCAATCGAGCATCCTGTCACGGTACAAAGATAAACGGCTCCGCCGTCCTTTCATGGACGGGAGCGTTTACGGATGGCATAGAGCCACTTCGAGGATATACTTTCTGATATGCTGAAAAAAAGAATCTGTTGCCGATGTACACAAGGATCGTTTTTCATTTCGTTTATTCCATTGCTTAGGGACGCGCAGCAGAATCCAGCCTGCTGCATCCGCCAAGACCGTCTGCCTGACATCAGGGGGCATCTGCTCAAGCAGGAGCCTGCGGACCAACAACCGCATGTACCGGGCGGGGACGGTCAATGGCGGTTCGTTGAGCAAGAAGGCGCGTCAGTCCGCGGCATCACTTGGAAGCGATCTCATCATATTCGGCGGCAAAGCCGCTACGACCTGAAGGAATTGGACGCCGAGAATGGCTCCCCAGTGAACATACATCCCACGGATACTTGAAGCGCTCGAGCGATTTTCTCAATATTGATGATGCTAATATTGCGCTCACCCCGTTCGATCCCCGACACATAGGTTCGGTCCAGACCTGCCTTATGGGCCAGCAGCTCCTGAGACATACCCGATCTAGCCCGCAACTCCTTTACCCTTTGCCCGAAGTTAAATCGTATATCCATCGTGCAAACCCTCCCATACACATCCATATCTACTATATTATATTACACTTTGTCGGCTGGGTCTAAAGTTGTATGGATCTATAAAAAAACAGGACATGTGACTTATAGTCCGTGGAGGAAGGCGCATGGGGCCTCTATAATGGAAGGGCTGGTCCTCTATAGAGGGGGACCGGAGTGAAAGAAATGATTACAAAGGAGATGATTCCGTGCATCAGACATTCAAGAAGGTTTCGACTGCACTAGTGTTCACCTTACTGGTGTCGCTCTTCTCATCGGTTGCCGCTTGGGCTGCTGCCAGCGAGAAGACGGTCAAAACGCAGCAGGGCGGTTACGTCAAGATTTCCAATATTAGCGAGGAAATCAAATACACAGACGAAGGTGCCGGGGTAGGCGATACCCTCTTTATCGCTCACGGCCCGGTCGTCGTCACTGTCCACGGTGATGAGCCTAGCGCTAGCGTCAGCTTCCTCGCTGAGGCGAAGCTGGAGGGCGATTTATTTGATATCGGAGAATCCATGGAAGAGATTCCGGTCAAGGATAACCAGGTCACGCTGACCAAGCCTGGCTACTACGGGGGCTATGTGATTTTCGGCTCGGAGTATTCCATAGAAACGGTGGCGCAATTCGCCATACAGATCGTGTCCGCCTCCAGCACGGAGTCTGCAGTCAAGCCAGGTAAGAGCCCGGAAGCCCCGAAAGCTACCGAAGTGAAGACCGAAGAAAAAGCGGAAGCCAAGCCGGCAGACAAGCCTGCCGTTCCTTCGGAAACCGCTGCGGCCCAGCCGACTGCCTCCAAGGTATTGGTCAACGGCAAGGAAGTCGCTTTCGAAGCCTATAGCATTAACGGCAATAACTACTTCAAGCTGCGCGATCTGGCCCAGGCGGTCACAGGCACCGAGAAGCAATTCGAAGTAGGCTGGGACGCTGCCAAGAATGCGATTGGACTCGAAGCCGGTAAAGCTTATACCCCCGCTGGTGGGGAGCTTGCCGCCTCCTCCGGCACAGGCGCTCAAGTGGCGAACCCTACCGGCTCCAAGATCTATCTGGATGGCAAAGAAGTGCCGCTGACCGCTTATAACATCGGTGGCAATAATTACTTCAAGCTGCGCGACATCGCCAGTGCCCTGAACATTGGCATCACTTGGGACGGCCAAGCCAGCCTGATTGGTATCGATACGAAGTCCGATTATAAAGAGTAGGACGTTGCTGCCGGGCATTCCTGCAGCATGACAAAGAACCTGGCTTTCTTCCCTGGAAGAAAGCCAGGTTCTTTGCTGTGTCCGATACAGCCAACCATGCGTGGCTTCTCACCAAGCATGCAGTTGACAATAAACGAAATCATTGGTAGTTTATACTTTATTACGATAATACGATAATATACTAAAGTAATTGAAAGAAGGTGGACTTAGATGGAAAAGCTTAGAATGGCCTTCCCAAAGGGCAATCAGGCTGTAACGGACTTGCTTCACCAAGCAGGCTTCCTATTACCTCCTAATTTCGAGGAATCCAGACTCTATCTCATACCTCTTGCAAACACGAGTTTAGAGCTTATTCTGGCCAAGCCCGCAGATATTCCGGTCTATGTTGAATATGGCGCCGCTGACGTGGGGATTGTAGGAAAGGATATCCTGCTGGAGAAGCAGCGTGATGTCTACGAGCTGCTGGATTTACAAATCTCCGTTGGTTGTTTGTCCATACTCAGCATAGCCAAGCCAGCCCGCTCCCCTCTTCGAGTAGCCACCATGTATCCCCGGCTGGCTGCCGAGCATTACCGGCAAACAGGGAAGCAGGTAGACGTGATCAAGTTGAGCGGTGAACCGGAGCTTGCTCTTCTCACCGGATTAGCGGATTGCGTGCTCGGTGTCCTGGATAAATCCCCTTCAAGCTCCATGGCCATGGGATGGGATTACATTCGCCGTGTTTCCGATCGTCTGATTGCCAACCGGGCAAGCTATCACATCAAACACAAGGACATCCAACATCTGCATGCAGCCTTACAACTCCCCATGAAGTGCGCGAGGACTTGATGGTCGCCAAGCCCCGAATCGGCCTTTCCTTCTAGCTGTTTCACTTCCGAATCACTTGGTAACGTTACCAAAAACCGTTGATCAATTCATAATTTTAGGTTAAAATCAAGAAAACGGACTTAAAGGACGTGCCCTATTGTCAAAAAAAATAACCATTACCGAAATCGCTGAGAAAAGCGGCGTCTCTGTTTCCACGGTGTCCCGGGTTCTCAATAATAGTCCCTCGGTATCGCCGGCCAAGAGGGAACGAATCCAGCGGATCATCGACGAATATAACTACACGCCCAGCATTTTCGCCCGCGGGATGATTAATCATAAGACCAAAAATATCGGGGTCATGCTCCCGGATATCACCAACCCGTATTTTGCCTCTTTCTTTCTTCAGGTGGAGCACTTTGCGCTCAGCAATATGTACGCCACGATCCTGTTCAACACGATGTTTACGAAAAACCCCCGTAAATACGAAACGCCGCTCAGTGAAACGGATTACTTCAAAATCATCTTGGAAAAGCAGGTGGACGGCGTCCTGATTCTCGGCGGGCAAATCGATAAAGAAGAGGTTTCGCCTTCATTTGTCGAAGCGCTCAATGAGCTGCACCGCAATGTGCCGGTCGTGATCGTAGGCTCCCGAATCGAAGGCTGCGACTGCTTATTCATTGAAAGAAATTCCAAGCAGGGCATCACGTCGCTGGTGCATCACTTCAAAGCCTTGGGCCATAAGGACATCGGCTTTGTCGGCGGTGAGCCCGGCATCCGGATTACCTCGGCACGGATCGATGCCTTCCGGCAAAGCATGCGCGCCTTCGGTAATGAGCCGCTGGAGCGCCATATCGTGATGTCGGATTACTACGCGCCCGACGGCTACCAGGCCATGAAGCAGCTGCTGGAGCAGAACCCGGGACAGCTTCCCACAGCGGTGATTGCCATCAACGATATGGTCGCGCTGGGCGCGATCCGGGCCATGAAGGACGCCGGTCTAAGCTGCCCGGAGGATATCGCGATCGCCAGCTGCGATCAATTTCTGCAAAGCGATTACTCCATCCCGCGGCTGACGTCTGTCGATCAGCACAATGAGTACCTCGGCCGGATGGCTGTTCTGCAGTTGATCAGCGCCATTAACGGCTCCATGGAATCCGTCAGCGTGGACCATATGCCGCAATTAATTATCCGGGAATCCTGCGGATCCACAGCACGTCTGTAACGTGCCGCCACTAGCATACAGCCCGCAAAAAAAGATGGCTCCTGAACCGTTCAGGAGCCATCTTTATTGTGGGCTATTCCAATCAATTCATCTTCGTATTCCCGCTGCACTTAGGCGTAATCCCCCGGCTGCGTCTTGCTCTGCATCGCCACGCCAAAATCCGTGTAGATGCGCTGCGTCAAGTCGATTCCGCGAGCGCCTGCAATATGATGGGCCAGAATTTGGAACGGGATGATCAGGATCAGCGGCGCCATGTACTCGTCAAGGTCCACATCCAAGCCGAGCACGCGCTCGCCGTCGGAAGACCCCAGCGTCACCGTGTACACATAAGGCGTAATCCGGCTTTCGTACCCCCGCAGCCGCTCCATCCTGTCCTTCACCGGGCTCTCCGTCTCCAGGAAGAAAATTCGATGCTCGGGGTTCACCTCCAGATAAGGGCCGTGCATAAAAGCCTCCAGGTCGATCCCCTGCGAGGGAAGGCGCACCGTTTCACAGAACTTGGTTTCCATCTCCTTGGCCGTACCGACCGTAGGGCCGTAGCCGACCGAGGTAAATCTTGGCGCAGCCGCCAGCTCGCTGCGATGCCGCTCGAAGAAAGCTTCCGTACGGGCGATCACCTCCGGGATGGACGAGCTGGCCGCGCGGAACCTCGCCAGGTGAGCCTGCTCCTCGGCTTCTGTCAGCCTGCCCCTCGCTACCGCCACCCGCAGGCCGGCGAGCATCAGGGAGAGCACGGTCGCCGTAAAGCCCTTCGTCACATAGCCAACCCGCTCCTTGCCGCAGCCGATATCGACCGTCACGTCCGCCGCCTCGGAGATGGCCGCAGTCACATCGCTCGTGAAGGCGACGGCCCTAAGGCCCGTCTGCTCGCGAATCCGCTCCAGCGCCCCGATGGTCGACGTGCTTTGTCCGCTTTGTGAGATACCGAGAACTAGCCCGCAATGCGGGCTAATCTTGTCGTAATAGGTAAAATTAAAGGGCTCCTTGATGTCGATCCGCACATCGGTTACCCGCTCGATGTAATATTTGGCGCTTTGCGCCGCATTGATGCTGGAGCCGGTCGCCAGAATCAGCCATTCCGCGGCAGCGGCCGGTACCAGCTCCGCGAAGGCGCGGACATTATGAGGATAGGCATCCAGAATGCCTGCCGTCACCGCCTGCTCTTCCCCAATATACGTCATCATGGTCGGTTTTATCTCGTTCATGTGGATCATCCCGCCTCCCAGTGGTTGCATGTATTCCCATAAGCTTTCCTTATTGGTAACGTTGCCAAATCAAGCTGCCACATGCCTCAGAATGATTCAGAATCACCCTTTCAGCGTCGGCTGTCATCGTATCCCCTTGCTCAGCTTCAGCCGTCAGCGCATCAGTTCTTCCTAGCTGAGGCGTTAAGCTTGTCAGCCCTTCACCGCACCCGCCGTCATGCCCTGCACCAGCTGCTTCTCGAGCAGCGCATAGAATGCCAGCACTGGCAGCAAAGCCATCGTGAGCGCCGCCATCTGCAGCGTCTGGAACTTCGTCTCGGTCCCGGCAAAATTCGCAAGCCCCAGCGGTATCGTCTTCAGAGCCGACTTACTGATTAATACCAACGCGAACAGGAATTCATTCCAATTGTAAATAAAGTTGATGATGATGACCGTAGCCAGCGCCGGGCGGGTCATCGGCAGAATGATGGACCAGAAAATCCGGTAAATGCCGCAGCCGTCGATAATCGCAGACTCCTCAATATCCTTGGGGAACGACTTCATAAATCCGGCCAGAATAAAGATCGTGATGGATAGATGAAAGGCCGTGTACGGCAATATCAGCGAGAGATGCGTATCCAGCAGCTGGAGCTTATTCATAATCATGAAGATGGGTACCAGCGTCGCATGAATCGGAATCGTCAGCCCGATCACGAACAGGCCATATACCCATCCGGACAGCTTGAAGCTGAATCGGGCGATAAAGTACGAGGTCAGCGCGCCCAGCAATACGGTCGTGACGATCGAAATCGCGGTGACCAGGATACTGTTCCAGAAGTAGGTGCCCAGCTTGGCAACCTCCCACGCCTGGGTGTAGTTGCTCCAGTTCCAAACCTTCGGCAACCCGAGCGGGTTCATCGAGAAATCCTCTTCCGACTTGAATGAGTTCATCACCATCCACAGTAGCGGCACAATATTGACCAGACCGGTAACTAATAAAATAAGATGAAGCGCTGTTACCTTTAAACGGGGTGTTCGCATACGTCCTCCTCCAGCCGCCTAGCTGCTGCGTCGTGTAATCAAGTTCGCGGCATAAATCACAATCAGACTGAACAGAAGAATCAGGATGGACACGGCGCTTCCGTAGCCGAAGCTCATATTCTGGAATGCGCTGTTGTACATGTAAATTGTCATCACGTCCGTGTTGTGTGCCGGGCCTCCGGCCGTCATCACGAAGATCAGGTCGAAGACGCGGAAGCTGTTGCTGATCGCAAAGACGACTGTAACCCAGATCGTTTCCTTCAGCATCGGAAGCGTCAGATGCCAGAACTGCTTCCAGCCTGTCGCTCCGTCCATCACTGCCGCTTCCTTGATTTCCTCCGGTATATTCTGCAGCGCAGCCAGGAAGATCACCATGTAGAAGCCGTAGTTCTGCCAGATATATGTCAGACTGATCGATGGCATGCCGAACGTCGGGCTGCCCAGCCAATCCTGGATCCAGCTATCCAGCCCCAGCATCAGCAGGATGCTGTTCAAGAGGCCGGCTTCATGGCGGTATACCATGCCCCATGTCAGGGAGACGATGGCTGTCGAGATGACGACAGGGACAAACAGCATAGAGCGGTAGAGCTTGAGCCCACGCAGTGAGCGGTTCAGCAGCAGCGCGAACAACAGCCCCAGCGGCAGCTGACCGAACACGCCGGTGAGCAGCATGAACAGATTGTTCTTCACCCCGGTCCAGAACACCATGTCCTTCAAAATCGTGATAAAGTTATCCAGACCGACATAACGCATCGGGGACAAGCCGTCCCAATTGAAAAATGAATAAAATAACGACATACCGATAGGGATGAGCGCAATGCCTATATAAATGACAAGTGCCGGGAGCATGCCAAGGAATACGATCCATCCTGTCCTTCTCGTTACAAGCATAGGCAACCTCTTCTCGCGGTAATGATGGGTAATGATGGTAGTGAACGCTTATTTCCGCAGCTTATCGACCGCATCCTGCATATCCTTGGCAACCAATTCCGGAGTTCTGACCTTGGCCGTGATCGCCTGGATGCCGTTCATCAGCGCATCCTTCACCGTGGAATGCATCGTGCCGTCGAATACCAGCGCAGAGCCATTCTTGGTCAATTGCATCATTTCCTTCAGGTACGGGTTCACGTCGGCCGGAATTTCGACAGTCGCCGGCACAATAATCCCCAGCTTGAGCAGATCCTGATACAGTTCAGGCGCGTAGAAGAACTTCAGGAACTTGAAGGCAGCCTCCTTCTTGGCCCCGCTCAGCTCCTTGTTCAAGCCGATACCGTACTGAATCGCGCCTGCGCTGGCAGTCGGATCGCCCTTGCCGCCCTCGACGGCCGGGAACAGCGCGATGCCGATATTGTCGGCGGCCGCTTTATCCGAATTGTTGACCCGGAACTTGGCGTCGATCGTGGAGCTGGTCATCGTCATAGCCGCTTTCTTCTGCAGGAAATAATCCTGCTGCTGCACCTCGTCCATCGTGTTGATGTCCGCATTGAAGGCCCCGATCTTGGCGAAGTCGGCAATGACCTCCAGCGACTTCACATACTGAGGATCGGTAAACTTGGCTTCGCCCTTGATGACCTTGAGCAGGAAGTCGCTGCCGGTCAGACGGTCTTCGACAGCGGACATGAAGGTCGATTCCATCGGCCATTTGTTTTTATTGCCCATCGCCATCGGCGTGACGCCAGAGTCCTTCAGCTTCTGCATCATCGTCAGGAAGTCCGCATAGGTTTTAGGGAATTCCTTGTAGCCAACCTTGGCCAGCATATCCTTATGATAGTAGATGATGTCGACAAATGTCCGCTTGGCAGGAACCGCGTACTGCTTGCCGTTCACTTTGTACCCGGCAACCGCCTGATCGGACAGAAGCCCCTTCCAGGTCGGCATAATCTCATCGATCGGCAGCAGCACATCGGCGGCGATGAACGGGTCCATCTCAACGCCCGGGAACAGCACGAACATATCAGGCAAGCTCTTGCCCGCCGCCTGTGTACGGAGTTTGGTGATGTATTGGCCGGACGGCACGTCCTGCTCCTCGATCTTGATGTTCGGATTCTGTTCCTTGAACTTCTGAATCCGGTCCTTGTACAGCTTGTTGTCGACATTGGGGCTGGACCAGTTGTACTGGATGGTCAGAGTTACCGGCTCCTGCTTGTCTTTGGGCGCCCCCTTGTCAGCGTTTCCAGGGCTCGTAGCAGGAGCAGGCGCTCCTCCGCAGGCCGATAAGGTCAGCAATCCGGCAGCCGAGGTCATCATGAGCATGGTTTTCAAGTTCGCTTGTTTCATAAGAACAACTCCCCTTTAATTGTTTATGATGAACCGTTGGCCCCCGTCTTGTGAGCCAAGAGACGATCCCGCTTTTCCTGCTCGTACAGATCAGCCAGCAGGGATAACCATTTACCGGCCAAGCCTACCCATACTTCCTTATAAGTCGCGCTGTTCATATGCGGCCAATAAGGGATATCCTCGTTCTCGAAGGTCTGAACGCCGACCGGGAGTTCCCCGACCATCTCGCCGCTCAGTACGGTATATTGCTGTGCGAAGTTATAACCTTCGCCGTACATCAGAGATTGATTGAACGGATTTTTGCCTACTACCCAGTGCAGCTGACTCTCAGCGATCGCGAGCAGCTCCTGATCGCCCAAGATCAGGCCCGCCAAGGAAGCCGCCTTCCCTGTAGAGAGGACGATCGCCGTGTTTCCTTTGAAGGAAAACCAGACCGGGAACCGCTTGAGCGTATAGTCGTCGTTCAGACGGTGACCCTGCTTCAGCTGCTCCGCGTAACGCCCCTTGGCTTCCTCGCCGACAAGCAGATGCTGATGCTGGAAGCTCTCGTCATCCTGCGGCTCATCCACATGGTAGAGGCCGCTCGACAGCATCGGATACGGCGCCGTGAAGGCCGTCAGGAACTTCACGTAAGACCCGTAGCTGCGGACCGCCTCCAGCCAGCTTGCCGCCTTCGGATGGTCCGGCTGGGTAGCGAGAATCTCGCTCAGCGCCGTCAGATACAGATGCTCTCTCGCCTGATGGTTGAAGTGCTGGATGACCTTCCGCTCCGGATTACGGTAAAAGAACCCCGCGACGGTCTGCCCGTCATCCGTCCGAATCCCTTCCTGCTCCTGTGATTCGAGCACATAGTCCAGGTAATGCTCAGCCTTCTGCGCATAAGCCTCGTCGCCGGTCATCCGGTGCAGCAGCGAGGCCGCCCATGACGCAGTCGCCATGAACAAACTCTCCGAGGTCATGTACGTATGCTCCCAGAAGATCGGCTTCGGTGCGAAGCCCTGCAGCTCGAATTGCTCTACCGCATACCGGAAGTCCTCCACGGCGCAGGCGGTAAGCTTATCCTTCAGCAGATCGCCTTCTTCCATATACATGGAGATCTGCGCTTCAATCGCGGAGAGGATGAAGTTCTCATACGGGTTGTTGTGCACACGGGCCTTCATATCGTCCATATTGCCGATGATGCCGTCCGACCAGATGCGGATGCCTGCGCTCGTCGCCCGGTAGCCGTCGCCGAACCGTGTCTTCAGAATAAAGTCCACGCCCCACTCGCCTTCCTCGACGAGACGCAGATAGAGCGGCAGATTATGCGCCTTCACCTGATGCGCCATCTCGTACAACGCGCATGCAACCTCTGCGGTCTGCACGAGCTGCTGGGACACATCCCCGGCATCATGCCAGCCGCCGTTGAAGATGATCATCCCGTCCTTGTGCCGGGCGAGAATATCCGCATGACAGCTGCCGTGAATGCCGTGCACCGGACAGCCGCAGCGCTCGCAGTAGATAAAGTTGAGCGATTTCCAGATGGAGTCTTCCCAGCGGTCGGCCGAGCCTCCTATTTCGAAAGGCTTGGATTGCAGCTCCCCGATTCGGACGATGTAGGTGCCCGGCTCGCGGAACTCGGTAAAATCCACGACGGAGAAGCTCCCGATCGTCGTCTTGGCCGGCTGCACGGCGCCCGTAAATTTCTCGGCCCCCGTCTCCAGCTCGATCACCGTAAAGGAAGCGGCCGTGCTCTCCGCCAGAATCATCGTCTTCGGATGCTCCGGGTGATAGCCGTTGTGGGAGAAGATCACATCGCGGCTTCTCGGCTGCCAGCCCTTGGAGATATTCGGATACTCGACCTTCTCGATATAGACCTCGCGGATATGGAAGGTCAGCGTCTCTCCGGTTGCCCGGTCCTTGCCGTACATGTCGTACATGAATTTCAGCTCAGTGATGCCGTCCCTTGGCAAGTCGGGAATTTCCATCGTACAGTGGTTCCACTGCCGGTTCTTCAGATTGATGACGTTGAAGCCCTCACGGTTGTAGACGTCCGGGATCTTGATGGTTCCGTCGTTGCGGATCGCAACCTTGATGTGCGGATTGGCCATCCCCGGGCAGTCCGGGTAGATCTCGAACGAGATCCGGTTGAAGTCCTCCCAGTTCTCATGATCGAAGGCCCGCAGCACGGCCACAGGGCCGTAGGTGCTGTAATCGCCGTCGCTCGGGGAACCATCCGGCCAGCGGTCCATTATGGAGGGCGAGGTCAGCTCCAGCACGCCCGCCTCTACCGCCCGGGAGGAGCCTAGCCCCTTGTGCGTCCACACCTGAGCCTCGGTAGCCGTGTCGAGGATCGCTCTGCGGTGCAGCACCTGCTTCCTCAAGCTGTCCGCTTCCAGCGAAGCGCTCTCATCCACCTTCAAAGGCTTGTGAATCATATTCGATAATTGAAGTTCACGCTGAATACCCGATGCCATGGGCTCGTTCCCCCTCTAGATTTGATGCTTGCACGTCAGGTCCATCCCGAGCAGTGCAGCTCCTTTCAATCCGATCAGACCCTCTTGCAGGTCCGTCTTCTTCACCCCGTTCAGCACGAATCGCATCGTCTTCGGCTCCAGCCGGGTCTGCAGCTTGTCGATAAACCAATGGCCGCTCACGACGCCGCCGCCCAGCACGATCGTATCCGGATCTGAGAAGCGGACCATATTCATAATCGTCTCGGCTACAGCCTGCAGTGCGGTATCCAGAACGACTACGCAGAGCTGATCCCCCTCGTCGTACAGGGCGAATAGGTCCGCCACGTCGACGCGCCCCTCTTCAGGAATGACGACCTTGGAATCCGGGTAGGCAGGCTTCAGCGCTACGATCCGGTTGTGCAGCCCGAGACCTGAGGCCAGCAGCTCGACGCAGCCCTTGCGGCCGCAGACGCACTGGATATCACTGTCATAATCGGCCACATGATGACCGACCTCCCCGGCATTGAAATGCTTGCCGATGATCGGCTCACTGTCCACGACACAACCGGCCGCAATTCCCGTTCCGATGTTCATATAGATGAAATTATCGGAGTAACGGCCGCAGCCCCACTTCTGCTCCGCCATCGTCGCGCAGTACACGTCATTCCCTATGGCACAAGGAAGCCCGAACAGCTCCCGGATGCGTCCCGCGACATCGATCGCCTGACTGCGCCCCGGATCGATCTCCAGCCAGACGCCGCTCTCGGTATCGACCCGGCCTACTACACCGATACCAACCGCCTGTGGCTCACCCTGCAGTCCGACATGGTCGATGTAATCCCGAAGCCCGGCGGTAATCGCCTCGAACGCCTGCGGCTGCGAGATGACTGTGGACGGGTAGACGCGGGTCCCCAGCACCTCGCCGTCCAGCGAGACCTCCCCGATCAAGATTTTGGTTCCGCCTAAGTCGACAGACAGCACAGATTTTTGCACGATTTCCCCTCCACATGTGGTAACGTTACCAAATAACTTCATGATAGCGCTTCTATTTTTAGAGAAAGCATAACAAAAGCCCGTTATAGTGTCAATCCATCTCTTATTAATTTATTTTCGAAATGGTAACGTAACCAAATTTCATGGTTAGTAGTGACAAATTTCATTAGCTGAAATCCCCATGAACATGCTGTCGACAGAAATTGAATCGTTAGAACCCATTCCACGATAAATATAAATCATCGCCTTGCCCCTTAAATAAACAAGGACAAGGCGATGAATTAATTGCAAGTCTTATTTGGCTGTCAGACCGCCATCCACGAGAATTCCCGTGCCTGTGATCGCGCTGGATTCGTCCGAAGCTAAGAAAACAGCTACGTTAGCAATTTCCACCGGCTGGATCGTTCTGCCGATCGGGTGAATGTCATCGATCATCTTGAGGATTTCATCACGGCCGCCGAACAAGTCGCAATGCGCGTCATTGAAGGTCGTGTCCACCCACCCCGGACAAATGCAATTCACCCGGATATTGAGTTTGGCAAAATCCAGCGCCATCGCTTTGGTCAGCATAAGGATGGCTCCCTTCGAGGATACATACGCAGCCAGCCTGGGCTCGGCAATATAGCTGTTAGCGGAGCCCATATTGACGATGGAACCGCCGCCATGTTGCTCCATGATCGGAACGACAGCCCTCGAAAGCAAAAATTGCGATTTCACATTGACTGCATAGGTCTTGTCCCAGATTTCTTCCGAAAGCTCCATAATCGATCCGGGAATATTGATCGCTGCATTATTCGCCAGAATATCCACCCGGCCGTATTTCTCCAAGGTGAAGGCCACCAAAGCCACCACCGATTCATTCGCCGCTACATCCGTATGGAAAAACTCCACATCATGCCCCAGCGTCTTCAGCGATTCGGCTGCTTCCGGCCCGTTCTCGGCCAGATCGGCCAACACGACCTTAGCGCCTTCCTCTGCGTAACGCTTGGCGATCTGGTATCCAATCCCCCGTGCAGCTCCTGTGACAATCGCCACTTTATCCTTCAATCTCATGATCTGTTCCTCCTGTAGGTAAGGTGATTATAGGTTATGCAAGGCGGGTGGAACTTCCTTATAGCCCTTGGACTTCACAAAGCCAAGAATGGCTCCGACCGCAAGCCACGTAAAGCCTACGATATATGTTTTCGCATCGAAGCCGCTCCAGATGAATGCAATGACACCAAAGCCGATCAGCGGAGACAGCAGATAGCTGAGCGTATGCTTCAGCCCGCGCAGCTTCTTCTTGAAGAAGAAGTGAGTGACCACCGACAAGTTCAACAGCATATACGTCGTCATAGCGCCAAAGTTGACGAGCATGACCAGATTGTCCAGGCTGACGAATATGGCGATCAGGACGGATACGATACCGATAAATAGGGTAGCATTCGCAGGGGTTTGATACGTCGGATGCACCTTCGCGAGAAACCCGGAGAACGGCAGCATCTTATCCCGGCTCATCGTGAAGATGATTCTGGAGATTGCCGATTGCACCGCCAGAGCGTTAGCAATGCCGACAGCAAGAATGCCCACACCGATAAAGGAGTAATACAGCAGATCCCCGCCTACCTCGCGGATAATGTCAAAATAGCCCATATCCGGGTCCAGTGTCGAAAAATCCGGATGTGCCAGCGAAGCCATATAGGCTTGCCCCATAAAAAGCAGCCCGATCAACAGTAAGCTCAATACGACGGAACGTCCCACTGTCTTCCTCGGATTTACCGTCTCCTCCGACAAGGTGCTGATGGAGTCGAACCCAATGAAGCCGAGAACCGCGATCGAAGCCGCCGTAGCAATTAATTGAAGATCTACTTTACCCGACTGGAAGAAGGGGTCCAGCGAAAATCCGCCGATTCCATGCCCGTCAATAAAGACGAATTTGACAGCGCAAATCAGAAACGCTGCAATCAAAGCCAATTGGCAGATCAAGAAGACATTATTGGCCCACTTCGTTAACGTAATGCCTCTCACGTTAATCACGGTAATAATCGCAGCAAAGACAACGATAATAATCAGCCTCGGCATATCGGGCAAGATGGCCCCCAGCCATAAATTCGAGAACGAGATGAGTAAGCCCGGTACGACAAGATAATCCATCACAATCGTCCACCCGGCCAAAAAACCGATATGCGGGTTCATCCCCCGCTGCACGAAGGAATAGGAAGAGCCCGCAACGGGGAATTCCTCGCTCATTTTGCGGTAGCTGATCGCAGTAAAGATCATCGCCACGATGCCAACGAGGTACACGAGTGCTGCCATACCGAAGCTGTTGATCGCCGCAGCCGCATACACCTGGGTCGGGGCAATCGGAAGCATCGTGATCAATCCGAAGATGACCAGGTCTTTCATCGTTAAAGTTCGTTTTAATTCCTGCGTATAGCCTGTGTTGAATTGGGAACTTGCTGCCTCTGAGCTGATGTTTTGCAAATGAATACGCCCTCTCGCCTGAGATTAAACTTCCCGCTGCCTTCCCCCTTTGACTCCTCCTCCATAACTAGTTTCAGCCCCAAACATCTGGTTCGAAATAATCAAGCTCTAAAATATTGAACCCTATTTGTATGCCCTTTCAGAACATTCGACAAAAAAATAGCGATTCCTTTCCCTCATCGAAGCTGCTGAGGAAAAAATCACCAGCCCATGGACAAGCAGCCCTCATTCTTCGGACTCTATGCGCGGTATCCGCTTGCCTGATTGCTGCTTTGATAAACTTATGCGTTCCCACACCCAATCTTCTGGATATTATGAACGGGTATAACCACCGCTCAAGCTCAGCTTTCAAGGCTTCCCGTTCGTTATCGTCATCCCCCCGGAAGGGGTCAAAATCCAGCCAAACATCAAGTTCAACCCAGTCTATCGGAACAAATTCAACCTGTTCCTGCTCACATAAAGGGAAGATCAGCTCCCTATATTCACTGGGCGGCTCCCCCCAATATCCCCGATGCGTGCGGTCCTCCTGGTATCGTTTCCAGCTACCAGGCAGCACCTTGCCGTAGATCACATCCGGGCTGAATTCCAGGATTAACTCCCGGATACGGCTAGTGAGAAGCCACAGGCCTGCCGGAGGTCCTCGTCATCGATTGCACCGAGAATCCCGACAGTCGTCACGAAAGCGTGTCCCACTTCGTCCACATTTCTTGCGGGTTCAATTCGTACTGCTCATCCTCTCTGAACATGAAGTGATGCATAATAAACTCCCGGCGGATCGTCGCAAAGTCCTCGTGATAGCCACGGATAAATGCATTGATCTCCTTCTCGCTGTACGTCCGGCCCTTCTCCAGCTTCGCGACCAGATGCTCCAGTACGATCAGCTTCTTCTTAAGCTGGGCGGGAATACTCTTTAATTTCCCCTCGGCTGTAAAGAAATTTTTGATCACGGCCTGTCTGACCCGGTGATGGCTATCGTCCACGGCTTCCGTTCCTCCTTCGACTACTGCCCGGTAGATGAGGTTTACCGCAGCATTCGCATTATTTTTGATGAAATAGTCGTTGAGGGAGAAATAAATCGTATTTTTCTCTCTCCGCTCGTTGATCAGACTGGCCTCCCGCAGCTTGGCGGCATGATGGGTGATGGTAGCCGGGGTAACCCCCAGCTTCTCCGCTAGTACCTGACCATTCAGCTCTCCATCTGCCAGCAGAATCAGCAGCTTGATTCGAGTCGGATCTGCAAGCGCCTTATGATAGTTCACGACTTTGTCCAACTGCATCCGGTAAAAACCTCCCTCACATAAATTAAATAAAATATAAATTTAATAAAAGTCTAATTAGATTTTTGTTGAATTAACAATAAATGAAAAGGAATCATTTGTCAATCCTAATAGAAACAGCAAAAGACACGGAAGCCGTCTTCCGTGTCTCGAGTTCCAAGCAAAGCTAGCCTGCATGCCGGCGACTTACAAGATCCACCCCAGCAAGGCCATCGACGCCATGCCGGTGATCACCGTCGCCAGCAGACGACGGGTGAGGATCGCTACCGCCAGCGTCGGGATCAGCGCGGCCAGCTTGATATTGCTGAGCGGGTTCACCCATGCTCCTTCCACCGTCAGCACTTCCTGTGCCAGCAAGGCGCTCATGACGGCGACAGGCACATAATGCAGGTACCGGAGCAGCCATTCCGGCAACGATACCTGGCTCAGCACCGCGAGCGGAAGCACCCGGGGCAGCAGAGTGACCAGCGAGGCGCCCAGGAGCGCCCATAGAAATTCGCTGCTTACCGCCATCGTTCCACCCCCATTCCTATTAAGGGTGCGACGAGGATCGCTGCAATCACCGCTATGTTAACCGGCATCAGCTGCATCGCCACGATCAGGAAGATCACGGCCCCGACTGCCGTCAACAGCTCCGGCAGCTTGCGATGCTGAGCCGCAATCTGCATGACCAGCAGACCTGCGAACATGGCTGGCAGCGCATAGGGCAGTCCGACGGCATCCGGGTCGGGAATCCAGGCGCCGAGGTAAGCGCCGACCCACGTCGCGATGATCCAATTGATCTGGGCAGTCACGTTCAGTCCGAACATCCACCGGTCCGCCCCCCCGCTGATCCCGGTCCGCAGACGCTGGATCGCTACGCCAAACGTCTCATCCGTAAGCTGTGAGCCGATAAGCACGTTTTTCCAGGCAGGCTGATTGCGGAAATACGGGGAGATGGCGGCGCTCAGCAGCAAGTGCCGCATATTGACAAACAGAACCGTCAGCATGATCGATAGAGGGCCCGCTCCCGCTGCGAACATCCCCGCGAAGACGAACTGGGCCGAGCCTGCGTACAAGAAGGTCGACATCAGTACCACCTCCAGGCCGGACAGGCCGCTGGTCTTCCCCACCACGCCTGCGGCGAAGCCGATGCTCAAGTAACCGAGCAGCGTAGGGACGCAATCCTTCACGCCCAGCCAGAACGAACCCTCCGGGGCCGTATCTCGGGCCTGCTGAATCGGATCGGTCTTGATCAGGGTCATATCTGTACTCACTCCTTACCCCTGCAAGCAAACATTACCCACATCATAAACAGCCCGGCCTTTTCTGTCTAGTCTCGCCTCCACTCCAGACCCAGGCAATCACCAGGTATTAGACAGCCTGAGGGAGGCTCGGCTCAGGGAAGTCCAACCGGACAGAGGCCCCGCTTCTCCGGGAAGCAGGGCCTCTGTCTGCGCTAGTAGGCAGGTGTGTGTTAGTGTGTCATGCTGCAGCTCGGCACCCTACGGAGCGAGCGGCTGAGTCCTTATAGATTCGACAGGCCGAAGCCGTAAATCAGTACGTAACCGAGCAGGGCGAGCAGAACGGACCCTAGCAGGGACGCAGCCAAGGGCTTCATGCCCTGCCTGCGGAAAGCCGACAGCCTGACATTCAAGCCAAGCCCCGCCATGGCCATCGCCATGAGCAGGTAGGAGGCTGTGACCATATACCCTGCGGCAGCGGCAGGGATGATCCCCCATGTATGCAGGCCGCTCATCGCCAGAAAGCTGAGGATAAACCAGGGAACCGGAATCGGGCTTCGTTCCGCTTGGACTTGAGCACCGCTGTTCGCTCCGGCTTCGCTGCATACGGCCCTCCGGGCGCGCAGCCCGACCAATAGCGCCACCGGCACGAGCAGAGCGACCCGCGACAGCTTGGCGACAACCGCCAGATCGACAGCCTCCTGTCCGGCTACAGCCGAGGCCGCGATCGCATGCGCCACCTCGTGCAGCGTAGCGCCCGAGAAGATGCCGTAGGCCCCGGCCGTCAGGCCAAGCACGGGGTAGAGCAGCGTATAGGCTACGGTGAATACCGTGCCCCATATCGCGGCGATGGCGGCGGCGATCGCCGTCTCCTCCGGAGTTGCTTTCGCTTGCGGCGCGATAGCGGCGACAGCCGCAGCCCCGCAGATCGCCGTCCCGCAGGCGGTCAGCAGCCCGAGTCTGTCCCCAACCCCAAAGCGTCGGGCCAGTAGGGCAACAACGGTTAAGGTGAACATCACATGAATGACCGCCATGGCCGCTACCTGAGGACCGGCATGCACCAGATCGCGCCAGTCCAGCCGCATGCCGAGCAGGATGATGCCGAGCCGCAGCAGCTTTTGGCTGGAGAAGGCGATTCCTGCGGTCATCCCATCCCCGACCCCAACCGTAGCCCGCCAGGCCATGCCGAGGATGATCGCCAGCACCAACGGCCCGACGATACCCAGGTGCGGCAAGCCGGATGCACCCCAGGCAAGCGCCGCCAGCAGCAGCGTCAAGCCGATTCCTTGCATGATCCCCCACTGTATCACTCGTCTGCGGCTGCCCGTATAGTCTCCGAGAAGCTGTGTCCGTCCCATGCGCCATCTCTCCCCTTCTGCACCGGCCCGTCTTGCCAGCCGACCTTGCTGTTGATTCCACTATAAGAGGAGGAGAAGAGAATGGGAAATACCGATCTGCTATCTCAATCATTACAAAAACTTATGATACAATCAGAAGAGAAAGAAAAGGAGGGCATTTTCATGATCGTTGAAACACTCCGGGTATTCGTCGCCGTTGCCGAACAAAGCCACTTCTCCCGCGCAGCCGAGCTGCTGAACCTGTCCCAGCCCGGTGTCTCCCAGCATATCCGCAATCTGGAGAACGAATGGGGCACCAAGCTGATGCACCGCTCGCCCAAGCAGGTCCGGCTAACGGAAGCCGGCGAGATTCTGTACCGGCGCGCCAAGCAAATTCTCGACCTGTACGAGCAGGCCCGCCAGGATGTCCAACGCCTGCAGCACACCGTCAGCGGCTCGCTCCATCTCGGGGCGAGCTTCACCATCGGCGAATATATGCTGCCGCGGATGCTGGCCGCCTTCGCCAAGTCGTACCCGGATGTCGACATTCAGGTCACGATCGGCAATACCGAAGAGATCGTTCACGCCATAAGGAACAACCAGCTCGATCTCGGGCTTATCGAAGGCCAAGCGGAATTTCCCGATCTCCTGGTCACTGCCTATAGCAAGGACGAGATGCTGCTCGTCGCTCCCTCCGGGCATCCACTCGCCGTCCATCCATCGGTCAAGCCCGAGCTGCTTCAGGACCAGGTGTGGGTGATGCGGGAGAACGGCTCGGGCACGCGGGATTACAGCGACCGGTTTATCCGCGAGCTGGAGCTCTCTGTGCGGCGGTCCTATGTATTCAACAGCAGCCAGGGGATCAAGGAAGCCGTCGCAGCCGGACTCGGGCTGGCGATTCTGTCACGGTGGATTGTGCGCAAAGAAATCGAATCCGGGGAAATCCGGCAAATCATCGTACAGGGCCGGCGCATGGAACGGGAGTTCCGGATCATTCAGAACCAGGATCATACCCCTACCCTAGCCTGCACGGTCTTCCGCGAGAAGCTATTTGATCTGGCATAGTGAACCGCTCGCCCGGCAGCTTGAATACGGCTAGAGCAGCGTTAATAGCCCCCTGCTTAGAAGCCGTTATAGCTGACGAATTCTCCGACCGGCTTGCGGTAGCCGCGCGGGCGCTGGCTGGACGTATCCTCCTTGCCCAGGGCTATCAGCATCGCAGGCACATAGCCAGCCGGAATATGCAGCGCTTCCCGCATCGCCTCGGGGTCGAAGCCGATCATCGGGCAGGTATCCCAGCCCTTATCCTTGGCTATCAGCATCAGCAGCATCGCAGACAGGCTGGCATTGCGGATCGCTTCCTCGCGCATGAAGACCTCACCCCTGTCCGTATAGAAGCTCTGCACGGACTGCACGGTCTGGTCATACTCCTGACGGTTGATAACGCCCAGATGGAGCAGTCCTTCATTAATCTTCGGCGCATCCTGGTACGCCTCGGTATTGCCGAGCACCACAATGACAGCAGAGGCGCTGCTTACTTTATATTGCTTGTAGGCAGCCTCATGCACCTTGGCCTTCACTTCCGGGTCCTTGACCGCAATGAAATGGGTGTGCTGCAAATTAAACGCCGACGGAGAAAACTTGACCAGCTGGAAGATCTCATCCAGCTCTTGTTCCGTGATGTTCACACCGGGTATAAATTTATTGGCCGATCTGCGCGATTTGACCAGTTCTGCGAAAGTATTTGTCGTCATTATGAATCTCCCCCATCATCATCTTAATATTAAGATTTTTATCCTTCCTGCCACAGTGTCTTTATGTAACCGAATGAATATCTTGAAACAAAGATAATTCATGCCCCGTCTTATTGTCAAGAAGAAAAAAACACTTGGCTTCAAGGCGGTAGCCATCTGTCGTTTCTTGGGGGCGGGTCTTAAGCCTCTAAGGCATCCGAGAGTCCCAGAGAGGTCCATGTCGGATTCTGGTACTATCTACCTCCTCCACACATAAAATCCAGTATCGCCCCCTTCAAAAAAGTCTGTTACACTAGGATTAATCGGCTTTTCCTCCGCACAGCAAGACGTTGACCATCGCTCGGCGCGGCGCGCTTCCCGCTTCTTCCCCTTCTATATGCAGTAACGGTCTATCGTACAGCAAGGATACGATTGGCCCGCTTCCCATCTATACCGCAGAAAGAGGTAGCTAAACCATGAAAGCACTTGTCATTGACGACGAGCAACCTTCTATAGACATCATGAAGCTCATGCTTGTTAAGGACGGCCGACTTGAAATCGCAGGCGCCTTCAGCAATCCTGCCGAGGCACTTGCCTGCTTGCCCCAATTAAAACCGGATGTCGTATTTCTGGATGTCAATATGCCCATAATCAACGGATTGGAGCTTGGAGAACGAATAAACGAGCTGGATGAGGATATCGAGCTCGTTTATGTTACCGCTTACGACCAATATGCGCTGGAAGCCTTCAGGCTTAATGCCATCGATTACATCCTGAAGCCCTACACTCCCGAACATCTTGGCCGTACGATCAACCGTCTGTTCAAGCGTAGAGGATTAACCGGAATTGCCGCTTCGCAGCAGACACCACCCCTAAGCGCTCCATCGCCTGTAGACTTCCCGCGCATCTGCTCACTGGGCGGGTTCAAGGTAATCGGACAAAACTCCCCAGGCGTGCCTGCCAAATGGCGGACAGCCAAAACCGAGGAATTAATGGCCTACCTGTACTTGAACAAAAACAAATCCATTCCCAAGTGGGAGCTTATGGACGCCATATGGCCCAACTCCCCGGCCGAGCAAGCCCATTCCCATCTGCATACCACCCTGTACAAAATACGCAAGACGCTCCGTGAGCTTATGATCGACGCCCCTATCACATTCAAAAACGGCTGCTACTACATGGAGATCCGGCAGCCGCTGGCATGCGACCTGGAGCAATTCGAACAATTCGCACAGGCGGACGAGCCACTGATCGAACGCAATCTGCCAACCTATCTCCACATCCTTTCCATGTATGAGGGGGATCTATATAAGGGTCTTGATTACAGTTGGTGCCTGCCGGCTAGAGAATATTACCGGGAGCTGTTCACCCGTATGTCCGGACGTCTTCTGGACTACCTCATGGCATCAGGCGACTATACGTCTGCAGAAGCCTATATCCACAAGGCGCAGAGCAAGGTCGGTTGGGATGAAAAAATTCACGAAACACAGCTGCGGATTTATTTCCTGCGCAAGGACCGTGTCTCGCTAGTCAGGCATTACCATAAAATGACCGAGCAGTTGTACCATGAACTGGGCCTGGAGCCGCAGGAATCTACCCGGCAGCAGTACCTCCACATGCTCGAGCAGCTAAAGAACGTTTGAAGCTCTTAATCGTTTCCCAGACCCTGCCCGGCGCCCCTTTCCTACATGTGGAATGGGGCTATTTGTGATGAGGATAAAGTCTCTGTTATTTTCAAATAGAATTTTATATAATATATACCCAAACCATCCTATTATACTATATAATGGAAATATAAATCTTAGCATGTCTATCGGAGGAGTTTTCCTATCCTTTTCAAAGGAGCAGCCCCTATGTTGTCTGAGCGTCATCATACCTTCGGCGGATCTCCCCATCGTACCGCGTTACTCATCCAAGAATCCAAAGAACGCTGTGTCCGCTATGGATTGCAGCCCCATCACTTCCCCGACCCCCTAACCAGACTCTCAAAAGCAGAATTGGAAGACCAGCAGATCAAATACAGCGAAGTTTTATCGGTCGTAGAAAATCTGGGCGCCAAGGTGATGGACCTGCTCTCCGGGACACCGGTGATGATCCTCGTTTCGGACCCCCAGGGCTACATTATCACGCTGTTTGGCGACCAATCCATCAAGGAAATCTTGAAGCAGCTCGGGATCGTCGAGGGCATCCAGCTGAATGAACGGGAGATGGGTACGAATGTCGTTCATCTGGCCTTGACCGCCAACTGTCTCATTCAAGTCGTCGGCCCGGACCATTATCATGAGGCACTTCAGCAGACGGCATGCTACTGCGTCCCCTTTCATTTAAAGGAGCCCAGCCCCTTGTCGGGCAGCATCGGGTTCATGACGACGGCAGACCTGCATAACTCCCTGACGCTGCCGCTGCTGGCCAATATGGTCGATTCCATGGAGCGGGAGCTGCTCCTGCGACAGCACGCCCGTCACCAGACCCTGATCAACGAGCATATTCTGAATGCCGTCCCTAACGGAGTGCTGATCACCGACGCCAAGGGCAACATCGTCGATTTCAACCAGTTTGCCGAGAAGATTACGAACCGGAAGCGGCAGCAAGTCCTTCATAAGCCGGTATTCGCCTTCGAGCAGTTCGGCAATCTGATCTATGAGGTGCTGAAGAACAAGAAGAGCTTCGATAATGTCGAGCTGACCTTCACGAATAGTCTGGAGCACCGGACGATCTGCCTGTTCGATGCAATGCCGATTCTGCAGAACGGCATGCTCCTCGGCGCTTATGCCCAGTTCAGGGACATCACGGAACGCCGCGAGCTGGAGAAGCAGATTATCGTGTCTGAGAAATACTCGGCGATCGGCAAGCTAGGAGCAGGCTTGGCCCACGAGATCCGCAATCCGCTCACCTCGGTCATGGGCTTCATCCAGCTGATGAAGGAAAGGCAGCCGGAGGATGCCCAATCCAGCTACCTGCAGATGATTTATTCGGAGCTGGAGACGATGAAAACCTTGGTCTCGGATTTTGTCCTGATGTCCAAGCCCGCGTCCCCGGACCGAAAGGAATGCCTGATCGAGGAACTGATCCGGGAAACAATCCGCTTCATGGAGAGCCAGGCTATTCTGAAGCGCTGCGAGATCGTGAGCAGGCTCCCCGGACAAGGCACCGTCATCCGCATCGATCCGATTCAGATCAAGCAGGTGCTGATCAATCTGATTCAGAATGCGATCGAGGCCATGCCATACGGGGGGATCGTGCGGGTCAGCAGCCGGCTGGATTATGAGAATAAGTATATTCACATCCATGTAGCCGATGCAGGCATGGGGATGACGGAGGATCAAATGAGAGACATCATGACTCCGTTCTTCTCAACCAAGGACTCCGGTCTTGGCCTTGGCCTCTCCACGTGCTACCGGATTATCGAGAATCATCTGGGCAAGTTGACCTTCCAGTCCCAGATTGGGCTTGGCTCCACCTTCACCATCTCACTCCCGCTCTAGATTGCGTTGAGAGGGCCTTCCGCTGCGGAAGCCTTATGGATTCCCTGTGATATTCAGAAACTTGGTTTGCCAGGCGCTTCCGATATCCGGACTTATGCCCGGAGCTTCAGGCCGCTGCTAAATCGTCATCAGCTTGTCCTGCACCGCTATTTTTAATCAGGGAGGTCATCGCTACTATGGAAACTGTAGTGCAATCATTGGTTCGTCATTTTCGGGAGTGGGGAGTCCGGCATGTATTCAGCATACCGGGTAAAGCGATTGTTCCACTGATGCTGGAGGTAGGCAATCAAGGCGTGCAATATGTACTGAGCCGCCATGAATGCGGAGCCGGCTATTCGGCTGCAGGATATGCCCTGCTCAGTCAAGGACTAGGGGTCGCCATCGGCACCTCAGGCCCCGGAGGCACCAATATGCTGACAGCCGCCGGACAGGCCAAGGCTTATCATCTGCCCGTGCTCTTTATTACCGGGCATGCTTCCATGAAGGATAACGGCAAGCCGCTAGGACAAGACTCTACCTTCTTCGCGACCGACCTGGTCCGGATGTTCGAGCCGGTCACCTTATTCAGCGCCAGAGTGGAGCGCGGGGATCAGTTCCCGGTCTATCTCCAGCATGCGGTCGAGCAAGCCGTTCAGGGAGTGCGCGGTCCTGTCCATCTCAGCATTCCGCAGGATGTGCTTACGGAAGCCACGCCATCGTTCCAGCTCGAGCTTCCCTCGGACAAGCCCCTGATGATGTCAACCCGGCTGCGGGAAGCGTTGGACCTGCTAGCCACAGCACGCCGTCCGCTCCTGTTTCTGGGGAAAGGCGTCCATATCTCCCGGGCTTACGACGCCGTCCAGCGACTCGCCGAGACGTGGGGAATTCCTGTCATTACGACTCCTGGGGGCAAGGGAGCATTCCGTTCCACACATCCCCTGCATATCGGTCCGCTTGGGCTGGGCGGCATTACTGAGGCCAAGGACTACTTGGAATCGGGCATTGATGTCCTGGTCGTGATCGGTACCAAGCTGAGCGATATGTCCATCCCCTTCATGAACGACAGGATGGTTCCCAAGCATATCCTTCAATTCGATGTGGACGGCACCTTTATCGGTAAAACCTTCCCTTCCCCGACCTTATTCGTCCAAGGCGATGCCCGGCTGAATCTCGAGGCGCTGCTAGCCGAAGCGGAGAGGCTGATTCCGGCGCAAGAGTCCGCTTACTCCCTGGCTGCGGCAGCTCTTGAGGCGCCTGCCCCGGAGAGCGACACCAGCACGACGCCGAAAGTTTCAGTCGGTCTGCTGACGGCCGAGCAGGTGATGCAGTCGCTGGGGGATCTGCTGCCGCAGGATGCTGTAGTTTTCGGCGATGACGGCAGCCATAGCTATCATGCGATCCGACATTTGCAGATCGGACAGGCGGGCTTCTTCCGCTTCGATGACGTCTTCGCCGCCATGGGGCATGCGATCGGATACTCCGTAGGAGCGCAGCTCGCGGCGCCTGACCGCAGGATCGTCTGCCTGACGGGCGACGGCTGCATGTTCATGCATGGCAGTGAGGTTTCCACCGCTGTCAATAACGGAGCGCATGTGCTGTTTATCGTGCTGAACAACGGCAAGCTGGATATGGTCAATAAGGGAATGCAGAACGCCACGGGACGTACCGACGGGACCGTCTACGAGGTACCGCTGGATGCCGCCATGTACGCCCGGTCGATGGGGGCCCGGGTTTATTCCGCGGACAACCAGCTCCAGTTCGAAGCCGTGTTGAAGGAAGCACTGCTGCTGAAGGAAACCATCGTCATCGAAGCGTGCGTCGATCCCGACGAGATTCCGCCCACATTAGCCCGAGGATAAGGAGAATCGACAATGAATGAGGATCAGATTGCCAAGGGTCAAGAGCAGCTCCGCCTGATGGCGGGTTCGTTCGGACAAGCCATGGTAGACAAGGTAAAGCGGGAGAGTCCGGAGCTGGCACAATTCGTGCTGGGCTTCGGCTTCGGCGAGATCTACGCCCGCGAAGGGCTGTCCTACAGGGACAAGGAGATGCTGTCCATCGCCTCCCTCGTCTCGCAGGGCGATACGGCCAACCAATTGCGATTCCACTTCTCGGCCGCCCTCACCTGCGGCTTGACGGAACGGGAAGTAACGGAAATTCTAATTCACTGCATCCCGCATGTCGGCATCCCGAAGGTCATGAACGCCTTCAACGTATTCGGAGCGCTGTTGAAGGAACGACAAACATCAGAAGAACCCGGCGATTGATCGCCAGGTTCTTCTTCGTATACGCCCGGCAAAGCGGCTTCTCTGCCGCGTCATGGCCGCCGTACGAATGATTCCATCTGCCAGCCTCCGGATTAATGCTGGATGTGGAAGGGTTGGTTCGGATGGGTCAGGGCCCCCTCAAACATATCAATAATCTCCAGGAACCTCTCTGCTTCACGAAATACATGGTCAGCCAATAGCGGATGAATGATACTTTTGATCTTGCATTGCTCGATTAGATTTCTGGCTGTCTGCTTGAAATCCTTCAATGCCTTGACGGATATCCGGTTCTGGTCCAGGAACTGTGTTAATAAGGGCTGTGTCTCAGACTGGGGACGCATGGAGTCCAGATCCTGCGCTTGGAACAGCAGCTGATCGAAGTCATGGGTGAACTCGCGCGCCTGATCAACCAGCTTACGTTCCGAAGGGTCCAGCAGATGTCCGATAAATTTGGCATGGTCGGCCATGATCCGCAGGAAGAACACATTCTCATCAATAATGGCGTCAGCTAAGGGCTCCAGCTTGCCCTGATTCAACTCCGCCAATCGGTTTCTGAAATAATTGGCCTCCCGGCTGGTGTGATCGACCAATAAGGGAAAGTTCGTCTGGCCGGGTAATTGACAGGTCAGGATGAGCCCCAATATCCTCCTCTTGAAAGCCCAGATATGAGAAGCGGCCGTATGTACCTCCGTATTAAATCTCTGGATGACGGCGGGATCTTCATTGGCCTGAAAGCCATGGGATCTATGCTCAATCTTCTCAAATAGATTGTAAAAATAATTCGCTTCCTGAATCAATTGCGTATCCTCGGCGCGAAATCCCAATCGAAGAAAAAAAGAATGCTCCTTCATGATCCGGGACCAGAATTGAATTTCATTCAATGAACGGGACACAAAAACTTCAGCCTTCATCACTTCAACCCCCATTAGCTTGATGCTAATAGGTATGCGTTCTTACAAATTTCTAGTCTTGGAAGAGGGAATAATTGGGCTGAGAGGTCCGAACCTGCTGGAAACAAAGCCCAAAGAGAGCTCTCTGCATGCAGTTTTCAAAGAGCTCTCCGTTCTGAAGGTTGAGAAGATAGACCTAGCCTTACTGTGTGTTACTCTTCCTGAGGCGTCATGCCCCAGCCCGACTCCGGAGGGTGCTTAAGGGAGTCCCTACCCTGCCCGCCGTGAGGCTCCAGCTCCAGCCGGGCCGTCTCGGCCCTCCGGAACGTCAGCTCGTCGAACCATTCCTTGTCATGCGTGATGAGCGCCAGCTCGATCAGGCTGGTCCACTCCTCCTCCGAAACCGGGTTCAAATCCGTCAGCCTGCTCAGCCTATGCTCCCTTGTCTGCACCAGGGTATTGATCAGCCGCTTGCGGTCGCACTGCGTAATGCGGACCAGCACAGCTCCACCTTCCAGCTTTGGTGCGGAATCGACATAGCCGATAAATTTTTCATCCCACACGGATGTACCGCTGACCCAATCCCCTTGTTGGAAAAAACTCTCATAATTCGCTTCTGTCATTCTCATCACCTCTTTCTGTTTGGTATACCCTTCCAGCGGACTCGTTAATCCGAAAATCCGGGTCATGCTCAGATTTTTTTTCATCTTTCCGCTCCAGCTGACCCGATGCCGCCGTTCCTCGGGTAAGCGAGGGTCCGGCTTTGCTGCTCCCGTGGACCGCCTGCCGCTTGGCTGTGCGGGTCTTGTCCGGCTCCGCGCCGGCATGTCTATTTCATGAAGCTCCTTATTTTGCATTTCACGAGAATAACTGTTATTATATTTATGACAGTTATAAGGTCATGCCTTTTTCCCTGAAAGTGGTATGTATATACGCAGGCTCCACAGGTCTCTGCTGGTAAGCCGCCTACTTATATCATATACCAATTTCACCGAAATGAAACATTTATGGGGATTCTATCTTCCCTCTACAGGAGTGAACAACCTTGGAACTCAAGCATAAAACCGCAGTCATCACCGGTGCTGGCAAAGGCATCGGCAAAGCAGCCGCCATCTCTCTCGCCAAGGAAGGCGTACACCTGGGGCTGATCTCCCGGAGTCTCTCCGATCTCGAGGCACTGAAGGCTGAGTTGACCCGAGAGTACGGCGTGAATGTCCATCTCGCAGTAGCGGACATCGGGAAGCGCGCGGAAGTCGAGCAGGCTGTAAGTCAGCTGATCAGTGGGCTCGGATCGCTCGATATCCTGATCAATAACGCCGGTATCGCGGGCTTCGGCAAGCTGGCCGAGATGGAGCCGGAGCAATGGGAAGGCATCATCCAGACGAATCTGATGGGTACTTACTATGTAACCCGTGCGGCTCTGCCTACGATGCTGGAGCAGAACAGCGGCAGCATCATCAATATAGCCTCCACTGCCGGTGAGAGGGGCTTTGCTACGGGTTCCGCATATTGCGCTTCGAAGTTTGCCGTCATGGGCATGACGGAGGCACTGATGCAAGAAGTGCGGAAGTCCAATATTCGTGTAACGGCCCTGACACCGAGCACGGTCAATACGGAGCTCGCGGTCAAGGCTGGCCTGCCGATCGGCGATGAGGACCGGATGATGCAAGCCGAGGATGTCGCAGAGCTGATCCTTACGGCACTTAAGCTCCCGGCAAGGGTATTTATCAAGACAGCGGGCATCTGGACGACCAACCCGCAGTAAGCGGGTATCTGCAAGACCCACATAGCTACCCAAGACAGGAGGGCAACGGTCTGATGAACATTCCACTTTCGATACTGGATCTCGCTGCAGTCGTACAGGGCAGTACACCGGCGGAGTCCTTCCGCCGGTCACTGGACCTCGCCCAGCATGCAGAGCGCTGGGGCTATAACCGCTACTGGCTGGCCGAGCATCACAATATGCCAGGGGTAGCCAGCTCCGCGACTTCGCTGGTCATCGGCTATATCGCCCAAGGCACCAGCACCATCCGCGTAGGCTCGGGCGGGATCATGCTGCCCAATCATGCCCCGCTGGTCATCGCGGAGCAGTTCGGCACGCTCGAATCGATGTACCCGGGACGTATCGATCTGGGCCTCGGCCGGGCGCCCGGCTCGGATCAACTGACTGCCCGCGCGCTGCGCCGCGGCCTGGGCAGCGACGGGCATGACTTCCCTGAGCAGCTCAGCGAGCTGCGGGCTTACTTTAACCCGAGTCTCGATCCCGACTCCGATGCCCGTCCGATAGGCGTTCGGGCCGTGCCCGGAGAAGGGCTGAATATCCCGATCTGGCTGCTGGGCTCCAGCGGCTTCAGCGCCAGGCTGGCTGCTCAGCTCGGGCTGCCATTCTCCTTCGCGAGCCATTTCGCCCCGGATTATCTGCTCGCGGCGCTGGAGCTGTACCGCAGCAGCTTCAAGCCGTCCGAAGCGCTGGAGAAGCCGTATGCGATGGTCGGCGTGAACATCATCGTAGCCGATACGGACGAAGAGGCCCGCAGAATCGCGACGTCTCACGAGCAGCAATTCCTTAATATCATCCGCGGCCGTACGGGTCAGCTCCCGCCTCCGGTAGATTCGATGGATGCGCTGTGGACACCGCAGGAGAAGGCTATCGTGCGCGATAAGCTGAGCTACTCACTGGCAGGCAGCCCCGACACCATCCGGGAGAAGCTGCCGGCGATTATCAAGCAGACAGGTGCGGACGAACTGATCGTGACGGCCTCCGCCTACGACCACGCAGCCCGGCTGCGCTCGTATGAACTACTCGCAGAAGTTGCGGCCAGCCTGTAGCGGGTATATCTCCCTAACCTCCAGCCGGGGGACAGGCGCAGCCTTTGCATACCCGGCATTTCTCGGTCATATCTGCAAAAATAGACTGGTGCTCGCTCATTGTCGATGAGCAGGCACCAGTCTATTCTATAATCGCCTTTCTTATGGTATTTCTTGGACAGACTCCCCTCAGTCGAAGCCTCAGTGGCAGCTCACCTCCGACGGCAGCCGCGAAAGGCCGCCTACGGCTGATGCAGCGGCTGGGCGTCGATATCCCCGGACTGGCCGGAAGAGGCGAAACCGAAATATCCATCGTGGAAGATCGGATCCTGGCGGTCAATCAGGTCGAACACCTGCTGGCCGTTGACGTAGCAGAGCAGCCGTACGCCTCCTTCGACATTCACAGCCCCCATATATACCTGCGCTGACGTCCCGTCGAATTGAGTATTGGGAAACGTCTTGAATAGCTTCTGCTTACCGTCCACCCACTTCTGCAGCTCCCAGACCCCGGCTTTGAAAATGACGAGATACGTTGTGTCCTGATTGAGCGGGCCGCTCGGCTTCTGGGATCTCAGGAGGACCCCCGGCCACTCCGAGCTGATATTCAGGAAAGTATATCTCAGGCTCCAAGCGAACAGGCCGCTGCCGAACTTGGAAGCCGTATACCTGGTGAAATCCTTGGAGAAGCGGGACCAGCCGCCGCTTACCGAAGCATAGGCTTCGGACCAGCCCTGCGGATCATT
The DNA here is from genome assembly GCF_038070315.1 of Paenibacillus filicis. Lineage (NCBI taxonomy): Bacteria > Bacillati > Bacillota > Bacilli > Caryophanales > Paenibacillaceae > Paenibacillus > Paenibacillus filicis. Next base: position 234,857 of record NZ_JBBPCC010000004.1, on the reverse strand, counting down.
TAGCATACTGTCCAGATGAAGCTTCGGAATGAGCGCTACGGGCGTCGAGACCACCCGGGCATCGTACCGGCTTGCCGCTTCCACCACAACGAGCTTTGCCGCGACCAGCTGCGGACGGTCCTTCCCGGCATCACCGAATGCCGCCTGTGCCAGCAGGATGTCCTGCTGTAGCGCAGTCCGGTCGCTGCCCTCATATTGGCCCGGCAGCGTTCCTTCCGTCGTTTGCTCCAGGAGGAGACTTGCCTGCCGAATGGCGCCCAAGAGCTCCCTACGGGCCTGCAGCGACTCCTGCTTCGCCTTCAGCCGATCCCGTTCGGCCGTCAGCTCCGCACCGGTGGAGGCCGGGTCATCCGCAACCTGTCGGGCCTTGCTGATCGCTAGCGCCAGATCGTCCAGCACCTCGGCTGGGAACTCTTCGGCAGCAGCCGCGCTCGCATGCATGATCCGGGCATCGAGGACGACCTGTCTGAGCGCATCGGCCTCCGACTGATGCTCCAGCGGAAGCATGAACCCTATATCGTCATAGCTCACCGACTGCTCGAAGCCTTGAGGTTTATTGTTCCAAGTTAACGTCGTCTCCGACCAATTGTCGTCACTTAGGCCGAATACCGTACTCTTCGCCCCCGCAGCGGCCGCGCCGGTGGCGTTGAGTCTCAGCTTGGCAGATGTCACCTGTCCGCCGGCAAGCTGAGCCAGCGGGAATTTCAGGTAAAACTCTTCCTGGTAGCCGCTGTTCCAATTGGCCGCATTGAACGACGTCGGATTCGTAAAGCTGGCATCCGCATCGGGCGTTCCCGTCCGGAGCCGTACGCCCGCGCTGTGGGTCGCCGCAAGCTCCACCGGTACCGAGGAACCGGCCAAGGTGACGATGAGCTTCGGCTGCTTATCACCGCTCCGCTTGAGTGCGAAGGTCGTCCTACTGGAGGCTCCCTTCATATTCAAGCTGGCTGTCTGATCGCCGCCCGCTTCGGTCTGGATGAAGGAGGTTACATCGTACTCCAGCATAGCTGACGCGGTGGACGGGATCGTCTGCGTATCCAGCTCAATGAATTGGGGACCCGAGCCTCCGCCCCCTGCCTGCCCCAGGAACACCGTAGCCGAGGTGCTGGACGGTCCTGTCGTGAAATCGAATGTACGCTGCACCCAATCGGTTCCATAAGCCTGCTCGGTCACCGCCGCTCCCCCGTAATCCCTTACGCCGAAGAAAGCCAGGGCTGCAGCCGAGCTCGTCTTCGTCCAGAGGGAGAACGTATACCGCGTAGCGGGCTGCAGCCCTGTCACCGTCTGTACCAGCTCGGAGCCCGGGCTCTTCAGCTGGATACTTCCACTCTGCGTTCGCATCGCCGCCGTCTCGGATGACCAGGCCCCTCCCGAGGCGTACACAGGCTTGGCCGTTCCTGCCGTCACGGTCCAATCCTGCAAATCGCCCGTCTCGAAGCTGCCATTGCGGACCAGATTCACATAAGGCGGTTCGTGATGGACAATGCTTCCGATGACCGGAGGCGAGGAGAAGTCATGTCCGGTCTTAAATAAGGACTGACCGTATTCGTACGCTCCGATATCTGGAGCCGTCCCCGAATAGCCGTCCGTTATGGAAGCAATAACACGGCCCGCATCGATGGCGGGGGAACCCGTCTGGAGACGAAAGTCATGATGAGCCGGATCGGCGAACAGCGGATCAAGACCAGCCACCAGATTATGGCTCTTCACGTATCCCCTGGCTTCTCCGAAGTCGATATCCCCTCCCGCGAATATATTGTTGAATACCCGGTCTCCGAACATATCGCCCCGGAATACGATGGCCCAGGTGGCCATACCCTTCGTATTCGCGCCGGCGGTATTGTTAAAGACCAGATTGTAATTGCTCGGCGAATTCAAGCGGATCGGGTCGGCATTGGGCACATTCCAGATCACATTATGATGAATGATGAAGTTGCTGCTCTGATTATCCGTGTAGACGCCCATGCCCAGATGGGTATACATATCGTGGAACGTATTGTAGCGGATCTCCGTCCGCCGTGCATCGTCCCCGGCTGTGTAGATCAGACCGCTGTCGTTGGTCACAAGTCCCCCGTAGGAGAGGTCATTGTACTCCACGATCATCCGGTTCAGATTATCCAGCTTCATGACATCTCTTCCCGAACGGGTCAAGGTGTTGTAAGCGATATAATGCTCCTGGCCCACAGCGGAGATCAGGCCGTTCCAGCTGCCGGAATAATTGCCGTCATGGATGTAATTGTTGACGATCGTGTGGAACCTCCCCTTCACATTCAGCAGGCTGCCCGAGCTGTAGGCGAATTCACTGTTCCGGACTTGGTTGTATGCTCCCCGGAGCGTGATGCCGTTGTTGCTTTCATCCGGATTGCTCTGCAGATTGCGGCTGTTGTGGGACACATACGCGGCCTTCATGCCGTCGATGCTCAGGTACCGGGTCTCGTCATCCGTCTTGACGCTTGCGGCGAACAGGCCGATGCCTTTCACATGGATATGCGATCTGGCCGATACGTCGAGGCCAAATAACCGCTTCTTCGCCTCCACCAGTTGTCCGGCTATCGCAGCTACGGGGGAAGGCTGCAGATACAGCTCCTGATTCACGCTGTCGTACCACCATTCATTGTCCGCATCCAGTGCGCCCTTGACGCCGGACAAATAGTAGGCATTGCCAACGCGCGCATCATAGTTGGAATTGCTCGCCCGTACAGACGTGTATGCCAATTGGCCGTTCGCTGGATTGAAGCCGGTGATGGTGCTGTCCTGCCCGATCCACGCCGCGCCTCCGGCAAACCAGACGGTCCCTCCGCTCCAATCGACATTCGTCGGGATCTGGCTGTCGGTCAGCGTCGTGTTGCTTCCCGCACTCATCGTGGCCAGCGTTGGCTCGGATCGCGTCCCCGTGTTGTTGGGCCATCTCGCTTCGTCCGCCATCTGACCGTTGACGAAGAGCTGGTTCCCCGAGCCAAGCGTCCAGGACATCGGGGTCTTATAGATGCGTCCCGGAGCTCCGGGGTCCTCCGTCCAGCCGGCCAATACGTCGGCCCCGCTGATCGTCACGGTCTCACCAGGGTAATTCTTGAACGTAATAGGCGCTTCGTCTGTGCCGGAATGAGCGGGAATGACCGTCTCGCGGTAGATGCCCCCGCGGATGATACAAGTGTCCCCGGCTTGCATCAGATCAGCTGCCTTCTGGATCGTACGCCAAGGCTTCGCCAGGCTACCGTCTCCCGAAGTATCATCCCCATCCACCGATACATAATAAACCCAAGATGAAGCGCTTACAAATGTATCGTTGACATTCCATAGCTGCAGCCATAGCAAAATCGACAGCAGCCCAGCGAGGTTGCGCATAGCGTTGGTCTTCCTCATTATCATCCATCCTTTCTTCGCTTGCCTGTAGGAAACTGCCGGGAGCCTCCCCATCGTCGGCTGGATACTAGTGCCCCGGCAGTGCAATCTGATATCGGCTACTTCTGATTCTTTCTCCATTCGTCAAGCTGCAACTGAACCTCAGCCAGCACCTTGTCAAAGCCTGCCGCCTTCATCTTCTCCTCTCGCAGCTTCAGCGTCTTCTCCGTATCGTCCAGACCGTTATCGAGTATCGGCTGGAACTCCTTCTCGATAGCCGTCAGGCGGGCCATTTCGTTCTCGACTCGCGTGCGGTCGAAGTTGAAGGAAATGAGCGGATCAATCTGCGCCGTTTCGTTGATCTTCTTCGTTTGCTCCCACACATCATCGGGCTGACCCGGCAGCAGATACGTATTGAAGACATTGCCCAGCAGCCAGCCTGGCACTTCATAAGACCCGGCTTTTTTCTCGATGCGCTTGTCACCTGCCTTCGTATAATCCTGACCTTCGATGCCGAAGGACAGTAGATTGATCAGCTCCTTATCCGTATTGATCAGATGAATCAGCTTCATGGCGAGCTGTGGCTTCTTGGACGTCGTGCTGATCGCAGTAAGCGTGGAGAGCGCCGCACTGCGTCCGATAATCGGAGGGGCGGTCGGAGCCTGTACCACATCGAAACCATAGGCGGCTTTCAGCTCGGCATCGCCTCCCGGCTTCTGACGGCCGTAGCGGCTGAATATCTTGCCCGCTTTGATCAGACTCGTTTCATCCTTGAGCGTGGCCACGTCTTGCGGGAAGTAACCCTTCAGGTACCACTCACGGAAAGTTTTGTATTCATCCACGTAATTTTGTGCTTTATCATAAACCTTCCACGTACTCGTATCGATAGAGAATAAGTTCTCCGCGCTAGGAACATAGGCGTTGAAGCCTAAGGAAACGCTTCCAGCCCGCAGGGGGATGATGCCCGGCTCCTTCTCCTTGACCGTGGCATAGAAGCGCCCCAGATCCTCGATGCTTTTGACATTCTGGATGTTCACCCCGTACTTGTCGGCGATATCCTTCTTGAACCATACCCCGTCCTGACTGACCATGATCTGATTGTTCGGAATGCTGTAGGTTTTATCCTTGACCTTCACGGCGTTCCAGACTTCCTTGCGCATAATCGACTGGAGATCCGGATATTGGACCAGCATCTCATCGAGCGGAATATAGGCTCCGCGGTCGACGTTATTCAAGTAATTATTCGCCCATGCCGACGTGAATGCCAGATCGTATTCTTCTCCCGAAGACATGATGAGCTGCATTTTATTATCGTAATCACCGGGATTAATAAAGCGCAGATCGAGCGTTGCATGGATTTTACTCTGAATCAGCTCGTTGGCCTTGGCGAGCACAGCCTTGGCGTTGGCTGGCTCGCTGTAGCGGACATACCAGACCAGCTTCTCCGGCGGTCCCTTCGGTGTCTCTGCGGCATTGCCCCCTGCGGCCGGCTGTGTCGCATCCGGTCCAGCGCATCCGGCCAGCACGGAACTCATCAGCAGGACACCCGCCAACGAAAATCCCAATCTCCTCTTCATCTTCTGCATGTAAACCCTCCCTGTAGTCGCATAAGTCAGTATATCTTAAAACCGGCTGCCCGGTTTTAATTCGTTCTTAGCCCTTCACCGAGCCTACCGTAAGTCCCTTGGCAAAATATTTCTGGAAAAAAGGAAACACGAATAGCATAGGCCCAATCGCCAGAATACACATCGCCATCCGCATATTCTCCGTCGGCAGGTTGGCCGCAGCCGTCAGATCGACCATCACATTATCCTGCATGTTCCGGGTGATTTCGTTGATATTTTGCAGCATGACCTGCAGCAAGTACTGCAAGGGATACATATCCTTCTGTGAAATAAACAGCAGCGCAGGATACCAGGAATTCCAGTAGGTCAACAGCTGCATCAGACCGATCGTAGCCAGCACCGGCTTGGAGAGTGGTAAAATAATGCTGACATAAATCCGCAGCTCGCCAGCACCGTCGATCGTAGCCGATTCCGCGAGCGCATCCGGCAGTTGCTGGAAGAACGTTCGCATCAAGAAGACGTACCATACATTGCCGAGTACCGGAATAATCAGGGCCGCATACGTATTCTGCAAATGAAAATAGTGGGTCATCAGGATATAGAACGGAACCAGCCCGCCGCTGAACAGCATCGTGAAGAACAGATAAAAAGTAATGATGCGGCGGTAAGCGAAATCCCTTCGCGATAATGCATACGCGCAGGTCGAAATCATCACCAGCGACAGGAAGGTACCTGCAGCCGACATAATCAGGGTTGCCTTATACGAATGAAGCAAGGTTAGAGGTGTGGAGAAGATAAAGCTGTAAGCTTCCAGATCGAGCCTAGCCGGCAGCAACCGATAGCCGTACTGGGCAATATCCCCGTCATTGGACAGGGAGATCGATACGATTGCAACAATCGGGATGAGGAAAGCAATGCTCAGCAAAACCATGAATACATGCGTACAGCCCATAAACCAGCGTTCCCCTAATGAAGCTTTCATGCACATCCTCCTTTCCTAAAACAGCGCATGGTCCGAGTTCATTCTGCGCACCAGCGCATTGGTCCCGACTACGAGCACGAAGCCCACGCAGGACTTGATCAAGCCCGTCGCCGCCGACATTCCAATATCGCCGTTCACTGTCAATGCTCTGAAGATATAGGTGTCGATGACATCCGTGGTCGCATAGACCGTAGTGGAATTCATCGGCAGCTGGTAGAATAAGCCGAAATCCGCCTCCAGAATCTGACCGATAGCGAGAATCGTCAGTATGGTCATGACTGGATACAGGAACGGCAGGGAGACGTGAACCAGCATCTGCAGCTTGTTCGCCCCATCAATCTTGGCCGCTTCGTAATAGGTTGGGTCCACCCCCATGAGAGCCGCATAATAAATGATCGCGCCCATGCCAATTTCCTTCCACAGCTGGGCTAGAGGGAAAATAAAAACCCACGGATCGGCCAGATTGTAATAATCCAGCGGGGCATAACCCGCCCACTCCAGCAGCCGGTTCAGCATCCCCGAACGGGGGTTCAGGAAGGCGTAAGCCATATATGCCACGACCACCCAGGACAGGAAGTGAGGGAAGAACATGACGGTCTGGTACATCTTCAACAGCTTCCGGCTCGTGATTTCGTACAGGAGCAGCGCTACGAGCAGCGCCCCGGCCAAATTCAACAGGATAAAGGTCGAGTTGTATGCGAGCGTATTGCGTACGATTCTCCACAGGTCCGGGGAATCGAGCAGAAAGCGGAAATTGCTGAAGCCGATCCAGTCGCTGCCCCATATTCCCTTATTGAACTGAAATTTCTTGAAGGCCACGACGGCTCCGAACATCGGGACGTATTTGAATACGAAGATAAATAGGACCATCGGAAGCGTCAGCATGAAGAGAAACCGGTTTTTTTTGAATTGCTTCCACCATCTGAGCGAGCCTGCGCTTCGTTGGGAAGCGGTCAGCATCTGTTGCTTCATCGCAGGCTGGACCTTGCTCATACATTATGCACCTTCCTTGGCTTGGGATTTGTCGAACCTGTCGTGAGCTCATCGTAAGCCTTGACCCCATGGAAAAGTAAGGGTCAAAATCGGCGAATTGGTGCAAAACGACGGTATAATTCGCCTCACCCAGTGCAAAAAAGGTACGATTTCAGAAAAAAACCTCTGAGCGATGCGCTCAGAGGTTCGGCAGGCGGCCGCTCATGATTGGTTCAACCCGTCGACGCTCAGCTTCAACCGGTACTCCGTGGGCGTGGCTCCGACCTGCTTCTTGAAGATCCGGAAAAAGTATTTCTTGTTCTCCCAGCCGACCCGATCAATCACCTGGTCAATCGTCAGATTCGTTTCCCTCAGCAGCTGCTTCGCCTTCACCAACCGTATATGGGTGATATAATCCCCAAGCGAATGGGAGGTTCGTTCCCGGCACAGCTTGTTCAGGTAAGCCGGAGTCAGCTTGAACAGGTCGGCTACAAGCTGCGGTGAAAGGGCAAGATTGGCATAATGCTCCTCAATATAACGCAGTGCCTCTGCGACAATCCGATTTGTTTTTTCATTGTGGCTGTTATCCATACGTGCGATAATCGCCTGGAATAGGGAGAGGAACTCGGCATCGATCTCCTCGAAGGTCTCCAGCGTCTTCAGCCGTTTGTCGAATTCGGAAAAGCTGAGCCCGAAGGAAATCGTACGGTTGCTCTCCATCACGTGCAGCAGGTTGAATAGAGAAGAGGATAGATAAGATACGGCAAACATGACGTTGTTATAATCACATAGGCGCAGAATGTCCATCAGCTTGCGGTAGGTTTCGCTGATCCTGTCCGGTTTGGCTTCCTTGATGCTCTCCAGCAGCTGATCGAGCAGCGGATGGTTGATGTTGAAGAAATCAGGGGCTGCCACCCCGGCATCCATGCGAAATAACAAGCAGCCGTGACCCGCCTTGATCCTGTCATGGGACAGCTCCAACGCATCGCGATACATATAAGGAATGTCACGCAGCGAGATGGCCGGCTCACTGATGAAAGCCGAGAATGTAGCTCCGCAATAGTGCTCGAAGCTTCGCTGCGCTTGCCGCAGTAGCTCTGCCAGCCGTTCCTTCCAACTCCGACCTGTCTCCTCGTCTTCATCCATGTTCAGAATAACCGCGATCCGATCCTCTCCCATATCCACCGTCTCGCACCCGTAGCTGTCGCGGATGATCTCCCCTGTTATATTCGTAAGCGCGTAGCGCAATAACGAGCGGTCGGATTCGTTATACTTGCTGCAAAAAGCCGCATAGCGGTCTATCCGCAGAACGGCAGTGACCGACGTATGATCCGGGCTGATCCGGATGCCGGATTCCTGCAGCCACTCGCTCTCTCTGCGGCCCGGCGGCAGCCCCGACCGGATAAAATCCTCCAGAGCCTTCTGCTTGAGGACAAGCCAGTTGCTGTTCCGGAACTGCTGGAGATCGAGCAGGGTGTGGCGAGTCTTCGAGAACACCTCGGAGATCATCTCCAATTCATTCGTATGCCGGGCAGAGCTGCCCTCTATCGGCATATATGGGCTGAACTTATTGCGCAGCGTACGTACGGGGGCATACAAATTTTTCGTTAGGACGAAGGCCGCCATTAATCCAACCGTCAACATCATAATGCCGATACCCAGCGTGAGGCTGCGCACACGTTCGGCTATAGCGGTAATCGTATCGTAAGACGTTACGCCGACCAGCTTCCAGTCCAGCAGCTCGCTATGCACATAAGTCACCACGGAGGAGGTTCCCTCCAACTGTTCGGTAAAATATCCGGACTTCTTCGGAGATTCGAGAATGCGTCTGACATACTCTTTGTCGGCCGCATTCTGTAAGAACAAGTCCTTGTCCGTGTGAGCAAACACTTTCCCGTCCCCGCCAAGAAACCATAGGCTTTTCATATCCATCATGCCCGTGGTGCCTGGGTCCTCGGCAGCTACATTATTCAGAAATTTGTCGACCTTGGCATTGATAATAAGTGCACTCTTCAGGGTGTTCCCGTCACGAAAGAACTCGGGCAGCACATAAGTAAATACCTGTATATCCTGGGTTCTCCCCTCTTCAGCGGCTGCAAGGGTTCTTGGGATGGGAGATAGGGGAGGATATATTGAAACCCCTTTCAAAATTTCTTCTACGGCGGGATCGAACGCTCCTCCCTGACGGATGACCGGATTCGGGCCCATTACATAATAGGTGTCGCTCCGTCCGTTGTAGACGTACATAGACTCCATGTACGGATTGGCCTCAAGCAGCAGGTCCAGAGCTCGGATGCTGCCCAGCGTCTCATACACCGACAAGTTCTCACCGTACATCAGATTCTTGACATCCGAATTGCCGATCAGCGAAATAGAGTAATTTCTTATGTATGTATGAATTTGTTCCGCATTATGGATCACTTGATGCATCAAGGCTTCGTTCAATTGATTGACGGTCTTTATATTATAGCTTCTGAAGCTGGTGTACAGCAGAACCGACAACACCAGGACAACGAGGGTTGTAAAAAAAGCAATCTTCACAATCATGTTGAAGTAGTAGTTTTGCAGCCTCTGCCTCATAGCGCTTGTCTCCCGTTCATTGGTTGACTCCCATTATATCTGCTGCCGCTATAACTGGGTAGAGTTCTGTGCTCCATTTGCACCATTTCTCCATTTTTACACCAAGAGGAAGTCCGTCTGCTTTCGGCAGACAGGCTCTCGATTCCGTCCGCGTGCTTTCTGAGAAGTGGGGACCCGTCCTTCTTGGCATGGGAAAACAGGGCGGCCGATTCTGCCGCCCCCTTGCTGCCTCCCTGCCCTGCTTACATCCCTTGCTCCGGCTTATCGAACGTATACGCCTTCGTCCAGCTCTTGCCGCCATCCGAGGTTGTGTACATCACGGAAGGCTGCTCGTTATCCGTCGTCAGCCACCAGCCATGCTCGGCATCCGCCATCGCCAGCAGAGCCGGGCCGTAGCCGGTCAGCTCCTCCTTGCCGTTGACCCAGGTTTTACCGCCATCCTTGGTCCAGCCGAGCGTATTGGGCTTATCGCATGCCGGGCAATCGCCGCCCATGAACGCCACGCTCGGGCTCACAACGTACAGTGGTCCGGGCTTGGAGCCGTTATTGGTCTTGCCCTTAGCCTGATCGGCCGGAATACCCGGAGCCGGTCCTGCTCCTGCCGTGGAGTTGGCGATCACAGTCAGCCACGCCTTACCCCCGTCGCTCGTATGAAGCAGTGAATAGGAGGTCTGCGACATCCCCGAGTCCCCGATAAGCTCTACCCAGGCATCGTCCTTGCCTGCAGACCGGATCTGTGCGCCTGTGGCCGGAACGGCCGTGCTTCGCTTGAGCACCGGCTGCCAGCTCTGTCCTCCGTCAGCCGTGTGTTGAACTTGGATTTCATTCTTGCTCTGCGTCACGGCCCAGCCGATGCCTCCGTCACGGAAATAAGCATCCCCTACGAGCTGCTCGGGCACGGCCAGCTTGGTCCAGGTTTTTCCTCCATCCGTCGTCTTCGCATTGGCGCTGTAAGCTTCCGTCTTGGATACAAAATGCAGGAACCCCGCATTGGGTACAGATCCCGCGTCCTTCCACGAATGTCCGCCATCCTCCGTCCGGATTAGCCGGAACGGCCCCTTGGATTCAGCCTTATCCGCCAAAGTCGCCCAAGCCTCGCGGTCATTCAGTGCGAATAGCTGGTTCACGAGACCGGCTCCCTGATATTGCGCAGTCCAATGCTTTCCCCCGTCATCGGTACGTGCAATCCAGCCGTTGCCGCCTGTCCAGCCCTTCTGCGGGTCAGCGAGGCGAACAGCCGTTACTTTACCCATATGAACAGCCTCCGGCTTCTGAGCTGACTCAGACTGCGGAGGCGCTGGCGTCTGCGTCTGAGAAGGCTGCGTCTGAGGCTGATTTTGGGGCTGATTCTGCCCCCCGCTCGCGCTGTCTGCAGGCTGACTGCTCGCCGGAGGCTTATCCGAGTTGCCTGCGGCTGGGCTGCTGCAGCCTGCCATCAATAGGAATGGGACGGCCCATAGCAGGCCTCTTACCGATAGGTGATTGCGATTCATAGATGTTCCCTCCATCTCTATCCGGGCTCTATCCCGGGCCTTCGTCTCTAGGTGAGGCCCTCTTTATATTTAGCCCATTTCATTCATTCTCAATCATCTTGCTACGGCTAAGCTGAGAAACAAGGACTGCTCGCTGGGCTAGTTCCACTGACAACCCTCTTACCGTAAGCCGTATCCTTTTGACGAATGGTCTATCAAACAAGTTTCAGGCTATCCGTCCCAAATTGTGAGAATAATCGATAGTAACGATTCTATTCCGTTGAAACCGGCTAATCTGAATGCAAAAAAAGCCTGACAGAAGAACTCTGTCAGGCTTCGTTGCGGCTTACGCCACTTGTTAAATTAGATAACGCCTTGGGCGATCGCGGCGTCCGCCACACGGATGAATCCGGCGATGTTGGCACCTACAACCAGGTTGCCCGGATGGCCGTATTCTTCAGCGGCTTGCACGCTGTTGCGGTAGATGTTGGTCATGATCTCATGCAGCTTCGCATCGACTTCCTCGAAGGACCAGGACAATCTCATGCTGTTTTGAGCCATCTCCAGAGCAGAGACAGCCACGCCGCCGGCATTGGCCGCTTTGGCAGGTCCGAAGAGCACGCCATTGTTCAGGAACACTTCGATAGCTTCCAGTGAGGAAGGCATGTTCGCGCCCTCAGCTACAGCTTTGACGCCATTTTCAACCAGCAGGTGGGCAGCATCTTCGTCGATTTCGTTTTGCGTAGCGCAAGGAAGTGCGATATCGCAAGGAATCGTCCAGATGCCTGCACATCCTTCATGGTAAGTAGCTGTCGGATGCTCTTTTACGTACTCGCTGATCCGGGCTCTTTGCTCTTCTTTCAACCGCTTGACCGTATCCAGGTTGATACCGGCCGGATCGTAGATGTAACCGTTGGAATCGCTGCAAGCTACAATCGTCGCGCCGAGCTGGGCTGCTTTTTCGATCGCGTAGATGGAGACGTTACCGGAGCCGGATACGACAACCGTGCTGCCGTCGAAGCTCAGGCCTGCGTCCTTCAGCATTTCCTGTACGAAGTAAACCGTGCCGTAGCCTGTAGCTTCCTTACGGGCCAAGCTTCCGCCGTACCCGAGGCCTTTGCCTGTCAGGACGCCGGCTTCGAAGCCGCCGCGGATGCGCTTGTACTGCCCGAACATGAAGCCGATCTCGCGCGCGCCAACACCGATATCACCGGCCGGTACGTCTTCGTCCGGTCCGATGTATTTACATAATTCAGTCATGAAGCTTTGCGTGAAGCGCATGACTTCCGCATCGGATTTGCCCTTCGGATCGAAGTCGGAGCCGCCCTTACCGCCGCCAATCGGTTGGCCAGTCAGGGAGTTTTTGAAAATTTGCTCGAAACCGAGGAACTTGATGATGCTTGCATTAACGGACGGATGGAAGCGGAGACCGCCTTTGTACGGGCCGAGATTGCTGTTGAACTGAACGCGGAAGCCGCGGTTGACTTGAACATTGCCTTGATCATCTACCCAAGGAACACGGAAGCTGATCAAACGTTCTGGCTCGGAGAGTCTTTCGAGGATGCCGTGCTCGATGTAAGCGGGATGCTTGGCAAAAACAGGTACGAGGGAATCGAAGATTTCTTTGACAGCCTGGTGAAATTCGCTTTCGTGCGCGTTGCGTTGTTTTACCGTCTCATACACCTTGTGCACGTAGTCCTTAGCAGCTTGAAGCGAATCTTGCGCGATCTCTTGAACAATAGTCATCTGATCATGTTCCTTCTTTCTATGGGTGGGATTGGTTTGGAATAATGACCGCCTCCGCTCATTGATATCCACTAAAGCGCTAAAGTGAATATCGATATGCAAGAATGCGTCTGCATTATTCTACGAAACGAATGAAAATCCTCGAAGTTGAATTCGAATAGAAATCACTTCTGTTTTCTTACTACTTTACAGGAAAAATAGCCGATTTGACAATCATTCTTGTAAAAAATATCGAAAATGTTCGGATTTGAGCACTTTTTTTTGTCAAAATTAGGTGCAGGGCTATGTATTTATATTCACAAATACAAATAAATTTCCAGTCCAATTCCTGCTTCCGGCACATTTAGGCGAATAGCCCAGTATCCATTATATTACATGTTAACCCGATAGGTGCGCAATATTTGCTTTTAGGGATAGGACAATTGGAACACAAAAAGAGAAGGAACTCTATGGAGAAGAAAGAAATATTGGCCTTGCACGAGAGCTTTTCCATCGGAATTTTATGACAGTATCTTTGCTTGTAGAGATGCCTACAGGCTGCTTATTAATATACTGCAGGAGCACCAATGCGTGGAACTCGGGGCAGGCTCATCTTACATAAAATAACCATTGTTTAAATAAACGTAAGCCTCGACTGCAAAATTGACCCTGCCTGTCCGATTGGATGTACTGCCAGCCTCCTCCATCCGGCTACGTGGACAAGCAAAACAGCCCGGCGGAGAGCTTCCGTCAGGCTGCTGAGTCATGCGTACAGAAATTTATCGATATACTAACTTTTTTAACCCGGATAGGCCGCCTTCGTCCGTTCGATCTGTGCCAGATGAATCCGAACATGGCGAATGAATCCCTGGAATAACTCGGTCAGGGAAACTTCCTGTCCATTATTGAGGCCGGTGCGTTCCCAATCCTCCGGAGCCAGCCTTGCATACAACAGGAGATTATAAGCCAGCACGGCGTCGAACGTCGCTAAGATATCAGCCAGTTCCGCCTGGTTAGACCTGGAGGAGCTGACCCATGCATCCTGATCGTACAGCACGAAGGGCGGGGTGCCCTCCGCCGCAATCTTGCGGACCCGGACCGCATGCACCAGACTGGAGTCCACAAGATGGGCGAGAATCTCCTTCACACTCCACTTCTCGGGAGAGGGCTTCCATACGAGCTGCTGCCCGCTGAGCCCGGCAATGCTTTGCTTGATCAATTCCGACGTGCCACGGTATTCGCTAACCGCCGACTGGCCGCTAGCGAACGGGAGCGTTGTCTCGCTCATGATTATGTCCCACCCATTCTTCGAATAATTCGTTCGTATGCTCGCCCTTCCGCGGAGGCTGCCGGTAGATGCCGAAGTCGTAACCCGACAGCTTCACCGGGTACCCGACCGTTGTCGTCGTCGTCCGGTTCGGAAGCTCCAGCTCATGCAGCAGTCCGCTGTCCGCCACAACAGGATCGTTCAGAATATCGGCGAAGGTATTGATCGGGGCGCACGGCACGCCGCGACGGTCGAACTCTTCCAGCCATTCCGCAGCCGTATGCTGAATGAATACGCGCTGCAGCAGCGCTGCCAGTTCCTTCTGATGCCGAGCTCGTAAGGTCTGCGTGACGAAGCGCGGGTCTGCCGCCAGCTCCGGCTCCCCCACCGCCTCGCATACCTCGCGCCATAGCTTGTCATTGCCTGCGGCGATGACAAACGGCTGGTCGCTCCCTCGGTAGCCCTGGTAAGGGGCGTTGCGCGGATGAGCACTGCCCAGACGCCTAGGGGCCGTCTGATTGCCGTAATACTCGCTTGTCTGCAGAGCGGATATCCCGAGCACGCTGCCTAGCATCGAGCAGTCGATGTAGGTTCCCTTGCCCGTTCGTTCTGCCGCCAGCACGGCGGCTGCCACGGAATAGGCCCCGTAGAGGCCCGCCGCAAAGTCGGCGACGGGCACTCCGCATTTTACCGGCTCGCCCTCCTCCTCCCCCGTCACGCTCATCAGACCACTGATTGCCTGGATCGTGACATCGAACGCTCCCTTATGCGCATAGGCGCCTTCCTGCCCGTAACCGGTGATCGAGCAGTACACGAGCTTGGGATTCAGGGCAGCCAGCGTCTCGTAGCCAAGGCCGAACTTGGCCAGTACACCGGGCCGGTAATTCTCGACGATCACGTCAGCGGCCGCGCATAGCTGCTGCAGCCTTGCGACCTGCTCCGGCGATTTGAAGTCCACGGCGATGCTGCGCTTGTTGCGGTTAAGCGAGCTGAAGTTGGAGCCGAAGGCCTCCCCCTCTTCATTGGTGAAAAAAGGAGGCCATTCCCGCATCCCGTCCCCGACATCGGGCCGCTCCACCTTGACCACATCCGCCCCCAGGTCGGCGAACAGCATACCCGCGAACGGACCTGCGGCGATTTGGCCGAATTCCAATACCTTGATGCCCGCAAGGGGCCCTTGCTTCGTTGATGACATGTAGAGTCCCTCGTCCTTCCTTGATCGCTACGCGGTTGATGATGAACGGTAAACGGGCTGCTCGTTGTCATGAAGGGTCACGACATCCCGGTAGCTTCCCGTCGCCACATCGTGAATATGACGCGGCTGCTTGCCGATGTCAGTGCCATAAATATGCACCGTAATCGCTGTTTCTCCAAACGGATTGGACACCCCGTGGATATCGTAGTCCGGCGGATACACGAACGAAATATCTCCCTGGCGTGCGGTGACCTCGCCGACCTCGCGAATCTCATAACGCGGCTCTGCCCCCTCGCCGCGATCCTCCCGGCGGTAACGCTTCTCGACTACCGCCCCCTCGTACAGCCCGACGAGTCCCCAGACGAGATGGTCATGCACCGGCGCCGTCTGGCCCGGCCCCCAGATGAAGGCAATGACGGAGAAAGCTTCGTGATTCGGCTTGTACAGAAGAACCTGTGCGTATTTATCAGGGCGGGGCGTCCTGTAGGCTTCCGGCAAAAGGCCTTTGTTCTGCAGCAGCCGCTGGAGCAGAGGCTTCACCCGGTCGATAATCGCCCGATATTCATCGGTCTCCTGTAAAATGACCTCGATATCCCGCTCTAGCTCGGCGAATTCGTAATTCTGACTCATCCTCATCCCTGCTTTCCTGTATATGATGGCTCGTTCCGCATGAGAGAGGCTCTTCCTCCCCGGTCCTGAGCGTCAGGACCAAAATGCCACCCGGGGCGTCAGCCCAGTGACCGCTTGGCGAATATCGGATAGATCCGCCCCAGCTCCGTCCTGACACGCGTCCGGAGCGTGTGCAGCTCTAGCCCGGTCGGCGGCTCCAGCTGCTCGATCGGCCACGGTACAGTCGTACGCTGGGCGCTAGACGCCGCTAGGTCGGGAGAGGCTACGGAGTCTGGACGGTCCACAGATCCGCCCCATTCACCCGACAGCAGGCTGCCCGGCGTCCCCAGCCCCAGGTCGAACCCGGTCTGCGCCTGCACCTCAGCCGGCGTAACCCCAGGAGCCACGGCGGCAAGCCTGAGCCGACGCATGGCGGAATACGGCTCAGCCTGCTGCCCCCCACCGCCCCCGGCGTCAGTTGCAGCCCTAGGCCGCTCCGAATCACGGTCGCCGAGCCTCAGCACGCCCAGGGGCGTAAAGACGCCTTCCACCTGCCCTTGGCGAAACACGCTGGGGGCAGCTTCTCCCGCTGCGCTGACGAAATCCAGTCGCTCCGGGAATCCCTTCAGACCATGATCCGTCTTGAACAACAGGATGCGCCGGCATACATAGCTTACGACGCCGGAGCCCGCGCCGCCCGGCAGGCGCACCTTAGGCCGCTCGTAGTCTCCGATGACATGAAGATTGACGCTGCCGTAAGCGTCAATCTGCGCACCGCTTAGGAAAAAAACATCGATGCCGCCACGCTGCATGTAATCAAAAAATTCCTTGGTCCCCTCAAACGGCCATTCCGGCTGGCCTAGGATGTATGCCGTCGCCCCAGGCGCATGCAAGGCCTTCGCCAACAGCGCTGCCGCCGCCGGGATCGGCGATTGATTGCCGACGCCGATCACTTCCCCATCCTTCAGCTGCCGGGCCAGCAGACAGATCAGCCACTCCTCGGCGCTATAAGCTTGCGCGCCGCTATCGGTTTGCGGATTCGTCATTGTCCGGCCTCCTCAGGAGAAGCATTCACCGCCACAGGCTCAGTTGCGGCGGCTGGCGATACCATACAGCTCACGCCTGACTTCTCAGCAGGTTGACCCGATAGGCTGGCCGGCTCAACCACGCCCCTGGTTGCTCTCCCAATCCAGTAGTCCAGATAAGCAGCAAAGCCAGCCTCTGTCCGGGAGGCCTCCATATACCGGTGGACATGCTCCTCGTCCAGCTCATAATTCCCCGGACAAGCTGTCGGCCGCGCTCCTCCAGGAGCGACGACCACCGCATCGATATAGATCGAGGGAATGATGGAGCCCGGCTCGCGCCGAAGCTCCTCCGGCGATACAAGCTCCTCCACCGAAGCTACCGTGAACCCGGAAGCCTGAGCAAGCAGGCGGTTGTTCTGAGACGGGCTGGCGATTACATTGCCTAAGACATCTGCCTTGTACCCGTGGAACAGTGCCACATCGGGGCATAGGGCCGGAACGATCGCGAGGTCCTCCTGTTCGTCATAAGGATTTGTCACCACGCGGAAATCCGGACGGACGCGCATATAATCCGTTCCGACCAGTCCCCTCACTGGGATGAACGGAATCCCCATCGCTCCGGCTTGAAGCGCTGCCGCCAGCGACGGGCAGGCATGCTCTCTTAGCTGGAGAGTTCCCCGCTCTACTGCCCGGCGGAAGTTAGGCCCGAACCCGAATTCTCCCATTGTGATTTGTGAAAATTCTAGCGAGCTTACCACGCCTGCGCCGATCAGCATATCCGCGTTGATCGCCGCCGCCCCCGAACAGATCAATGAGAGGCTGCGCTTCTCCGCACGGAGCAGCTCGCCGATCAGCGCCATCGGCGACATCTCCATATTGCCACTGATCGCCACACTGGCCCCGTCCGGAATCCGGCTGACGGCTTCCGATAGGGACACGAGCTTCGAGGTAAAGTCCGGCCTCATACCTGCTCACGCTCCCCGTTTGCCGCTTCGCGCTCCCCGGACGCCAGCCCTGCCTGTTCGGCGAAGCGATTTACCGGCTGCCGGAGGCCCAGATGCTCGCGCAGCGTGCTACCTGTGTACGAGGAGCGGAATACGCCCCGGCTTTGCAGCTCCGGTACGACGCGTCCACAGATGTCATCCAAGCCGCCAGGCATATATGGAGCCATCAGGTTGAAGCCATCGCAGGCCTCTTCCCGAAACCACGAGGTTAGGCGATCCGCGATCGAACCCGGCGTGCCGACGACGACGTGATGCGAGCGGCTCTGGATATACCACCGGGCCACCTGGGCCAGCGTCAGGCCTTCTTCTCTTGCTTTGCGGAAGACGAACTGGAATCGTCCACGGCTGCCCCGAATTTCCTGCTCGATGTCAGGAAACGGCGCGTCCGGCTCATGCTTGGACAAGTCATAGTTCATACTGCCCGACATAAACGCCAGCCCCGTATTCGTGTCGATCAGCGATTGCAGATGCTGCTCTTTCTCTCGAGCTTCCCTCTCCGTATCTCCGACGATTACCATCGTGCCCGGCAAGATCTTCACGTCCTGGTGCGACCGACCGTAACGCACTACCCTGGATTTAAAATCCCGGTAGAAGCCTTGGGCCGATGCGAGATTCGGCTGCGCCGTGAAAATCAGCTCGGCATGCCGGGCCGCCAGCTCGCGGAACGTTTCCGACGATCCGGCCTGGATGAGCACCGGATGCCCCTGCGGAGGACGGGGGACATTCAGCGGTCCCTTCACGTCAAACCACGGACCGTGATGATGCACATAATGAATTTTTCGTTTATCTGCGACAACGCCCCGCTCTTTGTCCCAAAGGAGCGAATCCGGCCCCCAGCTGTCCCAGAGCGAGCGGACGACCTCGATAAACTCCTGGGCCCGCTCATAGCGGGTCGCATGATCGAGATGACTTGCCTTGCTGAAGTTGCGCGCCTCCGCATCGCTCGTCGACGTCACGACGTTCCACGCTACACGGCCCTTGCTCAGATGATCCAGGGTCGCAAACATACGCGCGAGATGGTAAGGCTCGTGGTACGTGGTTGAGGCCGTGGCCGCCAACCCGATCCTCTTGGTCACAGCGCCCAGCGCCGAGATCAGCGTCAGCGGTTCGGCTGATAAGGTCGGCCTGTGGGTGACGGTCAGGTCAAAGCTGCCGCCGTAATTGTCATCAATCGCCAGCTTGTCGGCGAGAAACAGCATGTCCAGTTTAGCCTGCTCAGCCTGACGGGCAATGCCCGTATAATATTCCAGCTCCAGCGGACTTTCTGTCCCGGCTTCGGGGTGGCGCCAGCCGCCGGCATGGTGGCCATTGGCGGCGGCGAAGAGTCCCAAATGCATCTGTTGGCTCATGGGGTTCACTCCTGCTTCCTATAGGGGATAATGGCAAGCCGCCCAGTGGCCGTTGCCTACAGCCACAAGCTCTGGAGCCGTTTCCTTGCACAGCGCCGTCGCCGCCGGGCAGCGGGTATGAAACCGGCAGCCGGACGGAGGATTGGCAGGCGAAGGCATCTCTCCCTGCAGCGGGGCGTAGACCCTGCGCCGGTTGGGGTCCGGGACAGGAATGGCCGATAGCAGCGCGCGCGTGTAGGGATGAGCCGGATGGCGGAACAACTCGTCCGTGGGTGCCACCTCGACAAGCTTACCCAGATACATCACGCCTATCCGGTCCGAGATGTAGCGGACGATATTCAATCCGTGAGCGATGAACAGATACGTCAGCTGAAGCTGCTGCTGCAGCTCCTGCATCAGGTTGACGACCTGCGACTGCACGGATACGTCCAGAGCCGATACGGCTTCGTCGGCCAGTACGAACTTGGGGTTCAGCGCAATCGCACGCGCAATGCCGATCCGCTGACGCTGTCCGCCGGAGAACTCATGGGGAAACCGGTCATACCAGGAGGGATTGAGTCCTACCCGCTGCATCACTTGCTGGACCCTCTCCCGCTTCTCTGCGCCGCGTAGCGATTCATGAACCCTGAACGGCTCGCCGATAATATCGCCGACCTTCCAGCGCGGATTGATAGAGCCGTACGGGTCCTGGAAGACAACCTGCATGTCCCTCCGCAGCTCCTTGGACTCTCGGATGCCCCGGGACAACACGTCGCGCCCTTCGAACAGGACGCGTCCGGCCGTTGCCTTCTCCAGTTGCAGCAGCACGCGCCCCAGCGTCGACTTGCCGCAGCCGGACTCGCCGACCAGCCCGAACGTTTCCCCCTTGCGGATATCAAAGGTCACCTCGTCCACCGCGCGGATAGAGCTCCTGTCCCGTTGAAATAAACCCCGATGGATCGGAAAATGCTTCTTCACTCCCTGGACCTGCAGCAGGACTTGCCCGGTTGCTATATGGCCTGAGACCGTCGGCAGGTCCTGAGCGTCGGAGAACTGCACCAGACTCAACTCCAGGCCCAGCAACCCCACTCCGTCAGCAGCCGGGTCAGCCTCCCTGTGCATCTCCTGGAAGGGCTCCGTATGATTCGGAAAAGCCTCTCCGGTCTCTGGCACTTCTTCCTGCGGCGATACCTCTGCCGGACTCTGTAAGGAGTACTCCGCCTCTACCTCCGGGGCCTTCGTCTCCAGCTCTCGCCCTGTACCCGCAGCCAGCTCCGCCCTCCGCCCTTGCCAGCCCTGAGATCTCTCTGTGCCTATCGCCTCGTCCAACGTACTGCCGAACACCTCGGCAGCCGCCGAGTCGAGCCTCTCCGCATGCCAGCAGGCCACCTCGCGTCCGTTCAGCTCTCGCAGCGCAGGATCCTCGGACCGGCAACGGTCCGTTGCATATGTGCACCGGGGATGAAACCGGCAACCTGAAGGCAGCTCGGACAAACTAGGAATTGAACCGCGAATCGTGTATAGTGGCAGCCCGCGCACTTGATCCATAGTGACGATAGAGTGCAGCAGGCCTTGCGTATAAGGATGGGCGGGGTTTTCAAAGAGCTGATGAACCCCGGCCTGCTCGACCACCTTGCCCGCATACATGACGACGATGCGATCAGCCATCTCGGCTGCGATCCCCAGGTCATGCGTGATGAGCAGAATCGACATGTTCAATTCTTCCTTCAGTTCCCGCAGCAAGGCGAGAATCTGCGCCTGGATGGTGACATCCAGCGCGGTCGTCGGCTCATCGGCGATCAGCAGTTCGGGTCCGCAGGCCAGCGCGATGGCGATCATCGCCCGCTGGCGCATGCCGCCCGATAGTTGGTACGGGTACTGCTTCATCCGGACCTCCGGCTCCGGGATGCCGACCCGCCGCAACAGCGACAAGGCCTTATCCCATGCGTCCGGCTTGCTGATCCGTTCATGGCGCAGCAGTACCTCGACGATCTGGCTGCCGATGGTAAAGACAGGGTCAAGCGCTGTCATCGGCTCCTGGAACACCATCGCAATCTTTTTCCCGCGCAGCTCGCTGATCTGCTTCTGCGACAACGCAACCAGGCTCTGCCCGTCAAGCGCGATGTCGCCGTGGGAGATGGAGCCGTTGTCGTAGTCGATCAGACGCATGATAGACAGCGAGGTGATCGTCTTCCCGCTCCCCGACTCGCCGACCAGGCACACGGTCTCCCCCTTGCCGATCTGCAGGCTCACACGGTTAATGGCATTCAACGGGCCGCTCGGGGTATTGAAATTCACGGATAATTGATCGATATCTAGCAATGGTTGCGATGCCATGACTCCTCCTTCCGGGCTAGCGCCCTGTTAGCCCTGCATTCTTCCCTTCCGGAGCCGACCGTTGAAGCTCGGTCACGCTCGGCCCTTCTTGGGGTCCATCCGGTCGCGAATTTCGTCGCCGATCAGATTGACGACGACGACCAGCAGGGTGATCGCCAGTCCCGGGAAGGTCGCGACCCACCAGGCTACGGTCATATAGCTGCGCCCTTGCGACAGCATATACCCCCAATCGGGAATTTCCTGCACGACGCCAAGTCCCAGGAAGCTGAGGCCTGTGCCGACAAGAATCGAGCTGCCGACACCGATCGTCATCATCACGAGCAGCGGGGAGAAGCAGTTCGGCAGAATATGACGAAACATGATTTCGAGATGCGAGGTCCCAACAGCCCGGGCCGCATCGATGAACGGACGGCTGCGGATGGAGATAACCTGACTGCGGACCACCCGAGCCTTGCCGGGAATGGAGGCGACACTGATTGCCAGAATGACGTTGAAGAAGCTCGGACCAAGGGCTACTGATATGGCAATAGCCAGCAGGATTCCCGGGATGGTCATCAGAATATCGTTCAGCCTCATAAAGACGGAATCGACCACGCCGCCCCAATAGCCTGCCACCAGGCCAAGCACCGTACCGACGAAGCCTCCGATGACGACGGATACCACTCCCATCAGCAGCGATTGCCGGCTGCCGTAGATGACCAGCGACCACACATCCCGCCCGAATTGATCCGTACCCAGCCAATGAGACAGACTCGGGGCCTGCAGCAGCCGGTCCGGCTTCATGTCCGTAGGAGAAAATGGCGCTATCCACTGCGGCACGATAGCGCATAGGAACAGGAACAGCAAAATGCCCAGCGAGAAGCCCCAAAGCCAGCGCGACAGCAGGGACGGGCGGAACCCGCCGGTAGCCGCAGAACGGCCACGGAGCCAGCCCCATCGGCGAACGGACGGATCAGCCTGCTGTATAGTGGGCGCCGCTTCCGGGGAAACTGGCGCCCGCGCAGCCAGGGGCGAAGTCTCAGCCGTGGCCACGGACGAAGCCTGAACCTGCGGGGAAGCCGGGGCCTGAACGGAATTGGCTTGCATACAGATGACCTCCTTGCCGTTAGGCAGATTTACGAACACGCGGATCAACGTAGGAGTACGATACATCCACGAGGAGATTAACGATAATGTTGAACACGCCTGTAATCAGAATCGCGGCTTGAATGACCGGGATATCCTTCTGATTGATCGCATCGACAACCAGCTTGCCCAATCCCTGTCTGGAGAAGACCGTCTCGGTCACCACCGCGCCCGACAGCATCTCTCCCACCAGCAGCCCAAGCACCGTCAAGGCTGGCAACAGCGCATTACGCAGCACATGCTTGTACAGCACGAGCCGTTCCGTAAGCCCCTTGGCCCGAAGGGTCAGCACGAACTGCTCGTGAATGACCTCCAGCACGCTGTTCCGAACCATCCTCGCCAGCATGCCCGCTCCCGTGATCCCGAGAGCGAACGCCGGCAGAATAAGCTGCTTGAAGCTGCCGTTGCCGATAGCCGGAAGCAGCTTCAGGTGAACGGAGAAGATCAGGATCAACAGAATGCCCAGCCAGAACTTCGGCATCGAGACGCCGAGCAGGCTGACGACACGCACGATGTAATCCAGCACCCGGTTGCGGTACACCGCCGACAGGATGCCCAGAAGCACCCCGAGGATCACAGCGAACAGCGTGCTGACCGCGGTGAGCGCAAGTGTAGCGGGCAGTTGGGCGATCAGCCGGTCCATCACCGGCATACTGTTGGCGAAGGAATGGCCGAAGTCACCTCTCATGCTATCCCACAAGTATTGGAGATATTGCTGCCAGAGAGGCTGATTAAGCCCGAACTGCTCACGGAGAAACTCCACCCGGTCCGGAGCGGCGTCATCGCCTGCAATCATCTGGGCTGGATCGCCCGGCAGCCAGTGTATAATCAGAAAAACCAGCGTTAACGAGCCCAGAAGGACGGGAATGGAGACCAGCAGCCTGTTCCATACGAACCTCGCCATGTTCAGCCCTCCTTCTCAACCTTATTTTTGAATCCAGGCATCATAGAAGACGGGCCAAGCGGGATAGTCGAACACAATCCCCTTCACTTCGCTGCCCGAAGCGACGGAATACTGGAAGACATAAGTCGGAATCGAATACACATTGTCGATAATATACTCCTGCGCTTCCTTGTACACGGCCTTCCGCTTCTCCGGGGCCTGCTCCAGATAGCCCTGCTCCAGCAGCTCATCCAGCTTGGGGTCGTTCGCCCGGGCGATATTGTTCTGCTTGGACGGCCCCTTGGTCGAGAAGAGTTGGCGCAGCACATCAGGATCGCCGGAGAACTGACTGCCCGCAACCAGATCGTAATCGCCCTTCGTGCGGCGCTCCGAATAGGTGCCGGAAGGAAGAGATACTAGCTTCAGTTCAATACCCGCCTGCTTCAACTGCTGGGTGAAGATGGAATTCAGATCCAATCGCTTCTCGCGGTTACCCTGCGTATCGATGAATTCGATCGTCAGCCGCTTGCCGTCCTTGCTCCGGTACCCGTCCGCCCCCTTCACCCAGCCCAGTTCGTCAAACGTCTTGTTGGCTTGGGCCAGATCAGGCTTGTACGCATTCTCTCGGGACGAGGAATATGCGAATTGATGGGGAGTGAGCGGCGACCAGCCCTGCTGGGAGGTACCGAGATAGATCGTCTTGATCGCTGCATCCAGATCGAGCGCCGAGCGGACAGCCTGCCTCGCCTTGAGGTCGTTCCAGGGCGCGCGCTGCTGATTCAGGTACAACGAATAGTTGACCTGCAGCAGCTCCGTTTCCTGGACGTTGAACGACTTGTCGGCTTTCAGAGCTACGAGATTTTGCGGGGGAATAATATCCGCCACATGCACCTGCTTGCTCTGCAGCACGCTGACCCGGGTCGCTTCCTCCTCGACATACTTGACAGTCAACTTATCGAGATAGGCAGGCCCTTGATGCTTGGCATTGGAAGGAGCCCAGTTGTAGTCCGGGTTTTTCTCGAACTCCACCTGTGTACTCGGCGTAAGCTTCTTCAGCTTGAACGGACCGGTGCCCACCGGATTCTGCGGGAAGGCATCTCCGAATTTCTGAACGGCTGCGGGCGACACCATGCCCAGGTCCACCTTGGCGGCATTGCTGAGGAAAGGCGCGAACGGCTTCTCAAAGTACAGCTTGACCGTATACTCGTCCACAACCTCCGTCTTCAAGTAAGGCCCGATCTCATTGAAGGCAATGGAAGCCTTGGTCGCGGGGTCCTTGATCCGGTCGAAATTAAACTTGACCGCCTCCGCGTTAAACGGCGTGCCGTCATGGAACTTAACATCCTTGCGCAGCTGGAACGTGTACACCTTTCCGTCCGGGCTGATCTCCCACGACGTGGCCAGCCACGGCTTGATCGAATGGTCGGGCAGCTCGACGACCAGGCTGTCATACAGCGAGCGCATGACGCGCGTCGTCGGCGCGAAGCCGGCCTTATGCGCATCCAGACTGTCATTGGTCACTGTGCCGGCCAGCGCCCATACCAGCTCCCCGCCAGGCGTCACAGGCCCTGCTTCACCGGCTGCAGCCCCTGCGGCTTTGTCCGCCTCGGCATCGCCGCAGCCGGCAAGCAGCAGCGATGCTGCAAGCATGAATCCTGTCAGTTGCATCCACGATTTTCTCTTCTTCATCTTTCATCCCCATCTGTATTTGGTCATGTAATCGTCTGGTGTCTGTATAGAAGAATTGGTTCATGCCTCCAGCGAATCTTAGGTCTGCCCCGCCGCCGTCTGTGCCTTTGCAGACCTTCTTGCAGCGGTATACCGGTTCTCCGGCACATCCAGCCCCAGATGTCCACGCAGCGTATCGCTGTCGTACTCCTCACGGAACAAGCCGCGTTCCTGGAGAATCGGTACGACTAGCCGGGTGAACCGCTCCAGACTGCCGGGAATGCCTGTATGAATGATAAAGCCGTCTGCAGCGCCTTCCTCAAACCACTGCTGTACCAGATCAGCGACCCGCTCCGGCGTACCGACAAAGCTGCTGCGTGGAGTCGCAAACCTCAGCGCCGTCTGGCGCAGGGTCAATCCTTCTTCCTTGGCAATCCGCTTGATCCGGTCCGTCGCGCTGCGATAGCTGTTGCTACCCAGGTCGCCAAGCTCGGGGAAAGGCTCATCCAGCGGGTACTGGGAGAAGTCGTGATACGTGAACGGACGACCCAACTGATCCAGCGCATCCTCGATGGTGACAAGCGCCGCCAGCTCCGCATACTGACGCTCCGCGTCCTCCTCGGTCTCCCCGATGATCGGGCTGATGCCGGGCAGCACCAGAATCTCCCCAGAGGCTTTGCCGTAAGCGGCCGCCCGCTGCTTGATGTCGGCGTAGAATGCCTGCGCCTCCTCCAACGTCTCATGCCCGGTGAAGATGGCGTTCGCGCTCTTGGCAGCCAGATTGCGGCCTCCATCCGATCCTCCAGCCTGGAAGATGACCGGCTGCCCCTGACGGGACCTTGCGATATTGAGCGGGCCCTGCACCGAGAAAAACTCTCCCTTGTGATTCAATGCATGCAGCTTCTCCGGATCGAAGAACACGCCGGTCTGCTGGTTCCGGACGAATGCGTCGTCCTCCCAGGAATCCCACAGCCCCTGGACGACACCCAGATGCTCCTCCGCCCGCCGATAGCGGATCTCATGGGAGAAATGCTCCGACCTGCCGTAATTAAGCGCCGCTCCCTCCAGCCCCGTCGTGACGACGTTCCAGCCGGCCCTTCCCCCGCTGATCTGATCAAGCGAGGCGAACTGCCGGGCCACGGTAAACGGCTCGCTGAACGACACAGTCAGCGTACCAACCAGCCCGATGCGCGAGGTGACTGCTGCGAGTCCCGACAACAGCGACAAGGGCTCCAGCCGGTTCAGGTAGTGAGGGGCGGACTTGGCTGTAATATAGGTGCTGTCCACGATAAAGACAAAATCGAACTTGCCTGCTTCCGCTGTCAAAGCTTGCTGCTTATAATAATCGAAGTTCACACTGGCATCCCCCGGAATCTCCTTGTGCTTCCAGTTGGACTTGGAGGTGCCTACGCCGGTGATCGTCGCGCCGAGCTTCAATTGTCTGGGTTGGGACATGGTCTTATTCCTCCTCTCAGATGAGCGCTTCGGCTTTGGCTTTGGCGCCGGCGTACCGGTTCTCCGGCACCGTCAGACCTAGATGGCCCCGCAGCGTATCGCTCTCATACTCTGTGCGGAACAGGCCGCGTTCCTGCAGAATCGGCACGACCAGCTCGGTGAAGTCCTGCAGTCCTCCCGGGATGCCGACGCCGATAATAAAGCCGTCCGAAGCGCCCTCTTCCACCCATTGTTGGATCGTATCCGCTACCTTCTCCGGTGTGCCTACAAAGTTGCCCTTCGGCGTGGCAAATTGCAGCGCGACCTGACGCAGCGTCAGATTCTGTTCTTTGGCTATTCGCTTGATCTTCTCCGATCCGCCCTGTTGGCTGTTCGCACCCAGATCGCCCAGGTCCGGGAAAGGCTCATCCAGCGGATAGCCGCTGAAGTCGAAGTCGTTGAAGGGGCGGCCGAGCGCCACGATGGCCTTTTCGATGGATACCAGTTGGACCGTTTCCTGGTATTTGCGTTCCGCTTCCTCCTCCGTGCGGCCGATGATCGGACGAATACCTGGAAGAATGGAAATATCCTCCGCAGCTCTGCCGAAAGAGACAGCCCGGCGCTTAATGTCCTGATAGTAGGCCTTCGCCTCCTCGATTGATTCGTGACCGACGAAGATCGCGTCCGCATTCTTGGCAGCGAAGTTTCGTCCGTCCTCCGACGTGCCTGCCTGGAAGATGACCGGCTGGCCCTGCTTGGAGCGGGCGATGTTGAGAGGACCCTGCACGGAGAAAAACTCTCCTTTATGATTCAACGCATGCAGCTTGTCGGGATCGAAGAAGACACCCGTCGATTTATCCCGCACGAACGCGTCATCCTCCCAGGAATCCCACAAGCCCTTGACCACATTCACATGCTCCTGTGCGATCCGGTACCGCTTCTCATGAGGCGGGTGCTCGTCCTTGCTGTAGTTATTTGCACTGCCCGACAGCCACGAGGTCACGACATTCCAGCCTGCGCGTCCTCCGCTGATATGATCCAGGGAGGCGAACTGCCGGGCGACCGTGAACGGCTCGCTGTAGCTCACCGTCAGCGTGCCGACCAGACCGATCCGGCTTGTCACCGCAGCCAGCGCCGATAGAATCGTAATCGGCTCGAAGCGGTTCAAGTAGTGGGGACTGGAGTTTGGCGTAATATGTACACTGTCCGCGATAAAGGCGAAGTCAAATTTACCAGCCTCGGCCGTCTGTGCCTCACGCTTGTAGAAGTCGAAGTTCACACTGGCATCCGTTATCGCACGGGGATGCTTCCAATCCTCCCAGCCACCGCCAACCCCATGAATCATCGCACCCAGCTTCAGTTTTTTCTGTTGTCCCATTCTCGTCGCCTCCTCAATTATTTTTACTATTCCTATAAATTTAGTTGTGTATGTGAATATCATAGGCCATCTCTAACTCCGTGTAAAATTCAAAAAAACGAAGAGAAAATTCATTTTTTATGAACGACATCCTGTTCATGATACATAAATTCAAAACGATAAAATAAGGTATTCCACTTGGAATAATTAACTTTCATGTTATGATACTTGTATCCTTTTGTAAAAACAGAAAATTTGAACTATTCATTCCATATGTATGAATGGAGTAGAGGAAGGGGCTTCCGGGGATGGATATCCGTACCATCAAAACCTTTCAAACGATCATCAGGCTAGGGAGTTTCCACCGGGCGGCGGAGGAGCTGCAGTACGGCCAGTCCACCGTCACCATGCATATTCAGAAGCTAGAGGGCGATCTTGGGGTGAAGCTGCTGGAACGGGGAAAAAAACTCAAGCTGACGGAGGCCGGAAGGCTGTTTCATCAGAATGCAGACCTGCTGCTCAAGGATTACGATTATCTCCATGCCTCCATGAATGAACTGATCCAGGGCGAAGCGGGAAACGTGCGTCTCGGCGTGATGGAGCCTACAGCCAGCTACAGGCTGCCTCAGATTCTGGGGCCCTTCATGCAGGAACATCCGAAGGTGAAGGTAAGCATCCAGATCGGCAACACGTTCATCCTGAGCCAGATGCTGAGCGAGGGCGTCATCGATCTGGCGATCTGCTCCACCCCTGAAACTGGACTGGAGCACACCTTTGAACCGCTATTCAATGAGCGACTCGCGCTGCTCACGCCCGACACGCACCGATTGGCAGCAAAGGATCTGGTCTACCTGCGTGATCTGCAGCATGAGAATATTCTGATCACGACCAGCGTCTGTCCGTACCGCCAGAAGCTGGAGAAGGCTCTGCTGGAGAAGGGCGGAAGCCCCTACACCGGCATGGAGATCGGCAATATGGCGGCGCTCAAATATTACGTTCAGGCCGGTTTCGGGATCGCGGTCGTTCCGGTCATTACGGCCGTCCCCACTCCCCCCGGCACCGTGCTTCAAAATATCCACGACCTCGATTCAGGACTTGTTACCGGTATGCTGCGCAAGCAAAATGGCAGCACCTTCAGTTCTGCTGCGGAGAAGCTGATCGGCATTCTACGCAAGGGGCTGCAGACCATCTGATCCTGGCCCCTGGTTGCGACACATTCCCTTAGAAACCGCCTTCCAACCGCACTCCCTCATTCCGATCCAAGGCCTGCCGCCAGTAGCGGGCAGCAATCGCGATATCGAAGATTCCGAGCCCCATCGATGCAAATAAGACGGGCTCCTCCGGCTCCCAGCGCGCGAGCGCATTGCGGCAGACGACATCGGCCAGCGTGCAAACCCCGGATGCCGTCAGCCCCGCTTGCTGATGCAACTGCTCGATGTCCGTGTTCTCCCGGCACACCTCCTGCCAGTCGTCGACGACAATAGCCTTCAGGCCGGATAAGCTGGTCGTCTCATAATCGCGCAGCGATACATGCAACAACAGCGAGCCGTGTGGTGGCGGCTCGTCGATATACCGCCTGTCGGATGCCGTACTGGTGACGATTACATCCGAGATGCGGTACAGGCTCCTCCAATCGGTCGCGACCTCCGTCCGCCCGCGCAGCGTTGCCGGGATGGTCTCCGGGTCGATGCCCCGGAGGTCGTACAGCGTAACCGCCCGCAGACGGTCACCGAGCAGCGTAGCGCACATCTCCAGATGGAGCCGGCCGACCGGCCCCCAGCCGATAATGCCCAGCCTTAGGCCTTCAGACAGCGGCAGGCGATCCAGAGAGGCGCGCAGCATGACCCCGCTGACCGCTGCCGTCCGGATGCCGTTCAGCTGCCCGCTGCGGAGAAACGCCACCGGCTCACCGGTGGCAGGGTCGTTCAGCACCAGCGTATTATGCGCGCGAGGCTTCCCTTGCCCGATATTGCCGGGAAAGCTCGCGATCCACTTGATGCCCGCCATAGGTAGCTCGCCGCCGACATAAGCCGGCATCGCGATAATTCGGTTCGCCGGGTCCCCGAAGCGGAGGTACGGCTTGAGCGGGTGCACGCACTCTCCTTGGTCTTCCAAGCGCACAATCTCCTCGACCAGCCCGATCAACTGCAGCCAATCCACCCCCAGACGGCGGATATGTCTATCATGCAGGTAGATCATAACGGCAAGCTCCCGCTAGCGGCAGCATCGGGCTCGTATTGCAGCTCCTGCCGGACCCACTCATCCTGATAAACCGTGTCCAGATAGCGCTCGCCCCGGTCCGGCAGGATCATCGCACACACCGCATCCTCCGGAATGCCCGCTCCGAGCCGCCGGACGGCCGTCACGACGCCACCGGAAGACGCTCCGGCCAAGATTCCCTCCCGGCGTACAAGGTCACGACAGCCCTGTACGCAGTCGATATCCGACACCCGTACGATAATATCTGCATCATCCTGCCGGTGAAGCCCCGGCAGGATCGCTGCGCCCAGTCCCGGAAATTTGCGGGGACCGCGCGAGCCTCTGAACAGAATGCTCCCCTCCGCATCAACACCCACAACCCGGGTATCCCACTGCTGCTCACGGATATAGGCCATACACCCTCGGATCGTACCGCAGGAACTGACTCCGCAGAACAGATAGTCCAGCTGCCCGAGCTGAGAGGCCATTTCCGCCATCGTGGTCTCCGCATGGGCCCGGGAGTTGTCCGGGTTGCCGTATTGATTGGTCCAGAACGCATGCGGGATGGTATGCAGCAGCTCGTTCACCCTTCGGATGCGGGCGGGAAGAAACTCCCCGGTCTGGGTATCCGGCTCCGTCACCAGATCAATCTCGCCGCCGAAGCTGCGAATGATCCGCTTGTGCTGCTCGGTCGTACGCGGGTCCACCACGCAGATGAACCGGAGGCCCAGCCTGCAGCAAAGCTGAGCCAGACTGATCGCCAGATTACCGGAGCTCGACTCGATCACGACACTACCCGGATGAAGCTCCCCGCGTCGGATTGCTTCCCTCAGCATATATAGGGCCGGTCTGTCTTTGGAGCTGCCCCCAGGGTTCATCCACTCCAGCTTCCCGTATACGTGGAAGGGAAATTCCGCGAACAGTCTCTCCAGCCGCACGAGTGGCGTGCTCCCGATCGCCTCAACCAGTCCTCCCTCCAGCTTCATGCGTTCTCCTCCTCGTAAATAACCCGTTTACCCTTCACGGCTCCCCGATGCTGTCCGTCCTCATACGTCCCTCCGATGACCTCAATCCCATCAAGCAGTCCGGAGCGGATCATCATACCGATCTGCGGGATGCGATTCTCCAGATCAAGCCGAATGCTTCCCAGCACGGAAGCGGGGATCTGAGGGCCGTATAGCTGTACCTGAAGCCGGTTACTGATTACCTTCACCTGAATACTCGTATCCCGCAGATGCCGGAAGACGACTTCCTCGATATCAAAGAGACTGATCTTCTCGCCATGCTTCAGGTCGGGGCCGACCCGCTTCACGATGCTTTGGAAGCTTTGTCTGGATACCCCATCGACGATGACGGTCCGCAGATCACGCACCACATCGTACGTGACATAGCGCAGCGCAGGAAACGCGTCCCGCACGGTTGAGGTCAGCACCAGCACCTGCTCGCCCGTACCTGCTGCCAGGGATAGCTGCGGCTCTAGCGGATGGATGCTACCTGCCGATTCCTTCAGACAAGCCCGCTCTTGCTGTTCCTCTCCCCGCACTCCCGCTGACCACGTCTGTTCAAAGCTGTCTCCCTGCTCATTCACTTCCTCTAGCCTCGCCCCATCCCGCTGCTTTCCATCCCAGTCGTTCCACTCTGACCGCATCCAGTCCTTCTGCTTAGCATTCCATTCGTTCCCCCCAGGCAGCATCAGGCCCGGTCGCTCTCCAGCTGCTCTCGTTCCTTCAGGCCGTTCCGGCTCACGGTGATCCTCATCCGCTGTCCCCTTTGCCCTCAGCCAATCGGCTTCCCTCAGAACCTCGTCAATGCAAATTCCCTCGGCAACAAGTCCCTCCGTCAGCAAATACCTTCCGTGCTTGTGATCGTAGTAAGCGATGGTTCCGATCTCGATGGAGCCGTAAGTATCCGTTATCTTCTCCAGCGGAAGCCCCATACGTCCCGCGACACTCTTCCGCCATTCCGGCGAAGCGATCTCGCCGACCAGGATAACGTGTCGAATGCCGTAGTCATAGGGCTTTGTCGAAGCTTGCAGAATACGGTCCAGAATCGACGGCATCGTATACAGGACCTCCGGCCGGAAGCTGGTCAGGCGCTCGATATGCCTCTCCACCGGAAGCTGAAACGACAAAGATTCGACTTCCATTCCGAGCTGCCGGAACACGTCTACAGCAGTCGCTTCGGCATGCCCCGTTCCCATATCCGCCAAAGCTCTGCCATATCCGCTAGAACCCAGGATGGACCGGAACACCTCCAGCTTGATCCGCACATAGGCCTTCTCATCGGATGGGGAGTAGAAGATCGACTTGCGTCTGCCTGAACTCGTGCCCGACGTCCGGTAGCTGTGTATCCCCTCCTGCTGTGCAAGCGGATTGGCCTCCGTATAATAATGGGCTTCAAGCACAGGTGCGGTTACAAGAGGGACTGCTTCCTCGTATCCCCGTCCGCTTGGGTCATCACGCTCCAGCTGCTCCCTCAACCATGGACCGTACCAGGAAAATTTTTGCTCGGTTCGTACACGAACTTTTTCTTGAATTGCCGCCAGTTGGCCGATCTGGCCTCCCGATCCTGCTCCCACCGCAACCCCTCCCCTTCCTGGCCATCGCTGGGCTGCTCGCTGCCTCCCATTCGCCTCGTCGCTGCCCCGGTATCGGTCGTCGATACTGCCCGGCCTCCTCCGAATCCTTCTCGGATGTCTCTTGTCCTTAGCCTTCAGCCAGCCCGAGCATTTTTTCCTACAGCCTATGCAAATGCTGCATACGAAGTGCACATCGGCCCATCTGCTTTCGTATGATGAAGGATCATTGTCACCAATCCGAAAGAAAGCGGGGACAAGATTATGGGAAGCAGGCTCAAGTATATAGCCAGCAAGCTGAAAAAAACCGGGATCGTGCTCCGAAACAGAGAGCTCGCCCGGTATGTTCCCCACACACAGCCGTTCAGCACCCGTCGCCTGAAAGCGGCACTCCAGCGGCGAAGTATGGTGTATGTCAAGCCGGACCGCGGCTCGCTCGGCATCGGCGTCATGAAGCTGGAGAGGCACGGCTCCGGGTTCCGACTTCAGCGGGGACTCCGCCGCTCCGGGTTCAGCAGCCTGGAGTCGATGCAGCGGTCGCTGCTCAAGCGTATCGGCTCACAGCCCTATCTGATTCAGCAGGGAATCCATGTGTTGCGCCGGGGAGGCCTCCCCTTTGACTTCAGGGTTATGATTCAGAAAAACCCCGCAGGCCGCTGGGTCTGCACCGGCATCGCGGCCCGTGTGGCCCATCCGGGCAAGGCCGTCACCAACGGGAGCCAAGGCGGCACGATCTTCGCTCCGGCCGACGTGCTTGGACCGATCGCCGGAGCAGCCAAGACCAAGCGGCTCCTGCAGAAGATGAAGCGCCTGGCCGAATGGACAGCCGCCGCCTTCAGCCGCTCCTACCCGTCCATGCATGAGCTAGGCCTGGATATTGCCGTGGACCGGAGCTTGAAGCCATGGATCCTGGAGGTCAATACGAGGCCCGATCCCTGTCCCTTCACCAAGCTCGAAGACCCGGCCACGCTCGCCCGAATCGTCGCTTACGGCAAGGCCTACGGACGTAACTATTGCCTGAACTGCACCAAGGCGAAGAAAGCGCCCGGTCAAGCCTGAATCCCCTCCAGATATCAGCCGGATGCTGCGGACTCCCCATTGGCGGCTGTGTCGCAGCACCAATCGTTACCGCAATCTGATAAAAACCCGTCCCCTCGTCCTACCTTAGAGCGAAATGGCAAGCAGAGTTAAATGAACGAGACGTATTCGTTAACGTCGGTAAAATTCCCTTTCCTGAAGCATGGTACACTGAACTAGAGCAAGGCCAGACTACAGGGAAAAGGTGAACGGACATGAAGCAAGCGAATATCGCTGCACAGCTCTATACCTTACGTGATTATTTGAAAACACCCGAGGATATCGAATCGACACTGCGCCGGGTCAAGGCTATCGGCTATGATGCGGTTCAGGTATCGGGGATGGGACCGATTGATCCGGAGAAGCTGAAGCAACTGGCGGACGAGATCGGCCTGACGATCTGCGCTACACATATTTCCTACGACCGCCTGACGAAGGACCTGCCTGCTGTCATCCGCGAGCATCAGCTGTGGAACTGTAAATACGTCGGACTCGGCGCTATGCCGCCGGAATACCGTTCGGACGAGGCAGGCTATGTCCGTCTAGCCTCGGAATTCTCGGCCATTGGGGCGGAGCTTGCCAAGCACGGGCTGCAATTCGTCTACCATAACCACAAGTTCGAATACACCAAGTTCGGCGAGCGTACCGGCATGGACGTGCTGCTGGAGGAATCCGCGAGCCCCGACTTCGGCTTCGAGCTGGATATGTACTGGGTACAGGCAGGCGGAGCCAATCCGGTCGAGTGGGTCAACAAGGTGAAGGGGCGGATGCAGGTCATCCACCTGAAGGATATGGAGATTGTCGAGGACCAGCAAGTATTCGCTGAGGTCGGACGAGGCAATCTCAACTGGTCTGCGATCATCGAAGCTTGCCGCAGCACGGGCGTCGAGTGGTATGTCGTCGAGCAGGACCAATGCCGTCGTGACCCGTTCGAGAGCTTAACGATCAGCTACAACTATTTGAAGCAGTTGATTTAGCAGTTGATTTAGCAGTTGATTTAGCAGTTGATTTAGCAGTTGATTTAGCAGTTGATTTAGCAGTTCCTCTATCTATTCAAGCAAGAACCGTCCGGGCTATGGAGTCCGGACGGTTCTTTGCTTTTCCTCCTCTCGACAACATTTTCTCAATTGACTGGTAAGAAAAGTAAGGGCAAGATCGTCTTATTACGTAGAGGCTGGTTGAGGTTGGTTTTGTAGAGGGGGGAATATGCTTTGCCTGGAACGCTTGATGAGAAAAAAATGATTGCCCGGCTTAAAAAAGGAGATGCTCAAGCCTTTGAACATCTGTTTGATCGTTATAAAAACAAAATATTCAGCTTACTCCTGACTATGGATGTAGGTAAGGAAGATGCTCAAGACTTGACCCAGGAAACCTTCATCAAGGTCATCCAACATATCGATAAGCACCGCATCGAAAACTCATTTTCATCGTGGATCTACGCCATTGCGGTTAATTCACTCAAAGATTTTCGGAGGAAAAGGAAAGAAGTGTTCCTGGAGGACTATTCCTTGGACCTGGATGTCACTTCCGATGCTCTGACCGAAGACATTGTCATCCGCAATGAGGAGAAAAGGTATCTGCGTGAAATGATCCAACAAATCCCACCCCGCTACAGAATAGTGCTCCTGTTGAGATTTACGAATGATCTCTCCTATGAAGAAATAGCACGGATTCTAAATGGCTCCGTCAACCAGATCAGTGTCGACCTGTATAGAGCCAAAAAAATATTAAAAAAGCTGTTGAGTCGTACAAAGGAGGATTTAACATGAACGTTCCGGACAAACCTGTCAGAAACGAAGCTAACGGAGAAGACAAAGAATGGAACGAGCTGTTATTCTCTCATGAATTTCCTGAGCCGCGCAGCCCTGCTTTTCGACATACGATAGATTCGCTTCTTCAACAAAGAAGGAAGAAACGTCTGTTCACCAAATATGCTATAGCCGCCGCCGCTTGCTTGCTTGTTATGATGTCCGGGGCCCTCGCAGTGCCTGGCATTGCCCAGTACATTCAGTCTTTCTTCAAAGAAGATCCTGTTTCGGACCGGGGTCTATTGCAAGCTTATGAGGCCGGTATTCCAACGTATCCGAATATTTCAGTGGCTGATAAGAGCTACCGGCTGCAGGTCAACGAAATCATCGCCGACAGCACACGAGTGACGTTAGCCGTGCAGTTCCTGGATGAGAAAGGGGCATATCGGCATGACCGCTTGCGGTTGGACGGGGGCAACCAGATTTATCTGGAGGAGCCGGAAACCGGCAAGAAGCTTGCCACCTTCGAAGATATAGGAGCTACAGATCAATTTAACTATCTGGTTGCCGTTATCCAGGAAGACTTCTCCGGAAAAAATCTCACCGTCATAGGGGATATCTCCCATGTCATGTCCAATAGTAACGCGATATCAGGGAATTGGAGCTTTAACATTCCTGTTAATCTAGAGAAAAATACAAAACATATTATGAATCTTCAGGAGATGTATACCACGACTCAAGGGCTCCAGATCGAGCTGACGAGACTTGTCCGAACATCGGTGGGAGGCAGGCTGGAGCTGAAGGTGACCTCTCCAGCATCCTATGACAAAGAACTATTTATGCAGCACTCCTTGTCCTTCCATCTGGAGGACTCCGAGCACAACGAAATCAGCACAGTAGGAAGCACGAGCATCGGACATATGGATGATCTGCTCTCCTTGACCAAACAGTACGATGAGCAATCGGGGTCTATGCTCTGGACCTACACGTTTAGGTATATGCCGGAGATGCCCATACGGTTTGTACTGGACGGATATAACGTACTTGAACCTTCCGACGAAGCATTCCGCTTTCGGCCGGAGAGCCTGTCTGCAGCGCCTTTGTCTATCCATACCCAGGGAGACGAGCTGCTGTTAACCGGCTTTGAACAACAAAATGAAGGGTCCGTGCTCCGGCTTCAAGGGGTACTTATTAATAAATTTGACGGGGATGTGTGGAGTGTAGCCGATCCTGAGGGAAACGAATACAGCATAAGAAAGGAAGGAGGCTACGTATCCCAGAATGACCGCATAACGCTTCAGAAAGAAAATAGCTATACCGACTATGGCTTTGTCATCGGCCAGCTTCCCTTTCAGCAGGGCACCGAACTGATTTTGAAAAGGAAGGTTATTGATAAAAGGTATACCAGCGATTGGTCTGTGATGTTGAAGTGACATAAACCTACCGGGTACCATGTCAGTAGGTTTATGACGTTTTTTCTAACCGCGATCTTTCCGCTCAGCCCTTGACAGCTCCATCCGTCAGCCCTGCGATGATAAATCGCTGCATGAACACATACAGCACTAGCACAGGCACGGAGGCCATAAACATCAGGGAGAAGACCTGATCCCAGTTGGAGCTGAACTTCCCGATCGCCATGTAGATGCCGGTCGTGACGGTGTAGCCCCCGGAGGTGCCGAGGATAACCAGCGGATTGATGAAGTCGTTCCAGATCCACAGAAAGAGGAAGATGACGACCGAGGCCGTGGCTGGGCGCAGCAGCGGGAAGATGATGCCCCAGAAGATGCGAACCATACCCGCTCCCTCCATCTTGGCCGATTCGTCCAGTTGCGCAGAGATCGTGCGGATAAATCCGGTGTAAATAAAAACCGTGAACGGCAAATACCAGGCAATATTGTAAAAGATCAGCCCTTGGAAGGTAAACAGCAGTCCGATCCGGTCCAGCAGCTTGACCAGCGGCAGCAGGAGCACCTGAGGTGGGATCATAAGTCCGGCGAGCAGCAGGAAATACACAAACTTCGTAAAGCGGTTATGGCTTCGTGCGATCACATAAGACATCATCGCGCCGACTGTGACGATGAATAAAATAGACAGCGTGGTAATGACGATGCTATTGCCGTACGCTTTGAAAATATTGAAGGACGGGGACACCGCCGCCTTGATGAGATTGTCGAAGGTCAGATGACCGATCGGCAAGGATAACGGATTACTGAGAATATCGGCTTTGTCCTTGAATACATTGACGACCACAATATAGAACGGCACGAGCAGCAGCAGGCACAGCAAGCCGAGAACACCTTGCCGGATGAGCTCGTCATACCAGCGCCTGGCAGGCGAAGACATCATAGAATCCGCTCCTCCCGTCTTCGAAGATACAGGGTGCACGAGATGGAGATGACCATCACCATCAGAAGCATATACATGGCCAGGCTGGAAGCATAGCTGAAATGATTGGATACGAACGCTTCGTTGACCACACGGTAAGCCATCGATTCAGTGCGGCCCGCCGGGCCTCCCCGTGTGACCGTGGCGATCTTGTCATATTCCTTCATCCCCCCGGTGATCGCGAAGATGATGTTCATCGTCGTCGAAGGAGCAAGCATGGGGAAGGTGACATTCCAAAACATCTGCCGCTTAGTGGCCCCATCGATGAGCGAAGCCTCCATAAGGTCCCTCGGTACGCCTTGCAGGCCGGCCAGATACAGCACGATGACGAACCCTAGGGAATGCCAGATGGTAATGCCGGCCAGCGTCATCATCGCGGTGTACCGGTCGCTGAAAAACTCGACCTCCGTCAGCCCTATCTTGGGCAGGATGGCGTTCAGCACACCGTTGTAGTTCAGGATCGTCTGCCATAGGAAACCGACCACCACCGCGCTCAGCAGCAGCGGGAAGAAAAAGATCGAGCGGTAAATCCGCGTCAGCCAGCCCTGACGGTTGAGCATCAGCGCAAAGCCGAGTCCAAGAACATTAATAAGCACCGCGGTCAGCAAGGTGTAAATCAAGGTAAACTCGATAGACTGGAGAAAATTGTGATCCGTGAGCGCACGAGCGTAATTGCCCAGGCCGACGAACCCATACCGCTCACTGAAGCCGTCCCAGTCATAGAGGCTGTAGTACAAGCAGGTCAAGGTCGGCACGATCATAAATCCTATATACAAGATCAAGCCGGGGGACAGCAGCAACAAGCCGGTTCCGGTTTCTCTCTTTATCACGAGCTTTGACTCCTCCCGGCAGGGCGGAGAGGCGGCAGACCGCCGCCTCCCCTACCCCGCTTGATTCTGTTGGTTACTTGGAGTTTTTATCCCACATCTCGTCCAGCGATTTCAGTACCTGGTCGACCTTGTTGCCCATCAGCAGGTTCTGCGCCGCCTTGTTGAACTCCTCGGCCATGCCTGGAGCCCCTACGCTATCGCCAACCTCGACGTTCACATGGCCGGACAGCACCTTCGCTTCCTTCACCAGCTTCGCGATTTCCGTCTGCAGCGGGGTCATCGGATAATCGACCGGGTCCTTCAGGTTGGAGATCAGCGCATCCTTCTCGATGATTGCTTTATGATTGTCGCGGTCGAGGAGCAGGAACTTCACGAACTTCAGCGCGATGTCCGCATGCTTCGATTTCTGGGAGATACCGAAGCCCGACTGGTTAATCCCCCCGGCCAGACGCAGATCTCCGTTCGTCGAAGGCACCGCGAATACACCGACCTCGAAGCCTTTATCCTTCGCATCCTTCTCCGCCGCCGTGAACCAGGAGCCCATCGGGTACATCGCCCCGGCCCCCTTCAGGAACTGCTGCTCCAGCTGTGTGTAGCTGAGACTAAGCGCGCCCTTATTGAAGTAGCCCTTGGCGTTCATATCCACCCAGCGCTGAGCGGCCGTCTTCCAGTTGTCGTCCGTGAAGTGAACCTTGCCTGCCGCCCGGTCGGCGTACCACCGGACGTTCTGGCCGAACGTATCTGGCGCGGACAGCACGGACATCGTGAAGCCCGTCACCCATTCCCCGGAAGTCAGGAACGGAGTGAAGCTCTTCTGCTTGAGCTTCTCCGCATCCGCCATCAGCTCGTCCCAGGTCTTCGGCGTACTGGTGATGCCTGCGTCTGCGAACATTTTTTTGTTATAGAAAATCAAGCTCTGCGGCTGGACGACGTCATTGAGGTTATACAGCTTGCCGTTGATGAAGCCCGACTCCACGTCGCGAATCTTCTTGATGTCGTCATCCAGCTCGAACGGCTTCAGCGCGTTGGCCTTCACCAGGTCCGGGAAACGTACATTGTGAACGACATCCGGCATGTCACCGCTTGCAAGAAGCATTTTGACATATTGCTCCGGATCTTCGGGCGCTTGCACCCGCTTGATCTTGACGCCTGGATTCTGCTCCTCGAATTTCTTGATGACGCCATCCCAGAACTCAGCGGTCAAATTCGGCGTCACATGAAGCTGGGCGGAGATTTGCACCGTCTGCCCTGCCTTGGCTTCTTCCTTGGCCGACGCAGGCGCTCCTGCACCCGATGGTTGGTCTGCACTCTGACTGCAGGCGGCCAGCAGACTGGTCAGCATGGCGGCAGCGGCTATCGCTTGAATCTTAACTTTCATGTTGGACCCTCCTTTATTTATAGGCGGAAGTTCTTTTACAATATGATTATAGGCGGCAGCACCGAGGGTCAACTACAGGAATTACTTTAGATCCATGGACTTAGTAAAGATTGTTGAGCGATAGGGGAGGTGCAAAGCCGGATGAGATGGTATAAGAAATATATAGGACGTTTCCTGCTCCGCAAGCTGACCTTCTGGGTCACCGCTTCGCTGCTCCTGATCTTCGTCATCCTGTTCGCTCTGACGAAAAATGAGTTCTACGCGCTGCTGGAGGACCGCGAGCAGCAGCTTCTTGAGGTTCATGTCACCCAGCTTCACGAGCATCTCGCCGAATCCATCAAGCAGTTCGAACGAGACATTCCGGTCCTGTACACACTGGGGGGAAGTGACACTGATGCATCGCCCAGGTCTAGCATCTATCAGTATTTGCTGCCCGGACAGCTGCCTGCAGAGGAAGACGAACGCAGCCGGTTTGTCGAGGCCAACCGGATCCGCAACACACTGTCGCTGATCCGCGACCGCAATCCAGGCGTCCGCGACGTCCTCCTGTACCGGACCGGTGACGGCAGCCTGTTCCATGTGTCCAAGTACGGCAACCAAGAGCAGCTTGCTGCGGACTTTAACAGCCGTTCGTTTTTTGCCGCTTTCCCGAGGACGTATCAGTTCCCTTTCCTCGGAACGGTGAGCGGGATGTTCGAAAACCAGACCGAGCCGTTCACCTACATGGCGGTGCCGGTATTCGACTTCAGCAATATGGTGCAGGACCAGGTATTCGGTTATCTGGTGGCGACGATCGAGCCTCAGGCACTGCTCGGCAAGTCCGCCTTCGCCGGACAGACGCCATCGCGCGTCGTCGTTCGCCATGAGGGCGATGTACTGCTAGACAGCGCACCCGAACAGGCCACCATCCCCGAGCAGCAGAGCCTTTACTTAACCTCGTCGCAAAGCAATGACCGGTATGGGCTGGACATCACCGGATACACGAGCAAGGATTCGATTTCTTCTGCGCTGAAGAATATTCAGACGACGATTGTCATCGTGCTGACTTCGATTCTGGGGCTTTGCCTGCTGCTTATTTTCAGCATTCAGAGTCTGGCCGTGCGCCGGATCAAAATGATGACCTTGCATTTCAACAAGCATCAGAAGGACTCCTATCTGCACGAATTCCCGGTGAAGGGCGAGGACGAGATCAGCCAGCTGATGAAGCAATTCAACTACATGGCCGTCCAGCTCAAGGACTACATCGAGAAGGTGTACATCGTCGAGTTCGAGAAACGCAATGCCGAGTATTACGCGTTGAAAATGCAAATCAATCCGCATTTCCTGTATAATACGCTCGAATCGCTCCGTATGCAGGCGCTCGTGGCCGGACAGGCTTCGATTGGGGACCAGCTATACCAGCTCGGGCATCTGTACCGCTGGCTGCTGAAATCCCATGACAGCGATACCGTCTCCCTGGATGAGGAGCTCCGCTATACGGAGTCTTACGTCGACCTGTTCTCGATGGGCAAAAGCAACCCGATCGCACTTGAGATCGAGGCCGGCATTCAGCTCAGTAGGACGCGCGTCATCCGCTTCATTCTCCAGCCCTTGGTAGAGAATGCGCTGATCCATGGCAAGCTCGAAGAACAGGACGAACCGTGGATTCAAATCCGGTTCGAGCCGCTCGAAGACAAGCTCCGCATAGCTGTAGCCAATAACGGAGCCTCCCCTACCCGGGAGGAGCTGGAAGTCATACGTAAGCGGCTTCAGCAAGCCGAGCTGCTGCAGGCGTCCCATATCGGCATCCTGAATGTTCATTACCGTTTGCGAAGCTTTTACGGAGGGGCTTACGGCGTTGAGGTCCCATCGAAGCAACCTGAGCAAGGCTTCGACATACATCTGTACATCCCGCTGCCAGAAGGAGGTATTACCCGAACGTGAAACTGCTCATCGCCGATGACGACGGCTATATACGCCAAGGACTTCGAACGATTATTCCGTGGGAGGAATACGGAATCTCGGAAATTCGGGAGGCCCAGGACGGCGCCGCAGCTTTTCGGGAAGCGTTATCATTCCAGCCCCATCTGCTGATCACCGATATCCGGATGCCGCATGCGAGCGGACTGGTGCTGATTGAAAACATCCGCAAGCACGGTCTGCCCTGTAAGATCATCGTGCTGAGCGGCTACGACGATTACGACTATTTGCGGCACACGATGAAATTCCAAGTCGAGGACTATCTGCTGAAGCCCGTCAATCCCGACGAGCTGAAGGAAATCGTCAAGACCTGTGTGTCGGATCTTCATCAGACGTTCAAGCTGGAGACGCTGGAGAGGGAATCATTTCAGCTGCTGCGCAACAATGTGCTGATCCGCTGGGTCGAGAATCGCATCGATGAGGAACAACTGAAGGAGAAGCTGACCTTTATGCAGCTTGGGGGCCTGCTGGGACATTCGTATTATCAGGTAGCTGCCATTCACTGGCGGGACCGCAGGGAAGAGCGGCTAAGCGCTTCGGAGGAACAATTCCGACCCTTCGCCATCCTGAATGTGATCGGGGAGGCACTAAGCAAATCAGGCAAAGGTATAGCCCTTATAAACGATCAGCAGCGTGTGCTGTGCATGTTCACCCGAAGTTACGACGATCCTGCGGGTACGAACTCTGACGACTTGCTTGCCTGGCTTCGCCAAATTGCCGAAAGTGCGGCCCCCACGCTGAAGGTACCCTGGTTTTGTACGCTTGGAGAGCCTGTTCGGTCGGCCAAAGACCTGCACAAGTCGTATGCCGATGCGCTGGCCTTGTTCGACTATCTGGACTTGACGGGAACCTCGACCTGCATCGACCGCTCGTGGGTGGATACGCATCTGGCCCAATCCCCAGCGTCCAATCTGGAGAGAGCTTCCTTCATCCAAGGCGTGCTGTCCGGCAGCCGGGAGCTGTGGAGTCAAGGCTTGGAACGGGATTTTCAGTGGGCGCTGGTGCAGCCGGAGCCT
Source organism: Paenibacillus filicis (assembly GCF_038070315.1). NCBI lineage: Bacteria > Bacillati > Bacillota > Bacilli > Caryophanales > Paenibacillaceae > Paenibacillus > Paenibacillus filicis. The sequence continues at coordinate 191,820 of NZ_JBBPCC010000004.1, read as the reverse complement.
CTGGCTTCGGCCAAAGCGGCGGCCAGCGAGTGGATTGTCCTGCTGAGACAGTCTCTGAAGAAGGTGGGAGGCGGCCGTGGAGACGGCCAGGAAGGGCTCGACGCTTATACGCTCCAGCACGTGCTGGAGCTGAGCTCCATTCAGGCGATGAAGAGCTTTATGTACGAGCAGCTTACGCGGCTGGAGGACTGGATCGCGGAGCAGGCCAAGCGCCCCGGACATGCCATGATCGAACGGGTGGCTGTCTATGTGCAGGAGCATCTGGCCGAAGATTTGTCGCTCAAGCTGCTGGCTCAACAGTTCCGCATCAACAGCGTTTACCTGGGCCAGCTATTCAAGGAGGAGACGGGAGAGTACTTCAGCGACTACGTCAACCGCCTGCGGATGGAGCAGGCTCAAGCGCTGCTGCTGGCAACTGAGCTGAAGGCCGGAGAGATTGCGCTGCGGGTTGGCTTTCCCGATGCGACATATTTCTTCCGCCGGTTCAAGCGCCACACGGGCCTATCCCCGACGGAATACAGAAAGCTGAATCTCTGAGCTCCCCTTAAGCCTCTAAGCTGCAAAAACAAAAAACGTCCGAGGCGTCCTGACGGATGCTCCTCGGATCGTTCTAGGGCAAACCCTACAACGGATTGCCGTCGAATAACTTGTACCTCAGCTTCCGAAGCTTCTTAACCAGCTCATGAGGCACTGCCTCCAGCCGGTTGCGGCTCAAATCGAGAAGCTTCAGCTCCTGCAGCTGCGCCAGCTCGGGCGGCACGCTCCGCAGCCCGGTCGCCTGGATAGACAAATGCTCGAGCTTGGCCAAGCGGCCGATCTCAGGTGGAAGCTCGCTCATAGTCACCTCTTCAGGGGAAATGATACGCTGACCCGGCTCCATACGGTCATAACTGCAGCAGCCGATGGTGAGTCGGGTCAGATTCGTCAAGCGCCCGATATCCGCAGGAATTTCCTCCAGATCGGTCGTATACACCGTAAGTTCTTCCAGCTGGTGCAGGTTGAAGAGGCTTGGGGGCAGCCTGCGAACGTCCTGCTCGAAAATCTCCAGCCACTTGAGGCTCGTGATGCGCCCTACCTCGTCTGGCACTTCCTGCAGCTCGTAGCGGCTTAGATACAGACGGTCCGCCCCATGATACAAGGCGTCGGTTAGATAAGCGCCCAGTTCCTTGTTGAAGCTCCCCCGCAGGAAAACACCCCGCAGCTCCTCGCGAAGGCTAAGCGCCTCCTCCTCGCTGAGATGCAGCCCTGCGATCCGCTCATGCGCAACATTAACCAGCCAGTCCCTCTCCTGCTCGTCCCAGAAGCAAAGGTCCTCGGGCAGCCTGGGATGCTGCCAATCAAATAAACTCGAAGCGGCTTGCTTGAGCAGCTCACCTGCTTCCGGACAGCATCGGTACACATAGATCGTGTCCTCATACGTGTATCCGATAGCGTTGACCCCCATGATCACGCCGCTCTCATAGGTCTTGATCAGATAGGGCTGCAGCGCGCGGAGCAAAGCCTTGGCCGGCTTGTCCATAGACAACTGATGGCGCTCGGCCAGCACGAACATCGCGGTATGGGCGATCGCATAATCGATCAGCCGTCTGTACGCTTGATCCGACGGATTATTGTCGATTTGCAGCATAGTTGAAGTCATTGATGCCTCCTCTTCCAGTAGAACTTTCCGCTTTACAGTATACACGCTAGAGTCTCGTCCGTCTCCTCATCCCCGGCACGGCTTCACAGCACCAGACAGATACCGCCGCCAGAGCGAGCCGGTACAGCGATTCCCATGCTATTCAATATCCATGCGGCGAAAATAGAAGATAGACGCCAGAAAGCCGATTGCTGACACCACTAATACGACCACAACGGACACATACAACGGATATTGCGCAGCTCCCTCTCCGCTTGCGATTACATGCACGGCCGTCCAAGGAAACAGCGCCTTGTACTCCTTGTTGACCAGCGCGACATTCGCCATCGTGATGACTGCCGTGAAGATGATCGTCGGCACATAGTTTTTGAACAGCAGGCAGACGAACATCGTCGGTGTGGACAGCAGGAAAAGCAGTGCGCCGCCCGTCAGGTACTGCCGCAGTGAATGTCCGAGCACCGCAAGACTCAATCCCTGCACCTGTACGATCAGGCCGTACACCAAGGTCAATATCCAGGCGGTCAGCGTCAGCAGCAGAATCCACAGCAGCAGCAGAATCAGCTTGCTAACAATGAGCCCGATGCGCGACACTGGGATCGTCAGCAGGTTCTTCAGGGTATCCTCCACAAATTCCCGATTAAACAAATAGGCGGTGATCACCCCGTACAGCAGCGTTCCTATCAGCAGAAGGACATACAGGTTGGTTTCGGAGAAAAGCTGGGCGAAGCTGATCAGTTCTTCAGGCCGCTTGGCCTTGACATCCAAATACCCGATGAATACCATCGAGGGCGCAGCTGCCGCTCCAGCCAGGCTGATCCCCAGCATCTTGGCCCGCTTCAGCTTGAGCAGCTCCGTATACACGAGATTAACCAATCGTCCCACCACCAATCAGCCTGGCAAAATAATCCTCCAGCCGGTCCTCGCTCAGCGCGAGCCGCATAACCTCCACCCCATGCTCGACCAGCATCCGGTTCAGCTTGCCTGACTCGTCAAGGTGAGAGTAAAGACGCAGCACGCCGTCGCTGTGCACCTCATAATCCTCGATGCCAAAGTGCGTCTCCAGCAGCATCGCCGCCTTGTTGTCACTAGACACCTGGAGCTCCAGGTACTTGCGGCTGCGGGTTCGCAGCTCCTGCAGCGATACCTCCTCCAGCAGCTTCCCTTGGTGGAGAATGCCGACGCGGTCGGCCAACTGCTCCACTTCGGATAAAATGTGGCTGGAGATCAGGATCGTCATCTGCCGCTCCCGGGCCAGCGACCCGATCATCCGGCGAATTTCCTTGATCCCGATCGGATCGAGCCCGTTGGTCGGCTCATCGAGCAGCAGCAGCTCGGGGTGATGCAGGATCGCCCGGGCGATCCCGAGCCTCTGCTTCATGCCTAGAGAGTAATGACCGACCTGCTTGCGCGGCTCGCGATGCAGTCCCACCAGCTCCAGTGCGTCGTCCACGGCTGTTTTCTTGGGCACGCCCATCAATCTAGCGTTGATCTCCAGATTTTCGGCGGCAGTCAAATTCTCGTAAAAACCGGAGAATTCGACGATGGAGCCGACCCTGCGCAGAATCTCCTTCTTCCGGGACGACAGCCGCTCGCCGAACATCTCGATGCTGCCCGACGACGGCCTGATCAAGCCCAGCAGCATCCGGATCGTCGTTGTCTTGCCTGCGCCGTTCTGCCCGAGGAAGCCATAGATCTGTCCCTGCTTCACGGTCATGTTCAGTTGGTCCACAGCCTTTTGGGTTCCATAAAGCTTGGTCAGTCCCGTCGTTTTGATCATGTCGCTCATTCCGCTCACCTCCAGCTTCATGTCTCTGGCCGGCACCATTCCGGACCGTCCATGCTTACCAGCTTAAGCGGCGCGTCTTACATGCCTCTTAACGAGTTCTTACAAGTTTCTTAACGGCAGCTAACCGTCCGCCCGAGGCAGCGTAAAGCGGAAGGCTGTCCGGATGCCAGGTTCGCTCTCCGCCCAGATGCTGCCGCCCTGCTTCTCGACCAAAGCCTTGGCGATCGCCAGCCCCAGTCCGCTTCCGTCATTCAGCGAACGGCGGGAGACGGCGGTCCGGTACATGCGCTCGAAGACATGAGGCAGCTCCTCCTCCGAGATGCCCGGTCCACGATCCCACAGCACCAGCTCGTAGGCCATGCCGTTCTCTGCGAGACTCAGCCCGATGCCGAGCAGACCGCCCTCCTGCCCGTGCTGCACGGCGTTGCGGATTAGATTGGACAAGATCCGCCGTACAGCCAGCCGGTCAGCTTCCACGACACAAGGCTTCTCCGGCAGCTGCGCCTCCACTTCCATCTGCCTAAGCTGCAGCTCCGGTATCCATTCGATGACGGCCTCCCTGGCCGCTTCCGCCAGATCCAACGGCTCCGGCTTCAGTATGATGTCGTCCGCATCCAGCTTGGCAAGCTGGAAGATCTGTTCGATCAGCTCCTTAAGAGCTCCTCCCTTGCGGGAAATAATCTCCAGATGAGCCTGTCTTTCTTCCGGGGTAGACGCGATCTCGTCCTTCAACGCGTCCACGTAGCCGATGATGGAGGTCAGCGGCGTGCGGATATCATGGGAGATGGCCGACAGCAGTTGCTTGCGAGCAGCCTCCGAATTCACGCTCTGCGCTTGAATCGCCGTTAACCGCTCGATCAAGGCATTCATCGCGAACTCAACCTCCCGAACCGCAGGTTCATCTCTGGCCACCAGAATGCGCGTATTCGCATTGCCCTGGACTGCGCGCTGCAGATGGACGACAGCCTCCTCCAGCCGCTTGATCAGCCGCAGCCGCCCAACCAGCAGCACCCCCGTACCGGTAAAAAGCGCAGCCCATAGGACCCCGCGAACGATGCCTTGGGGCTGGTGCAGCATCTCCATACCGGTAAGTACAGCCAGCATGAGGAATTGAAGCGTGAGCAACAAGACGGTGGAGTCACGCTTCATCAGGCTCACCGCCTGCAAACCGGTATCCGATCCCCCATACCGTCTGAATGAGCTGCGGGTCGGAGGGATCGGTTTCCACTTTCTTCCTCAGTCTACGGATATGGACCATAACGGTATTATCATCCTCCAGGTAATCACTGTTCCACACCTGGCGAAACAGCTGGGTCTTGGTGAACACCTGTCGCGGGTGCGAAGCCAGAAATCGCAGCAGCTCGAACTCCTTGGCCGTCAAGCTGATCTCCTCCCCGTCCTTCGTCACCGTATAGGTGCGAAGATCGATACTGAGCCCTCGGCTCATGATTCGTTCATCCTGTGTCACCGGTAAAGCCGCCTCGCTGCCCAATACGAGAAAACGCCTCAGAAGTGACTTGATCCGTGCGACCAGCTCATGGATGCTGAAGGGCTTGGTGACATAATCGTCCGCTCCCATCCCAAGCCCTACAATCTTGTCGACCTCCTGGTCCTTGGCCGTCAGCATCAGTACCGGAATATTGCTGGTCATCCGGATGCGGCGGCATACCTCCATCCCGTCGGTGCGGGGCATCATCAGATCCAGGATCACGAGATTATACTTCTGCCGCCCGAACAGCCGAAGCGCCTCCTCGCCATCGGGTGCCGTATCAACTAGATAAGTCTCCCTCTCCAGGTACGTTTTCAGCAAGTCCCTAATTTCTCTCTCATCGTCAGCGACCAGTATGCGAATCTCTGTCATCTTCTCCACCTGCCTTCTTCATAGCTATGCCGAACTGAATAATGCCCTAAAATTAACATATTCCTTCCGGCATCTCAAGCATCTGTATGGCAAAAGGCCCCGCTCCTGCTAGAGGGCGGGGCAACAAAGAAGCCGTGTCGGACTTCCCGAATGATGGTCTACGTAATGATGGACTGCTGGACTTCCCGGTTCAGATGACCGGTTATTTGGCTGCCTTGTCTTTGTTAGGAAAGTCGCTGTTTTCCGCAATGACTGTGCCTGCCGGGTCCTTGAACCGGATCACCGGCTGCTTGTCTTTCTTGTAAAAGTCGGAATGTACATAAAACGTGCGCAGGAGCGGGTCAAAAAGCATCACCGCCATAGAGCTTGCCAGCGCGCCGCCTTGACCGTCCGTGTCAAGGACGATCTCTATCGTCGTATCATCCGGCATTGAAACGCTCTGAATGAGCGAAGACTTCTCGCCTTCTTTGGGCTTGCTCATTTCCGTAATGAGCTTCTTGAAATCTTTCTTGGAGATGTGGACATTCTCCCAATCGATCTGGTCCATCTGGCCGAGACCCTTGCTTTGGAGGATATCCAGCCCCTTGCTCGGGGCTTCCTCTTCCTTCGGAGGCGTCTTAGCCTCAGGAGCAGCTGCTCCGCCTGCCGGCGCTTGAGCAGGTGCCTCAGTCTTTCCCTGGTCAGCAGCCGGTGCGCTGCCACAGCCTGTCAGCATCGCCGCCAGAAGAACGGCTGCCAACCCTGCTGTCATGGTCTTCTGAAATGTTGTGTTCAAGACTCCTCTATCCCTTCAGAACTCGTATTTTGTCTCCTACATACCTCGACGGCATTCGACATCATGCTAGCAACAAGTTCCAATTATATCCTAATCCGACCGCAATAACTATATATTTTTGGAAATTAATTAGATTTATGGGTAGCTTGTGAAGGAATATGTTCGATTATGTAGAAGAAATTAACAATCTTAGGATTTAGGGGGACTCGAATGGACGACTCGAACCACATTGTGATTGGCATAGACGGCGGAGGCACTTATACCCGCGTCATGATCTGTAATCTATCGGGGAATGTGCTTGCTTACGTAGAGGGGGGACCCGCATCCATCTATAAAGATAAACAGGCCAGTAAAAACGTTCAAGGAGCTATATCGGAGGCATTGTTGGCAGCGGGAAGGAATGTTCAGCATGTGCGGGGAGTTGCTGCGGGAATTGCAGGCTATGATACTCCATCCGATCTCCCATGGGTAGAAGAACTAACCGATGTGGACGGTCTCACTTGTCCCAAATGGAATTTCAACGATGCGGTGGCCGCCCACAGAGGTGCCCTGCTGGCCAAGCCGGGTATCGTAGCCATATCGGGAACCGGATCCATTCTTGTAGCCATAACGGAGACAGGCCAGCTCTTGCGGAATTACGACTTCCACCATTATTCGGCGAGTGCCGCACGATTTATTGCTTATGACGCTATCTACGAAATACTGGCAGGTAATATGGATCATACGGACGAAGAGGTCCGCCAGCAGATGCTGGGGCATTGGGGGGTAAGCAGCTTCGAGCGATTCGCCGAGCTCGCCAGATCCGGCTTTACAGAGGATAAGCAGGAACGGAACCGGATATTTGGGGAATTTGCGCCTGCGATAACCAAAGCCGCCCTACAAGGCAGCTCCGTGGCCAGGAGAGTTTGCGACCGCGCCATTGATCAGATCAAGGTCGGCATTGAACTGCTGGGCTTGTCCTTCTCAGAAGATACCGTGTCGGTGGCATGCATCGGCAGTGTGATCAATAGTGACTACATCTACTCGAAGCTCACGGAAAAGCTGGCCCATGGAAACCATAAACGTTACACCCTGGTGAAACCGGTACTGTCCCCTGCGGCTGGAGCCGTGCTGTTCGCTTTGAACAGCTTGGGCTTCCCTCTACAGGATGACCTGATCCGCAACTTGCAGAAGAGCAGCTTCTCCCAGGTTTAACGGATAGGTCATGCTTCGGCATCTCCATCCGTAAGCGGATACAGGAATAGGTGGGCAGCCGCAGACGACTGCCGGATACAAGAGGAAGTGGTAAGCCTCTGAGGCTGATGAAGATGGCCTTGGAGGCTTTCGCCGCAAGGAGCAAGGCTACCGTCGTTCCGCCTGCTCCCTGCTTCTGGCAACAAACTCGCGGAAAAGCTTCTGCGTCACTTCATCATGGTCGAACAGCGATTCAGGATGCCACTGGACCCCGATGACAAAGTTCCGGTCCTTATACTCCACCGCTTCGACCACTCCGTCGGGAGAAGTCGCGGTTACGGTCAGGCCGGGCCCGATCCGGCGCAGCGCCTGGTGATGGAGGCTGTTGACCTGGAGCTGCGACCGCCCGGCAATCTGCCGCACATAGCTGTCTTCCGCAAGGTTCACCGAGTGTGTCGCCTCTCCTCTTGGAGCGCCACGCTGCACATGCTCCAGCGCCCCCGCATATTGGCTGGGCAGATCCTGGTACAGCGTGCCGCCGAACGCTACATTCAGCACCTGCACGCCTCGGCAGATCGCGAATAGCGGTTTGTCCGCTTCTACCACATAGCGGATAGCCTCCAATTCGAGGCGGTCGCGTTCGGGGAGCGTAGTTCCCAGCTCAGGGACAGGCTCCTCGCCGTATGCGGCAGGCTCGACGTCCTCCCCGCCAGTGAAGATGATGCCGTCGCATAAATCAATCAACTGGCGGAACGTATCCGGCGAAGCAAGCGGAAGCACGATCGGCAGTCCTCCGCTGGCTTCGACGGCCCGATGATAATCCCGGTGCACATATACCCCTTCGCTGTATTCGTGCAGCTTGACCCTTGTGCTTGTGATGCCAATTAAAGGCTTCATGTGCCACCTTCCTCTTCTTCGCTACGCCTTGTTTATTGACGAGAATCCAGCGCGTCGCGCAGACCGTCCCCGACAAAATTAATCGCCAGCACCGTAATCAGGATCATGAATCCGGCAGGAACCCACAGCCAGGGCTGATCGGTCAGCACCGTCAGCGACTGGGCATCGGTCAGCATATTGCCCCAGCTCGCAGTTGGCGGCTGAACCCCCATCCCGAGAAAGCTCAGTCCCGCCTCGCTCATAATGGCCGAAGCGATGCCGAAGGTCGCATTCACGATGATAGGCCCGATCGCATTCGGGAATATATGTCTGAATAAGATGCGCGGGGTGCTGTATCCTAGCGCCACACCAGCCCGGACATAGTCGAGCTGCTTGATTGCCAGCACGCTGCCCCGCACCAGCCGTGCCACGCCCGGCCATGAGAACAGGGCGAGCACCAGGATAATGGTCGTCATATTCGAGCCGAGCACACTAATGATGACAAGGATAACCATCAGAAATGGAAAAGCCATGAACATATCGGTGATCCGCATGATGACCATGTCCAGCCACCCGCCGAAATAAGCCGACACCATGCCTATGAGCGTCCCGAATGTCACGTAGAGAGCGACGGTAACGAAGCCGACGAGCAGTGAAACCCGGGTTGCATAAATCAGGCGGCTCACCACATCCCGGCCGACCTGATCGGTTCCCAGCCAATGCTGCGCAGACGGGGAGGCTGAGAAATTGCCCGTAACCTCCGCCGGATCGTGGGGAGCGATCAGCGGTGCAAGCAGCGCGGTAAGCACGAGCAGGATGGTCACGATAAGCCCCGCCACGGCCAGCTTATGCCGGACAAACCGCTTCCAAACCTGCCGGGCTCCCCCACGCTCCGCGCTATGAACCTCCACATCATCCGTGTATACAGGCTGCGAGGATGTATCGCTCAGTTGGTATTCGGATATAGCCACGCCTCAACCTCCTCCGTTAGCTGTATGTAATGCGCGGATCGGCCGCCGAGTAGAACATGTCCGTAAGCAGATTCGTCACGAGCACGATAAGGGCAGCTACCAGATTGAGCCCCATCAGCGTGGGATAGTCTCTGGAGAGAATAGACTGAATCGTCAACTGACCGATGCCCGGCCATTGGAAGATCTGCTCGATGAGCACACTTCCTCCGAGCAGTAGCGGAATCTCCATGCCCACTACCGTGATGATCGGAATGAGCGCATTGCGCAGCGCATGCTTGTTCGTGACGATGAACCGGTGCAGCCCCTTGGACTCGGCCGTGCGCAAGTAATCCTGCTTGAGCACATCCAGCATGCTGGCGCGCACATAGCGCACCTTCTTCCCCGCAACGACGATACCCAGCACGAACACCGGCAGGATCAAGTGACTGATGCGGTCCCAAGCGCCGCCAGGACCTCCGAGTGTCGTCATCCCTCCGGTCGGGAGCACCTTGAGCTGAACGGCAAACACATAGATCAGGCCAAGTCCCAGGAAAAATTGCGGAATCGAAGTTCCGATGAAGGACAGGCCGGTCATGATATAGTCGAACTTCGTATTCTGCTTGAGTGCACTAATAATCCCGACAGGAATCGCGATCATTAGTCCGAATACGAGCGATGAGGACGCCAACAGCAGGGTAGGTCCGAGCCTTTCCCCGATCATATCCTTGACAGGCGCATACGAGCTGAAGGAATAGCCGAGCTGGCCTTGCAGCAAGTTCGACAGCCATTTGTAATATTGGATAAAAAACGGATCGTTAAGTCCTAACAAAGCCTTCCTCGCATCCAGCAGCTCCTTGGGCGTATTCGGATCGATAAACATATCGACAGGGTTGCCTGGAGCCAGCTTGATGATCAGGAAGTTAATGATCGTTATGCCGAATAGCACAGGAATCGCAATCAGCACACGTCTTGCCATATACGGAAATATAGCCGTTCCCTCCTCCCGTACTCTTTAGTTCAGCGGAAAAAAGCAGGCAGCCGCATGGGCTTGCTCCGTCAGCAAAGGCTCCACGTGCCGGCAAGTCTCTTGCACATAAGGGCAGCGTGTATGAAAGCGGCAGCCTGAAGGCGGATTGGAGGGGCTGGGCACATCCCCTTGAATGGTGAGCCGCTTGCTGCCCCGCAGCGTCGGGTCAGGAGAAGGATAGGCATCCAGCAGCATCCGGGTATACGGATGCTTCGGCCGCTCGAATATCTCGGCCTTATCCCCGATCTCGACGACTTTCCCCAGATACATCACCGCAATTCGCGTGCTGACATACTTCACCGCTCCGATGCCGTGGGCAATGAACAGATACGTGAGATTCAGTTCCTTCTGAAGATCGGCCAGCAGATTCAGAATCTGAGCCTGGATGGAAACGTCCAGCGCCGAGACAGGCTCGTCGCATACAATCAGCTTGGGCTCGAAGGACAGCGCACGCGCGATCCCGATGCGCTGCCGCTGGCCGCCGGAAAACTCATGCGGATACCTGTCTTTGTAGGCACGCGGAAGACCGACCCGGTCCAGCAGGCGATCCACCTTCCCCTGTACCTGGCTTCGGTCCGCCAGACGATGTGCCAGGAACGGCTCAGCCAGCAGATCCCCGATCCGTTGGCGCGGGTTGAGCGACGAGTAGGGATCCTGGAAAATAATCTGCAGCCTCGTGCGGACAGACCTCAGCTCTTGTTGCGTGCGATGGGTGATATCTTCGTTTTGAAACAAAATACGGCCTTCCATAGGCTCTTCGAGCCGGACAATCGCACGGCCGATGGTCGATTTCCCACAGCCCGATTCTCCTACGAGTCCAAGGGTCTCGCCCTCGAAAATACGAAGGCTGACATCGTCCACCGCTTTGATATGACCCACGGTTCGGGACAAAATTCCTTTTTTTACAGGGTAATATGCTTTCAATCGGTCTACTTCCAGCAGAGGGACTTCTGCTGCGGGTGCAGGAAGCTTACTCATGCTCCAGCCTCCTCTAACCGGGGGATACCGGAATTGTCCTGGCTAATCCAGCATCTCACGTGATGGCCCTCACCCGCTTCCTTCAGCTCGGGAGCTTCCTTCCGGCAGTGATCGGTCGCCCAGGCGCAGCGGTTATGAAACCGGCAGCCCCGTGGCATCCGCTGGATGGACGGCACCGTGCCCGGAATAGCGGTGAGCCGGTCCGAGTCTCCCGTCACCCGGGGAATGGCCTTGAGCAGGCCCTGCGTATAAGGATGCTTAGGTTCCCGGAACAGCGTGAACACATCCGCCTCCTCCACAATCTGGCCCGCGTACATCACTACCACCTTGTCCGCCATCTCAGCGACAACCCCCAGATCATGCGTAATCAGCATGATGGCGGCACCGCTGTCCTCACGGAGCTGCTTCATCAGCTCCAGAATTTGCGCCTGAATGGTGACATCCAGCGCCGTCGTCGGCTCGTCGGCAATCAGCAGCTTGGGCTTACAAGACAGCGCCATAGCAATCATCACGCGCTGCCGCATTCCGCCGGACAACGTATGGGGATACAGCTTCATCAAGGCCTCGGCACGAGGCAGCCCCACCTTGCGCAGCATATCCACCGCATAAGCCTTCGCCTCCCTGCGCGACAGAGCCGTATGCTGGCGGATCATCTCGACAAGCTGGTTGCCGATCGTAAAGACCGGATTCAGCGAGCTCATCGGCTCCTGAAAAATCATCGAAATTTCCTTGCCTCGCAGATGGCGAAGCTGTTCCTCCGGCCATGCGGCCAAATTATCGCCGTTGAAGCGGATTTCGCCCCGCTTGATCCGGCCATGCTGCCCCAGCAGTCTCAATACAGACAAGGATGTCACGCTTTTCCCACAGCCGGATTCACCGACAATACCTACGGTTTCGCCCGCCTTCAGGCTGAAGCTGATGTCATCCACGGAGGTCACTTCTTCCTGCCCGTTCCAGAACACCGTTTGAAGCCGGTCAATTTCCAGCAAATTTGCCAATCTGTTCACCGTCTTTCTCTATGGGAATGACGCGGATCGAAGCGAAGACAAAGCAGCCGGCTACACGAGAACCGGCGCCTTCACCTCAGGCGGAATCGCCGGTACATAAGGCTTGCCCTCCGTCGAGCGGGCAAATTCACTTTGGGCCCGGGAGAGCAGCTCTCCGCCATCCGTCAGCAGCTCGTAAGCGGACAACGCCAGCAGCTTGGCTGCATGATGCATGCCCTTGAGCCCGATCGGGGAGCCGAAGGCTGCGGTTGCCTGCCACGTATGTACCTGAACGCCGTACGGCGCGCAGGTCGTGGTGATTTGCCCCACGGGCGTAATCCACGATACATCGCCCACATCCGTAGAGCCGCCACCCGCTTGCTTCCCGGCTGGCCGGACATTCACGAATGCGGTCGGCAGCAGGTCGCTGTCTGCCAGACCTAGCTCCTGCCTGCGCTTTGCGGCCAGCTGCCGCACAGCCAGATCGAGCGTGTCGGCCAGGGATGCCGCCAGGCTCCGGTCCTCATCTGTGAACAGCAGCGGTCCCGCCTCCTCATGCTGACCTAGTAAAAGCTCATTAAGCGTATAGTTCACATTGAGATCATAGGCGCCGGCCTTGATTGCCCAGGATACCCCGGTCTCCGTCATCAGCGAAGCCCCCTGCGCAATCTTGATCAGCCGCTCCAGCAGCTCATCGACATGCGCGCGGTTCGCTCCGCGAAGATAGTACCAGACGCTCGCCTTGTCCGGTACGATATTCGGCGCCTCGCCGCCATTGGTGATCGTATAGTGGATACGGGAACCGTCGGGCACGTGCTCGCGCAAGTAGTTCGCTCCTACATTCATCAACTCCACCGCATCCAGCGCGCTCCGGCCCAGATGCGGCGTGGCCCCGGCATGGGACGTACGGCCCTGGAAGTAAAACTCAATGGAGGTTAGCGCAGAGCTCGGCGTATTCCAGGTCGAGTTGGTGCTTCCGGGATGCCAGGTCAGCGCAGCAGCCAGATCATCGAACACACCGGCGCGAGCCATGAAGGTCTTACCGGACAGCACCTCTTCTGCCGGGCAGCCATAGTAGCGGACCGTGCCGGTTAATCCCTCGGCATCGATGCTCTGCTGGAGCGCGATCGCCGCAGCCAAGCCCGCCGTGCCCAGCAGATTATGCCCGCAGCCGTGTCCCGGGCCGTTCGGTGTCACCGCTTCCTGCACTGCACTTACCTTCTGAGACAGCCCGGGCAGAGCATCAAACTCCCCCAGTATCCCGATGACCGGCTTCCCGGAGCCATACTCCGCCACGAACGCCGTCGGCACGCCGCCGACGCTGGACTGAATAGAGAATCCGGCCTCACGCAGCACGGAGCTTTGCAGATGAGAGGCGAAGGCCTCCGTATACGCTACCTCGGGACGATCCCAGATTTGCAGGGCAAGTTCCTCAAATGTCGATTTATTTTCTTCCAGCCAGGCTACGATTTGCTTCTTTCCCATAGTTGCGCTCCCCTCCCGGATGTTTATTTCTTCAAGTCCCATTCGTTTACATTGTTAAAGGTTCCGATATCCAGCGGCTTGCCGACCACCACGTTTTTCGATACGGCGAGCAGCCGCTTCTCCGAGTACACAGCCAGGGCAGGCAGATCCTGATGCAAAATATCCTGCAGCTGGTTATAGATGGCGTGGCGCTTCGCCGGATCGGCTTCCGATTCGCCCTGCACGATCAGCTCGTCAACCTTCGGATTTTTGTAATTCAGGAAATTGCTCGGGTTGTCGCCTTTGAATAAAGTGAAGTAAGAGCTTGGTTCAATATAGAAATCGCGCGTAAAGATCGAAATGTCGTATTCGCCCTTGCGGACCTTCTGAATCAGCGTGGCAAAGTCGAATTTTTGCACATCGACCTTCAGCCCGACTGCCGTCAGATTTTGTACCAAAATGTCGGCGGCCTGTTCGCGGATTTTATTGCCGACGGGAATCAGGAAGCGAACCGGCTTGCTGGTGTCCCATTTGGCCTCCTTCAGCAATTGCTTGGCTTTCTCAGGATCATAGGTGTACTTGGGGATGTCTTTGTTGTAGTACGGATGATAGCTCGGAATGCCGCCATCGATGATTTCCCCCTGTCCCTTGAGCAGCTGCTCGACGATCAGGCTGCGATTCAATGCATAAGCAAATGCCTGGCGTACCTTCGGATCATTGATCTTGTCCGTATTGAAGAACAGCTCCGGTGGTACGGAAGGGTTACCGGAATTCAGCTCGACATTGGAGAAGCCCTTGACCTTCTCATAGTCGGTAATTGGAATCAGGCCGACCGGGGTGGAGTTCATATGAATTTCGCCTGTTTGAAGCTGGGCTACGAGATTCGTCGCTGGCAGCACTTTGATAAAAACTTTGTCAAGCTTGGCGACACTCCGGTAATAATTCGGGTTTTTGACGACCTCTACATGCTGGCCCTTGGAAAAGCTGCCAAACTTGAAAGCGCCTATCGTTACCTCAGGCTTCTGGAAATAAGGGTGCGTCGCAATCTGATCCGGCGCTACATCCTTCAAAATATGCTGCGGCAGGAAAAACACCTTCGTCCCGAAGCGCTCCTTGAAAATAAGCGGATCAATCGGCGTCTTGGTTCTCACTTCGAATGTTTTGTCATTGACGATTTTCAAGCCGCTGATCTCTGTTTTGCCTTCCTCAAGTTTACCTGCAGCAGTTAGTCCTTCAATGAAGTTCAGCTTGAAATTCGTATCTACCTTCGGATGAAGCGCGGTCTTGAGCGTGAAGGCTACATCCGCTGTCGTGAATGGTTGTCCGTCGTTCCACTTGGCCGCCGGGTTTAACTGAACGACGAAGGTCTGATTGTCCTTCGTTTCCACCGACTGAGCCAGCTTAGGCAAAAACTCGAATTTTTCGTTCAGATCCAGCAGCGAGTCGTTCAGCAGCGCAATCACGTTGTCCGAAGCGGAATCCCCTTGGTCATTGATCTGGCTTAGCGTAATCGGAGCATTCACGATCCCTATGTAGACATTCTTATCTCCTTGAGGCTTTACAGGGTCATCTGTCTTCTTGGCCGGCTCATTGGATGGTGCCGGCGAAGGAGACGAAGCCGGAGCTGGAGCCGGGCTTGCGCCGCAGGCGGATAGTACCAATACCAGCAAGGTCGTAGCTAGCAGCATAGTGTTGCGGTAATTTCGTTTCATAAGCAAACCCCTCCACAACTAATATTAATCCTATTGGATAAGTAAGATATAATCCTAAACTTATCATTAATTTCAATATATTGTCTAATAGGATTTTTCAATTCCAGGATGGGTATTTTCTATTAAAAATAGGATCAAGGGTATACCTGTAGCTCACAATTCAAAAAAGACAGCCCTAGCAGAACATCTCTGCCCAGGCTGTCTTGCTCTATCGTTACGCGCAGTGGCTTGGCTTGTGCTACATCTTACATCTACTTGGGCTCCCAGCGCTCGGCCGTCTCCTTGAGCCTATCGTTCCGGTACATGAGGAACGCCTTCATATACCGGCGTAGAACCAGCCGCTCCGCAAGCCACCCGATGGGCCCGAGCGGTGCCGAAAGCTCCAGCGTATCGGTCATGACGGTGCTCGCTCCCCGGGTCTCGAATTGATGAATATGGCGAAGGGAGCGGAAGGCTCCGCTGACCATATCGTCCACGAAGCGAATCGGCGCTTCATACTCCGTCACCCGTGATGTCAGCCGCTGGCGGACCCGAAAATGCGTCGCTTCGAAGGTCACGGTATCTCCGCCCTCTACGAGGCCGGTCTCGGGACCCTGGACAATCCGCTCCCGTGTATGCGGCCATACACACTGTGTATGCAAACGAAGATCACGAGCCAGCTCGAAGCATAGCCCGATCGGAGCGTCGATAACCGTTTCTGTGCGTATGACAATCATGCATGCTCCCCCTCAGCAAGCGGCCCTCTCCATGATTAGGTGCCGCCCTTCAAGATCCGTGTAGCGCCCAGCGCATGCAGGCGAATAAGCTGTGTCGCCATATAGACGGCTGTATACGGCATATCCTCCTCCAGCCAATGCGTCACGACGCCCAGATGGGCGGACGTCACATAACGGACGACCAGTTCTCTGGGCATGACCGCCTGATCCTCATGAGGCTGGGCAATCCTCGAACGGCGCGCCAGCGAATCCCGGATAATCCGCTCCATCCGGCCGGAAAATCCGGGGACGCCACGTGGCCCCAGCATCACTTTGTAAAAATGCGCATGTGCGGCGATATGTTCGAACTGCCTGATGAACGATGCCGGCGGCGTATCGGTATCCTTGATGAAGTCGTCCGCCCCGAATGCCGGCGGAAGCTCGAATGCCGCTGCAAATTCCCGAAGCATGCTGTCGACAAGCCTACCCTGCAGATCGTACTTGTCCCGGTAGTGCAGGTAGAAGGTAGCACGGTTGATCTCCGCACGTTCCGTAATATCCCGAATCGTCATCTGGTCAAAGCCCTTCTCGTCCACAAGCGCCAGAAAGGCGTCCCGGATCACATGAAGGGTGCGTTTAATCCGCGGGTCAAGCGGAGAAGTTGTATCCGACATCAGACCGCCTCCTTGTCGATTTTTCCGCCGTATAGCGACACTTCCATTACATATCGTCAAGTATACGACGCCTGGTCTGGATTTGTTGGTTGCTGTCTTGTCAGGTCCATTTTATCATAAACAACAGATTGATGCTAAAACAACAAAGTGTTGTTTATGAGGAAAGGATGTGCTGAACTTGTTAACTAAACAAACCAAGGCAGGACGTGTGCTGACCGGATTGCTGGCCGGGCTGTTTCTATCCACGCTGGACCAGACGATCGTCTCCACGGCTATGCCCAACGTCGTTCAGGAGCTCGGGGGCTTCTCGCTGTACAGTTGGGTCTTTACCGTGTATATGCTCGCTTCCACGACGACGATGCCGATCTACGGGAAATTAGCGGATATCTGGGGAAGAAGGACAATGTACGTAACCGGGTGCCTGCTGTTCCTGATCGGGTCGGCGTTATGCGGACAGGCAGGAAGCATGACCGAGCTGATCGTATTCCGGGGCATCCAGGGACTGGGAGCCGGTGCCCTGATGCCGATCTCCATGACGATTGTTGCGGACCTGTACCCGCCGGAGAAACGAGGGAAATTCATGGGGCTGCTGGGTGCGGCGTTCGCCTTATCCAGCATTCTCGGCCCGGTACTGGGCGGTGTCATTGTGGAGCAATGGGGATGGGGATGGATCTTTCTGATCAATCTGCCGATCGGCATTCCCGCGCTGCTCCTCGTAGCGACCTCCTTGCAGGAGCAGAAACGATCCATAAAGCCGGTCATCGACTGGCTCGGCGCACTAACCCTCAGCTCCGCTACCGTATCCATCCTGCTAGCCCTCGTCTGGGCTGGGGATATCCCGGGCTCCGCGATGTCCTATAGCTGGTCGTCGCCTGTCATCATCGGACTGCTGGCCGCAGGTGCGGGACTACTCGCGGTATTTCTGTGGATCCAAACGAAAACGAAGGAACCCCTGCTGCCTCTGAGGCTGTTCCGGGTCCGCACGATCACCGTAGGCCATGTGGTGGGATTCTTCATGAGCGCGGGCATGTTCGCCGCCATCGTCTATCTGCCGCTATTCGCGCAAGCCGTGCTCGGCGTCTCTTCCGCCCGCGCAGGATATATTCTAATGCCGCTTATGCTCGCAGTCGTCGTAACCTCCGTAGCCGGCGGACGGCTGATGAGCAGGCTGTCCTACCGAGCCCTGCTCGTGCCCAGCCTGGCGCTGATGACGATCGGCTTTATCGGATTCAGCCAGCTGGGCGTTGATACGTCGGGCGTCCAGCTGATCGGCTTCATGATCATTGCCGGTCTCGGAATGGGCGCCGTCTATCCCACCGTCGGCACGGCGGCCCAAAGCGCCGCGGACATTCAAGACCGGGGAGTTGCCACCTCATCGTCACAATTCTTCCGGTCGATGGGCGGCACCGTGGGGATCAGCGTGCTGGGCAGTCTGCTCACCCGAAGTGTGGCGGCGGGTACGGTGGGATTGAAGGAGCAAGCGGGCGGAATGCCTGCGGAACGCTTGGAGAATCTCTCCGACCCTCAGCTGCTGCTGAATGCCGGAGCACGCCTGTCCCTGCCTCCGGAGCTACTGGCTGGTCTTCAGCGCGTATGGAGCGAATCGCTCGGAACCCTGTTCACAGGCGGACTGATCTTCGTCATCATCGCGCTTGCCGCAAGCTTCGGCCTGGGGCGGGCAAGGCTTGTGGAGAAGCGCCAAGAAATCCGCCGTTAAAAGCCGACAACCGCAAAAAAACAGCTGAGGCAGAAGATCAATCTCTGCCCAGCTGTCTTTGTCTGTAATTATTCGGCTGGCTTTACTTTGACAAAAGTCGTCACTTGCTTGCGGTTCGGCAGCACCGAGGTTAGCTCAAACGAAGTTACCGTTCCGATGATATGGACCTTGCCGTCTTGCGTCACCTGAACCGTGCCGTCTCCCTCAATTCGGTTGACCATAAACAGGGAAGCAAGCGCGAAGTTGTATTTCCGGATCTCATCCTTCTCGTACTTGATTCCGTAATTATCCGTGATCGACAAGTCCATCGCTTCATAAGCGTCAAATTCGCTGGAAGCGGACAGATCGTGGGTATACGAGGTATTTCCCGCTTTCAGTTCCTGGCCGTTTACACTGTCTGATTTTACGACAACCGTTGCTTGGATCTGCTTGGTGTCGCCATTGAGCGTCCTGAGCATGATGTTAAGCGTCGCAGTTCCTGCCTTGTTGCCCAGAATATAACCACGATTATCATCGGAGACTCCGACATCGACCACACTTGGATTGGAAGTCGTCATGGCCTGGATGATACCTGGCACGGCAACCTCTTCTCCCCCTGAAGTGACCTTCACTTTTATTTCTTTGGCAAATTTGCTCATCACCGGATTCTCGGCATTGGCCCGCGTTTCCAGGCCATTGTTGCCTGTAGCGGCTTCGGTCAGTCCGCTATCTCGAACATTGGCAATCTCATAGGTTTGGAGCGTGTCATAGTTAGTGCCGCCGGAGCTCACACCCCCCGATACGGTCAGCGTTCGGGTTGCCAGCTTGATCGCAGCCGCATCCAAACCGCCCAATGTAACGGTATAGTCTCCTGGCGTCAGTTCGGTCGAGACCGTTAAGGTGGCGGATTTTTTATCAATGGACCACGAGGTGACAGCAGATACGACGGTATCGCCTTTTTTCAAGGCCAGCGTCGCTTTGGCGGTGTCCACGGCGGTATCCAACTCAACCTGCACCTTCAGCTTGTCGCCGGATGCCGTCACAGAACTGATCGAAGCCGGAACGACCGGAGGCTTCGTTTGCTCTTCGTGGAGATCACGCGCCGCATAAGAACTGTTCACCAAATCCGCACGATCAGCCGCAATATCGCCGGTCTTGCCGATCGGATGGATACTGAGCGCAGCGGCTTGCTTCACGGCATCTGCAAACCAAGGAGTACCCGTGGCATCAACCTTTTTGCCAAGCCCCTTCAGTAGAATCGTATCCAATTGACCTGCCGTCACTTGAGCCCCAGGGGCGAAGGTTGTATCCGTCACGCCCTCGATCAGTCCTGCTTTTCTGGCCGCCTCGATATAAGGAATCGCCCAGCTGTTGGCTGAATCATCTGCACGGACGTCCGAGAAGCTGGACACCTTAACAGACGAATCGACCTTGATGCCGAAAATAAGCGTGGCAACCTTGGCGAACTGGGCGCGCGTCATTGGGTCATGAAGGCCGAAGGTATCGCTGGATACGCCATCGAAGATGCCATCTGCCAGCATTGCATTAAGTCTGGCTTTGAAGCTGGCGTCAATATTCTTCAGATCTTGGAAGCTGTCTGTCGTCTTGATCGCTTCAGCGGCCAAAGCCGTTCCGGCGGGCTGAAGCAAAGCCGCTGTCGTCGTGAACGAGAAAGCCATAGCGCCTGCAGCTACTAGAGCTGCTAGTTTCTTAGTATTCATAGTACCTCCTGAGTACGAACATGATGAGGAATTGTTGAAAAAATCCGGTAGCCTTAACTATACCTTGCAGCATGAAGACTGTCATTGTCAAATTGTTGGTCATGCGGTAATCCTATAGACGGGCGGCTATTCATTAAGGTTGCATGGGCGGCCATCCTAATTCTTCCTCCGTCCGGGTTGATAGGGTTCATCAGGAATGTTATATTGTTCATCTTAGCAAAAAAAGAGAGCGCCGGTCGCTCGGCAGCTCTCTTCTTCCATGCAGATCGTGTGATTAAAACTTACCACTGAATAGCAATTGTATTGGGGTTCTCATTTTCACTTAGATATACGTATTGAATAATACTATTTTTAATAAGAGTTCCTTGGCTATTGTAGGCGCCCACCCAAACCTTATAAGTCGTTCCGGCACTTCCGTCGAAAGAAAATGATCTGCTGCCATTTGTGTTTTGATTCACTTTTACATTATCAGTGACTGAATCTCTGATTGTAATTCTATAATCCGTAGCACCAGACACTGCAGGCCAGTTGATATTTAATCTTACAGTAGCCGCTAGAGCAGATACATCGAAAGCTTCGGCGCTAGTGCTGCTACTAGCGGCAGCAGGTACACCAGGCTCTTGAGCAAACGCGGAACCGGAACCGATAGACAACAACAGTGTTGCAGCGAGAGTAGGGATGAGTAGTTTTTTCATGAATTATTTCTCCTTTTTTGGATAAATTTTACTTCTCCTAGATAATACCATTATATTGAAATTAAATCCATATATTTGCAATAAAACATATTTATATAATAGATTCAAAGTTTTTATAATTTTACTAATATATGTTTATTGTTATTAACTAAATCAGCAGACTAGAGTAGCGACAGACCCAAGATAATCAAGGCATAGAACTCCCTAGATATGTCTGACCGAAGAGACAATGGACCGAACCCGATGGCAAACTAGGCTTAGCGGATTTTTCGATTTACAAAATAAGAAAAACTCCTTATCGGAGTTCTTCAGAGAGCCGGACCGTATTTGACTGCTGTTCAAAAAAGCGCTCGGGAGATAAGGGACATCGACTATGCCTCCCTATCTTCCGAGCGCTTTCAATGGACATACTTATTGTCTTACTTTGCAAAAGAACAGCGCTAACTGCCCGCTCAGCGCTTCCTCGCCATCACCGTGAAGGACACGGCGGCCGCGTGACCGTGCATACCGCTCTCTGCTCCCGCGTGCAAGCCTCCTGCCCGCCACGCGTCCGGCTTATAAAGCTTCGTGGACGTGCCGAGACGTCCCTCGGCCTCCAGCGTCTCCAGTGACTCATCCCGCTGCATGTCTGACACGGGATGGTCAAGCCCAGTCGGAAGCACCGTGCCCCATGGCTGGCTGGCGCCTTCATTCTCCACAAGGCCGACAACGTCGAAGCCCTCCGACTCCAGCAGCAGGACCAGTTCCTTGGGCGTCATAAGCGCCAGCTCCCGCTCTACGCGGTACCGGGGCTGCTCCAGGCCATCCACGAACGTTTCGAAGGTAGTGGTGACCCGGAACGTTTGACGCCGCCATGAAGTTTCCCCTTCTACGTGCCTGTAGACGATCTTGTCCTTCGGCAGCAGCTTGCGCTGCACCGTCTTCCAGCTCGCCTCAGCAGGAGGCAGCAGCAGCTCAACGGCAAGCAGCCCGTCCGGTGCCAGATGCTCCCGGATTCTCCGAAGCACCGTCCGATGCTCGCTCATCCGGGTTATATGCTGGAACACGCCCTGAAGACACAGGGCGTGTGTGAACGCCCTCTCCGCCAGCTCCAGCTCCAGCATCGGCTGCTCTGCCAGCTCCAGGCTGTCCGCGCGGCCCTTGAGCACGCGCTGGCGCTTCGCCTCCGCGAGCTTCAGCATCTCCCGGCTGCGATCCACACCGCATACCCGCATGCCGTGCTGCGCCAGCTCCACGGCGATCCGGCCAGTGCCCGTCCCGAGCTCCAGCACGCGGGGCGGCTCAGCAAGCCCCCCGCTGGTCGCCAGAACCCAGTCGCGGGCGAAGGCGATGCCGGCCTTACCGGCGAACTGATCGTACAGCTCCACCTCTATCCCCGCATACAGGGCATTGGCTTGCGGCTCATGCCGCACGCCCTGAAGACCGCACCGCGAACAGACCGTTCCGGCCAAGGCACCAATCGGCACGCCCGCAGGCACACCGTTGCGGCTATCCCCAAACCATTCGTCATATTTATAGTGGCAAAATGAACAATCCGTCATAGTCAATGCGACGACACCTCCGGGCCTCTTTCTCTCGACAGCTCCGAGAAGAGCAGGTCTTTATTTAAATTTCTCGGGATAGAAGCCCTTCGCCATCTTGTCCAGGGCCGTCATGTTCC
Source organism: Paenibacillus filicis (assembly GCF_038070315.1). Classification (NCBI taxonomy): domain Bacteria; kingdom Bacillati; phylum Bacillota; class Bacilli; order Caryophanales; family Paenibacillaceae; genus Paenibacillus; species Paenibacillus filicis. The sequence continues at coordinate 169,452 of NZ_JBBPCC010000004.1, read as the reverse complement.
GGACTCCCTCGAACACATCGGACAGCGGCATGATCACGAACCGGTTATTCTTGATCGCAGTCACATTCGCCAGAGCCGGATTGCTCTGCAGGGACTTGATCTTCTCTTGGGCCGTCGGCTTGTCGTAATCGAAGATCAGGATCACCTCCGGATCACGCGCCACAACCTCCTCCCAGCTCACCGTCGCCCAGCCCTTTTCGACATCGCCGAAAATATTCTTACCGCCTGCCAGCTGGACCAGATTCGTCGTTAACGATTTACCTGCTGTGTACGCCTTGTCATCTCCGCTGTCATAGGCAAATACCCGCAGCGGCTTCTCAGGCTGACCGATCTTCGCTTGAATCTCTTTCACTTTCGCTTTCATCGAATCGATCATCGCGTCGGATTTGGCCTTCACGTTGAAAATAGTTCCGATATTCGAGATATCCGCATACACGTCATCCAGCGAGCCGAACGGCACATAAGTTCCTTGGGCCACATAGGCCGTGATGCCTTTTTCCTTCAAGGCTTCTACAGTACCGACACCTTTCTCGGCAAAGGCGCTTTTGCGGCCGTAGACAAAGTCCGGATCAGCACCCAGCAGCACTTCCAGGGAAGGATACTTGGCAGCGAGCACCGGGATGGCGGCATACTTTTCCTTCAGCTCAGGGAGAATCTCGTCGTCCATGTAGGCGGTGCCGACCATCGACTTCTCCAGACCTAGCGCCAGCATAATTTCCGTCGTATGCTGGTTCAAGCTGACAGCCCGCTTGGGAGCTTCCTTGAAGGTCAGCGTACGGTCCATGTTTTGGATCGTGACAGGCGTATAAGCTGCCGCTTGCTCGGACGATGCTTTCTGCGGGCTGTCTCCGCCAGCCGCCGGGCTCTTCGAAGGGGTTTGACCGCAAGCGGTCAGGACTACCAACAGCGTGCTCATGAGCACAGATATCATCAGTGTTGAAAAACGTTTCATACGAGTAAGGCTCCTTTTGTCTTAAATTGAGATTGCAATGATTCAGGGAAATACGTAATGCTGAGCCTGCGGGTCACCGGATGCACGGCCAGCTCCGCACTCACGCCGAACACTTCTTCCAGCAGTTCGGGCGTTATCACTTCATCGGGCGTGCCCGAAGCGTGTACCTGACCGGCGTTCATCACGATGATCCGGTCGCAGAAATAACAAGCCATATTCAGGTCATGCAGTGCCGATAACGCGGTAATCCGCAGTGTGCGGACCAAGTCCATAATCTGCAGCTGGTACCGGATGTCCAGATGGTTCGTCGGCTCGTCCATGATGAGAAATTGCGACTGCTGAGCCAGCGCCCGGGAGATCAGCACGCGCTGCTTCTCCCCGCCGGACAGATTGGAGAAGCTCCGCCGCGCATAGTCCCCCATCCCTACACGGTCCAGTGCTTCGCGAACCAGGGCGTCGTCCCCCTTCGTATCTGCGGCAAACATCCCTTTGTGGGGATGGCGGCCCATCAGTACAATATCCCAGACTGTAAAATCAAAGACGGATGACGTCTCCTGACTGACCACCGCCATCCTCTGCGCAGCTTCCTTGTAGGACAGCTCGGACAGAGCCTGCCCGTCCAAGGAAATCCAACCCGCTTGGGGCTTCAGCACGCGGTAGATGTTTTTCAGCAGCGTCGACTTGCCGCTTCCGTTCGGACCGATGATGCCGACAAATTCGCCCGGATTCACCTGCAGGTCCACGTCTTGCACGATAGGGACTCCCTTGATGCCGTACGAGAGCCCCTGAACCTCCACCTTCATCGGTCGGTTCCCTCCCTCTAGAACGAGTATGAGCTGCGGCGCAGCAGCCAGATAAAGAACGGACCGCCGCACAGCGCCGTGACGATGCCGACGGGCAGCTCCTCTGGAGCCAGGACCAGCCGGGCGAACACATCCGCCCAGATCATGAAGGATGCCCCCAGCAGCATGCTGACCGGCAGAACGCGGCGATGGTCGGAGCCTACCAGCAGCCTCACCAGATGGGGGATCATCAATCCGATGAATCCGATCGCTCCGCTGACCGCGACGATCACCCCCGTCAGCAGGGAGGCCACGATCACCAGCACCTTGCGGAAGCGGTCCATGTGGACTCCCAGGGTGACAGCCGTCTCTTCTCCCATCAACAGCGCATTCAGTGAACGGTATTGCAGCATCAGGTACGCGGTACCGGCCACGACCAAGAAGGACGGAAGCGACAAGTAGCTCCATTTGGCCCCGGTCAGACTGCCCATCATCCAGAACATCGCCGACCGGATGCCTTCTTCCTTCGGCGCCATTGTCACGATAAAGCTGGTCAGCGCCGACAACATCATAGACACTGCGATACCCGCGAGCAGCAAGCGCGTATTGGACAACGAGCCGCCGACGCGTGCCAGCATGTAGACCAGCACGATGGCGAGCAGCGACCCAAGAAACGCCGACACGGATAGAGCATACGAGCCGAACACTTGAAACGCGCCGAATAAAATCACAAGCGTAGCGGCAGCGGACGCGCCCGAGGACACACCCAGAATGTACGGATCGGACAGCGGATTGCGGGTCAGCGCCTGGATGACAGTCCCCACTACAGCAAGTCCGCCCCCTACGACAGCGCCCAGCAGCACGCGCGGGAAGCGGATGTCCCAGATAATATTGCCCTGTGCCTTGGACCATTGCGGCTCCAGCCACTGGTCCACGCCAGGGATATGCGAGAACGCAATTTTCCACACGGTGGACGGTTCGATACGGACCGGCCCCAGCATCACCGCGAGCGTAACCGACACGAGCAGCAGCACAGCCAGCCCCAGCACGATGAGGGGGAACCGTCCCTCGGCTGCGATCCGGGTTGCTGCGGCAGATCTCTCTTGCGATAAACGACTCATCTGACCCCCTCTTTCCTCCAGATCTCACACACAGCAAAAAGGAGCATCCCTACCCGCGATCAGCGGTTAGACATGCTCCTCTAATAGACAGGACGGCTCGAAATAATCGAGGTCCACCAATAAGCCTCAGCATTCTAACACCTCCCCATTCTCCGCAGGTCAAAGCAGTGTTGTCCAAACAGGCAGGTCTCCTGACTCAGGGTTTCTCTCTCGGCGTCTTCCCGGAGCAAGCTCCAGTGACATCGTACCGAGAAATAGCCGGACCTTCCGGCTCCCTTTACAGTGGCGGGACCGTGACGGATTTGCACCGTACTTCCCTTTTAAGCTTTGGCCGAAGCCAAAGCACCTGTTTCCACTTATGCAATTATCATCCTTTAGTCTATAGCAGCGATAAGAATAGTGTCAATTGAAATGTTTACGAAGAAGCGTACTAGCAGACATATTCATCCGGTAAACATACAGAAAGCCCGCTGCCGCAGCAACCGGGCTACTCCGTCTTAGCCTTTACAGCCTGCCTATTTCCCGCTCATGACTCGGCCCATTCATTCAAAGCCAGCAGCGCCATCACATAAACCTTGAGCGCCGCCAGCAGATTCGGGATTGACTGGGCTTCATCCGGCCCATGAATCTGTCCATGGCCCTCCGGCAAGCCGAGCACAGATACATCCGCCGGCATCCCTGGACCGAAGCCAACGGCATGCGGGAGCTTGCGGGCGTAGGTGCCGCCGCCCATGACGAACGGCTCCTTCTGCGTCCCCATCACCCGGTTGAACGTATCGTTCAGCAGCCTGACCTCCGGGGCATCCTTATCGACCCGGTTGCCCTTATTCACCTGCACCGCGTCAAGCGTGAAGCCATGACCGGCAGCCGACTGCTCGAGCGCCTTGAGAAGGACGGAAGCATCCGCCGTAATCGGACACCGGATATTGAGATTCAGACGGGCCTCGCCCCGCACCAGGCTGCCGATCGCGCCGACGCAGGTCAGCTCGCCGGACACCTCATCCGCGCAGGCGATGCCCAGCGCTGCTCCGTCATAAGTGGCGCACACCGCCGCGATGAACCGGAAGGCTGACGCCTCTCCGGCATCCAGCAAACCCGCAGCGAGCACGGCGTCCAACAGCACGTGAATCGCATTGATCGAGCCGGACGGAAAGGCCGCATGCCCCGGAATTCCCCGGGCCGTCAGCCTGACTGCACCCAAATCCCCCGGCAGCTCGCCCGGCGCATCCACGCGCGTTACCGTGACCGTCTCCGGCAGAGCCTGCAGCCTGCGCCCCAGCCCTTCGTCATAGCGCAGCGTCAGCTCGGCCTCGCCGGGTACGATGTTGGAGGCGCTGCCCGCCCGGAAGCCAAGCACCGCTCCACCTCCCAGACTGGGCGATATCAGGTCTGCCTGGATCAGGCCTTTCTCCCCATAGCAGACCGGGAAGCCGCTGTCTGCTACGATATTGAAGTCCGGCACATCCCCGTGCTGGACGACATACACCGCATCGCCCATCCCGATCTCCTCGGCACTGCCGATGATCTGCTTGACCATGTAGCGAAGCGGAAGCCCTAGCTCCCGGATGCAGCGCAGCGCGTACAAAACGGCGACGACGGGGCCCTTGTTATCCTGCACGCCCCGGCCGATCAGGAAATCACCGACACGTGTCGACTGGAACGGAGGATAGACCCAGCCGTCCCCGGCAGGCACGACATCGGTATGCCCCCAGATGCCGACGCTTCGCTGGCCCGCTCCCCCTCCCTCGATCACCCCGCAGCGGTAGTCGGTATTGGACGTGCGGAAGCCGTATCGCTCCCCAAGCGCCAGCACCGCCTCCAGCGCCTCTGCGCAGGCCTTGCCGTACACCTTCGGCTCGGCGCTCTCCGTGGCCACGCTGGGAATGGATACGAGCAGCGCGATGTCGGCCAGCAGCTCGTCCTGATGGAGACGGATCCAGTCGTCAATCCGCTTCTCCAGCTCCAGGTCCTGCGCCGCTTCCTGCCCCGTTTCCTTACTCATCGCTTAGTTCCTCCTTAGATCAGCTATTGATGTGCATGCCTAACAACAGCTGGCCCCATCATCCGCCCATCAACCCTTGATCGCACCGTCGGTCAGCCCCGCGATAATATGCTTTTGCCCGAAGGCGTACACGATGATGATCGGCAGCATCGCCAGCAGATACGAAGTAAAGGCCATCGTATAATTGAACGAATACTCGGTCTTGAAATTGTATTGGAACAGCGGCAGCGTCCAGAACTCCTTGGCCTTGTTCAGCAGCAGCAAGGGCAGCATGAAGTCGTTCCAGAACCACAGCGCATCCATAATGATCAGCGTCGCCAGCATCGGGGCGATCAGCCGCAGGATAATCGACGAATAGATCTGAAACGTGCTGCAGCCGTCGATGCGAGCCGCTTCCTCGATCTCTGCCGGCATATTCTGGATGTAATTGACGAGCAGGAATACGCCCCTCGTCAGACTGAGCGCGCCGTACAGCAGAATCAAACCGAACGGGTTCAGCAGATTGAGCCCCGTCATAATTTTCGTCAGCGGCAGCATGATGACCTGGAACGGTACGAACAAGCCCAGCAGCATGTAGAGATAGATAAAGTTATAGTAGCGTTTATGCCGATTCCGGGCGATCGCATAGGCCACCGCCGGATTGATCAGCACGACCAGCAGCACCGAGAAAAACGTAATGTACGTCGTGTTCCACACATAGCGCCAATAATCCCCCTTGGCCAGCAGCTCTGCGTAGTTATGGAAGCTTAGGCTTTCCGGCAGAGCAAAGAAGCTTCGGCCCGCCTCAGGCAGTGTCTTGAAGGAATTGACCACCACGAGATAGAGCGGTCCGAGAATGAGGAGAATGCCCACTAGCAGAATCACATTTCGAATGATTCTCCAGCCGAGCCCTTCCGCTTGGATCGTCAGCTTCATGCATTCACACCGCCTTTACGGGATACCCAGATCTGGACAAAGGACAGGAGGGCAATGATCACGAACAGCACGACGGATTCGGCATTGGCCATCGCGAACTTCATGTTCTGAAAAGCGTCATTGTAGATCATGATGCCGATCAGATTGCTCGCCTTGATCGGTCCACCGCCCGTCAGCGTGTAGGCATAATCGAAGGAAGTGACGCCGGCCTTGATCGCCAGCACCATATTGACCGTGATCGTAGGCACGAGAAACGGCAGCGTGATGAACCGGAACCTGCCCCATGTGGTCGCCCCATCCATCCGGGCGGACTCGTACAGCTCCTCGGGCACCGATTGCAGCCCGGCGATGAAAATCAACGTCGGCAGCGCCACCGCCTGCCAGATATTGACCAGCACGATGGCGATCAGTGCATATTTCGGGCTCGCGAGCGGACTTTGCATCAGTGCAGCGATATTCAGCGCTTCGCCGATCTTCGGCGTGAGGCGGTAAAACATCTGGTCCCAGATCAGGGACAGCGTGACCGCGCTGATCATAGCCGGCAGGAAGTAGACCGACTTGACGAGCGTCTTGAAGAACCTCAGGGAATTCAAACTGAGCGCGAGAATGAGCGACAGCAGCATCACCCCGATGACGAGCATCACCGCATACTTGCCCGTAATCTGCAGAGACTGCCAGAAATTCGGATTCTGGAACAGACTCGTGTAATTATCGAACCCGATATACTGATAGCCCTTGCTGATCCCGTTCCAGTCGGTGAAGCTGTAATTGATACCGACGATGACAGCATATACGAAAAAGACCGAATATAGCGCCACCGCAGGCAGCGTAAACAAAAAATACGTAGCACGGTCCCAGGAGAAGACCCGATTCCGGTTCATGCCGCACCTCTTTCCTTCGGATCGAAATTGGAAAAAGGGGGATCATTTCGAAGGGAACCCTTCTGAAATGACCCTCCCTGTTGCTGTACGCTCTTATTTGGCAGCGTTTAGTTTAATCGTGGCCTCGATATTCTTCACATATTGCTCCGGGCTTTGCTTATCCAGCAGGAAAGCCTGTGTTGTGCTGTACAGCTCCGTCACGATATTGTTCGGCAGCGTGGATGCCATCCAGTCATGCACCTGGCCCTTGTCGATGAAGTCCAGCAGCGGCTTCAGGTTCGCATCCTCGTACTTGGTTCCCTGAATAATGGACGGCTCGCCGGACAGGTCGGACCACTTCTGAGCGACTTCCGGACGTGCCAGGTAGCTGATGAATGTGATCGCCGCTTCCTTCTCCTCCGGCTTGGCCTTGGCCGAGACGGACAACGCTGCGTTCACGCCGCTGAGCGTCGTGGTCGTCTGCAACGTATCGTTAGGCAGCGGGAACGCGCCGAATTTCAGATTCGGATTGGCGAGCTTGATATTGCCTCGGCCGTAAGAGCCCGAGATAATCATCGCCGCCTTGCCGTTCGCGAAGGCCTCCTGCATCATCGCGGTGCTGGCGCCGAAAGCATCCTTGTTTGCATAGCTGACGAGCTCATTGAGCTTGTTGCCGAAGGCCAGGAAAGCCGGGTTATTCGCGACCTGCCCCTGCCCCTTGGACACCTTGACCATCTCCTCGACGCCGCCTGGCACATAAGCGATGTTAGTCGCCTGGAAGATATGGCCCACGTCCTTGATCGGCAGATACAGAGGGGTGACGCCGCCTGCGGCGAAGGTCTTGCAGGCTGCGATGAAGTCCGCGTAGGTCGTCGGGATCTGCACATTAAACTTCTGGAACAGCTCCAGGTTGTAGTAGACAGCCATGTAATTGCGGGCATATGGCAGCGAGTAATATTCGCCGTCATTCGCCGGTGTCATCGCCAGGTACGATTTATTGACTTTTTCCAGGAATGGCTTTCCGCTCAGCTTCTCGATATAGCCGTTCTTCACCTTTTCCTTGAATTGGAGCTGGGTCGGCCAGTCGGTGAACAGCGGAGGAATATCGCCCGAGGCGATTCTCGCCGTCAGCACTTTAACGGAATCCGGAACGGTGTTCATCTCGATTTTGATCTTCGGGTATTCCTTGGAGAAGTCCTCGATCACGGACTTGTAGGCTTTCTGGATCGCTTCCTCTCCCTGCTGCTGGAAAAACTCGATTTTGACGACCTCATTTTTCTCCGTCTTGCCGTTAGAAGTTCCTGTAGCGGCCGGTTCGGCCTTGCTGCAGCCTGCGGCAGTTGCCACCGAGGCAACGAGCAGACCTGTGAGTGTGAGCTTTACGTGTTTATTCATGCTTCTTCTATCTCCATTTCCATTATGAAAGTTAAGGGGTCTGAGCTTGAGCGGACAGCTTAGCCATAGCCTCGCTGCGGAATTTGGCTGCGCCCTCCTCCGGCGTAATCCGCCGGTACAACATTTCCCGCTGCAGCAGATTGAACAGCTTGACCAGCTCAGAGCCGACCGCCGATTCCGGCGGATCGATGGGGCTGCCCCGCCGCTCCACCAGATCCAGATAATCCAGCACCTTGCGTTGCGTCGGCGAGAGGGAATCTCTGATCCCTGCGATCACCCGCGGGTTATACGGCAGTCCGAAGTAGCCGTTCAGCGTCTTCGCCGCCTCCAGGTTGTTCGTGAAAAAGTCGATGAACAGCGCCGCCTCATCCGGATGCTTGGAGCTTCTCGCAATCCCGTGGAAGAAGGAAGGCTTGATGTACATGCCTCGGTCACCCGAGCCCGGGTACATCGCCAGCCCGATCGGATACCCAAGCTGCTTCTCCATAATATCGATCTGATTGCTCCAATACGTCTGGGCGCCGAAGGCCGTCAAACCGCGCGGGAACACTCCATCGTCCAGTCCCCGCGTACCCTGCTCCAGCGCCGCGGGACTGATCAGCCCATCGTCCTGCAGGCGGAGCTGCCGTTTGAAGAAAGAGACGAACAGCTCGTCATCGTCGTAGCCCAGACCGGTCTGCGAGGCGTTATACAGCGACTTCCCCTGCTGTCTTAGCCATACCTGGAAGTGCTTAAAGGTCCACACCATATCCCCGTAGACACCCGTCTTCACCCGGATCGTCCGAAGATCGCTCTCGTACTGCTCCCAGGTGTAGTCCGGCCCGGGCGGCTCCACGCCCGCCTCATGCAGCAGCTTGGGGTTATAGAACATGACCAGCGCGTTATTGCCGATGTTGATGCCATAGGTCAAGCCATGAGCCGTGGAGGCTTGATTGTGAATCGGATTGCTTAGGGCAAGATCGATCGCCCCCGACTCGATATACGGATTCAAGGGCAGCAGAAGGTCCTTCTCGATGTATTTCAGAATATCGGCGTAATCCATCCGGATCATATCCGGCAAGCTATTCGTGGCCGCCATCACCGCCAGATTGCCCGCGTAAGCATCTCCCCAGAAATATTCCGCCTTCACGCGGATATTCGGATACGCCTGCTCGAACAAACGGATGACAGCCTCGTTCTTCTCTACGGTCAATTGGGAGTTGGCCCAGTAAGTCAGTCTAAGCGTGACGGGCTCGGGGCTTCCGGGCATGTCTGTAGAAGACATGCGGTTTCGGTCTAATACCGAACCCGTGCCCACGGCGCTCATGCAAATCGTCAGAATGACTGCCAGCACAAGCAATATGCCGATTCCGAGTCTCCTCAAGCGGACCATAGCGCTGCTCCCTTTTACGCGTAAACTGGCTTACTGCCGTTCTTCCTGCTGCTTCCGTGATTGCGGTTATCCCTGTGCTTCCGTTTCTTTGGCAGCTCCGCTTTCCCTATGTCCAGCCCTGCGTCCGGCCTTACTCCGCTTCCACGATCGCACGGTTCGCCAGATTCGTAAGCACAATGTCATCCATCGGCGGATTGTGCAGGCCTGCCCGGACATCACGGTACATGCGCTCCAGCGGCAGACTGCGGGACAGGCTAAGTCCGCCAACGATGCGCATCGCCTGGTCGACAATGCGGAGCGCCGCATTCGTGGCGATGTATTTGGCCAGCCCCAGCTCGGACTTGAGCGCTGCCCGGTTATCCGGCTCCCGGTCCCATCGGTCGGCCGTCTGGTACAGATAGCTGCGGGCCGAGATCAGATCGGCCTCAATCAGCCCTAGCTGGCGCTTGATGTTAGGCAGCTCGGCGATCGGGACGGTGAGCGAGTTGGGCTGATGCCTGCGGGCAAATTCCAGCGCGAAGTCCCTCGCACCATGGGCAATTCCGATGTAACAAGCCGGAATATGCAGCATGGTAGCTTCCGTCGGCACAGGCGCTGAAGGTACCGCAGGCTGCTCCAGTCCGCGGATCGTATCCTCGTCAGGCACGAACACATCCTGCAGATGCACATCATGGCTGCCGGTCGCCCGCATGCCCAGCGTGTTCCACGTCTCCTCGACGGTGACGCCCGGACCGCTGCGGACGAGGAAGGAGCCGACCTTGTCACTGCCGTCAATCCCGGCCGTCACGACGAATTGCTTGAGAATCGGGCTCAGCGTGCTGAACGTCTTGCGCCCGTTGATCCGCCAGCCGCCCTCAGTCCGGCTCGCCGTCGTCGTCGGCCTGCCTCCGCGCGTCGGGCTGCCGGTAGCCGGTTCGCTGGCCAGCTCATTGATGAGAGCGCCGTCCCGCACCACATCCTCGCACAGTTTGGCGTACAGCCGCTCCGGCCATGCCCCGGACAGACGATGCTGCATAATCAAGTGAATATGCCAGCCGACTGCCAGCGCCGTTGAGCCGTCGCCCCTAGCCAGATGATCCTGAGCCAGTACCAGTTCGTAAGCCGATGCCTCTTCTCCCCCGTGGGCGCGCGGAACGGTCAGCTTCAAGTACCCCGACTGCTTCAGATCTTCAAAGTTGTCAAACGGAAACGACCCCTCCAGATCATGCTTGGAGGCTCTCTCCGCGAATACCGAGGCTAGGCGCTCCGACCTTGCCGCGATCTCCGCCTCTCGTGCATTGCGGATGAATGGGTCCCGATGAGCGGGTCGAGTCATCTTCCCTCCTACCGCCTTTCCTATATTCCTGATGAATTTACTTTGTTTTATAATAGTTTACGTCCAATCGCCCCTCCGCAGTAGATAAAAAACCGATCTTTTTCTTGTAAAAATCCGCTTTTATTCCGCTTCCCCGCTCAGCCGCTTGCGGTATTCTGCCGGGGAACAGCCATTTATTTTCTTAAACACATGGGCAAAATATTGCGGGTCCTGCTCGAACCCGCACCGCTCCGCGACCTCATACATTTTCAGTTGCGGCATCGCCTCGATAAGCTCCTTGGCTCTCTCCATACGCCGGACCGTCAAGTACCGGGTATACTTCTCCCCGGTCTCCTGGCTGAATAACTTGCCCAAATATTCCGAGTTCAGAAATAGATGGTACTGGGCCAGCCACTGCAGGGACAGCTGCCGGTTCTCCAGATGCTCGGCGGTTAGCTGCTTGATCCTGACGACGACCCGTGATCTCTTGCCCGAGTGCAGTTCTTTCCGGCTGTCCATCAGCACGGCCAGCTCACGCTCGATATACTGCCTGATCTCCATCAGCGTCTTCATCTGCCAGATGCGCACACCATCGCTCTCGCGCTTGTAGCCGAAGGACTGCACCGCCTCCCGGAGCACGGCATCCAACAGCTCCATGCAGCGGCCTGTCGCGAGCTTCGGCTCGGAACGCTGCTCGAATAAGGCCTGGAAGAACGCCTCCAGCCCCTGCTCCAGCTCCTTGTCGTCGCCATGGCGGACCGCAGCGACGATTCGCTGCAGCCGCTCCTCTTCTTCCGCTGCTGCCGGGGGTTCTCCCTCCGTAGAGGCTGCTGCCCGGCTATGACTCGATGAGCCTCCGTCCTCATAAGCATAGAAGCCCGACGCTCCCGCACCGGCCGTTTCCTGACGCCTCTCCGTCTCCGCCAGCTGCAGCCGCAGCCCCTCGAACTCCCGCTCCCGGTTCCGCCTGGCGTCGAGCTCCTCCTTGACCTCCTGCAGCACCTGCATAATTTCCTTCTCGTCGCTCGGCTTCAGCAGATAATGCCGGACGCCGAACTTCATCGCCTGTGCAGCCAGCTCAAACTCCCCGTAGCCCGATAAAACGATGAAGATAATGTCGGCGTGTTCCTCCTGCGTTTTCCTGATCAACTCCAGCCCGCTTAGCCGGGGCATCTTGATATCCGTAATGACGATATCGGGACGGTGCTTCCTGATATCGAGGTAAGCGGCTTGTCCATCCGCTGCCGTTCCGGCCAGCGTCAGTCCCAGTTCCTCCCATTGAATCATCCCCGCGATACCTTCCCGGATCATCCGTTCGTCGTCGGCGACCCATACTTGATAATGACTCATCCTGCTGCCCCGCTTTCTGTCATGACCGGCAAGGAGATCCGGATGATCGTCCCTTGATCCAGTCCCTGATGGATGCTAATGCCATAATCTTGCCCGTACAGCAAATGTATGCGTTCATGGATGCTTCGCAAACCGAAGCCTCCGCTTGTACCCTCCGTCTTGCCGGCCGTACCGCCAGCCCCTAGCTCCGGCTGCCCGGCCGCTTCACTCAGATAATCCGCATCCATACCCGGCCCGCGGTCTGTAATCCACAGATCGAGCCGGTCACCGAACCGCTCCCCGCTAATCGAAATCTCGCATCGTCCTGTCGTCTCGTCGATCCCGTACTTCATGCAATTCTCGACGATCGGCTGCAGAATCATGCTCGGCAGATACAGACTATGCAGTTCCCTGGAAATCTCGATGTCATAGCGGAGCCGCTCCTCGAACCGAAACTTCTGAATAAACAAGTAGTTGTTCAGATGGGCGAGCTCCTCCCGGACGGTCACCATCTCTTTGCGGCTGATCGTACTGCGCAGCATATCGCCGAGCGCCTTGACCATCCCGGAGATCGCAGTCTGCCCGTTGCGCCGGGCCAGCCAATTGATCGAATCCAGCGTGTTATACAGAAAATGAGGATTCAGCTTCGCCTTCAGCGTCTCGTACTGCGACTCTTTCAGATGAAGCTGCTTCATGTAGTTTTCTTTGATCAGCACATCGAGCCGTTCGGCCATTCTGGAGAAGTTTAGGCGGAGCAGCCCGATCTCATCGGGATTTCTCACCGTTTCGACACGAATGGAGGAAAAATCCCCTTTCTCGACTCGCATCATCCGCCGGGCCAAATCTTCCAGGGAACGGGTGATATTCCCCGAGAACAGGACCCCGAACCAGATCAGAACGGCAAAGATACAGCCATACAGCACCAGCAGCAGCCGTCTCATGAACACGGCTGTATCGAACAGCGAGTCGTAAGGAACGAGATGAATAAATGTCCAGCCCGTATAATCCAGCGTCGAGTAGGTCGCCAGATACCTGCGGTTGTTCACGCTCATCATCCGATACGGCTCCTGCCCGGAGCGGAAGCCTTCGGGAAGCTCCACCGCCAGCGTCTCGCCTTTATCGGCATAAACCGGCTTGTCCCCGTCCTGGATCAGCAAGGTGGACTCATAGCGCGTGCGCTTCTTATCCTTACGGCTTACGATCTGATCGGCATCGACCCGGATGATCATCGTGCCCAGCGGCTGGAGGTCCATATTTTGGACCGCGCGAATTTGCCTCACGGACAGGAACGTCACCGGCTCCTTGCCCCCGATCCAGAGACTGGCCCCCGCCTTGCTAGCTGCCAGGCGCAGCAGCTCCTCATTATGTGCCGGGACCGGTGCATCCGCCAGCGAGCCGGCCAAATATTCGTGACCGTTCGTGTCAACGATCACGACCGATTTGATCGCGTAGTCATGGAACGGGTACATGAGCAGCTTTTGCTTCAAGGAGCTTACGGCATTCAAGTATTCCAGCGTCCCCTGATCCTTCTTGATTTGCTTCAGCGTCTGCTGGATATCCGGATCGCTCACGACCGTCAGCGTGAACTTGTCGATCTCGTTCAGCTTCTCCTCCATCCGCTCCGAGTACAGATAGAGCTTATCGCTGGCTTCCTCGTAGACGAGCCGTTCGTACAGCGTTTGGATGCGCCCGACATAGAGCAGCCCGATAAAGCTGATGGCAACAGCTCCAATAATGACGAAAAGCACCAGCTTGTGCCTCAGCTTGAGTTTCATTGCTCACCTTCCCGTATGGATGAAGAAAAAGACCCTATCGGCAACCCGCCGGACATGCCGCTCCTGCTGAAATAACCCCACAGAGTGGGGTCTCGCCTTCTTGCTTGATAAGGGTTCACAAATTCGTATATTCCGATATATTTTAACGAAATTCTAGCAACGTTCAGGTAGCCTGTCAATGCTGAACTTTATGGGATTGCCAGCCGCCCAGCAGCTGCCGTATCCGACAAAAACACAAACGGTCACCATGCCTACCGATAATGTCCTTCCGAGAGGATTCGTCCTTCCTCATCATTCCAAGTTAGTCCGTAGTCCTTGCTGGTTAGATATACCGTTCCTGCCACCTCACCGTCCAGGCTAAGCAGGATAGGAAGTCGTCCGTCTTTTCCGTTGAAAACGGGGGAAAGAGGGGTTTTCTGATACGCATCCCATGAATCCGAAAGCGAGATCACGAGCTTCTCCCATGACTTCCCCCCATCCTGCGTCCAATAAACGGTAGGCCCCTTGTCCGCATAATATCTGTACCCCAGAAAGCCAATATCCCCGCTGGAAAACCCCGCACCCGTCAATTGTTCCGTATATTGATCATTCGGGTTGCCAAGCTCCCGCCAGGTCTTCCCTCCATCCGAGGTCTGATACACATGATTCAGTGAACGTCCCGCCCCTGCGGAACCGCCCGAGACGATCCAGCCTTCGGCTTTATTTGTGAATCCGATGAACTTGGTATCATATCCCGCTGAGCCTGGAATCGGCGTGTCGGTCCACGTCTTCCCCATGTCCTCGCTGATTAATACATGAAGCTGCGAGGATTGCCCGTTGGCAAAGCCATACACGATAGCCGTTTTTTCCTCTGCTATATAAAAGCCCGTGTCCGCTCTGCCCATGCCCTGGACGGAACCCGTTGTATCCAAAGTTAACGGGGCTTGCGCCGTAACGTCCCCGTTTCGGTACGAGATGAGGACATGACCCTCTTGATCCAAAGAATATGAGTTGCCGGCATCGTATGCGATAACGGGTTCACCGCTAGAGCTATGGGAATACATAGTGCCGGGCTTCGCATTCATACTCTTAACGCTTCCGCAGGCACCCACCGCTCCAACCGAACTGATCGATAGCAGGGCTGTACATAATAGGGAGATAGCATGTTTTTTATACCTGTTTACCCTATGGGAAAATCTCGCTTTCATGAGCCTACATCCCTCCTGGATAGGTCTTGGATCGTGCCCCGATGATCAACAAGTGAATTGAAATTCATGTATATCTACCTATTATAAGGTAATTCCTTGAATATGAGGAGTTTTTTACGTTAATGGCGCTGGGGATGTGCAGGGGGATAAAAAAAGAAGACAGCCGACGCCTGGCTGTCCTCCTGTTGTATGCCCGCCTCGTCTGGACTCGGATGCTTATCGCACGCGGGGCCTCACCGGGCTTGCTCCCCGCTCCACACATCCTTCGCGTAGCGACCTTCTTCCTGAAGCTGCTGCAGCCAGCGCTTCGCCTCCTCGTCGTCCACGCCGTGGACCTGGCCGTAGGCTCGCTGCAGGGTCGCTTCCACATCAGGCTCCATCTTGCTTCCGTCGCCGCAGACATAGAGCCGGCCACCGCGGTCCAGCAGCCCGATCAAGGTATCCGCGTCCTGCTCCATCTGGTGCTGGACATAGGTTTTGGGCTCGCCCGCCTTGCGGGAGAAGGCCGTATGGAGCGTGACTACCCCCTCCTGAGCGAACGCCTCCAGCTCATCCCGGTAGATGTACTCGCCCTCTCCTCGGCAGCCGAAGTACAGATGTGCTTCGCCAAGCGCCTGACCCTCCCGCTTCAGAGCGAGCCGGGCTTGCAGGAAACCCCGGTACGGGGCCACTCCCGTCCCCGGTCCGACCATTACGATCGGGACCTGTGGGTCATCCGGGAGCTGGAAGCCCGACTCCGGCGTGCGCACGAAGATCAGCACGTCGTCCCCCGGCTGGCGGTCCGCCAGATAGCTGGAGGCCACACCCCGGTATTCGCCCAGGCCGCTCCAGGCCGGACCGCGGACTACCCCTACCGTGATGCTGGCCGTATCCGCCTGCACGCGCGGAGAGCTGGAGATTGAATAATACCGCGGCTTGAGCGGCGGCAGCAGCTCCAGGAACCGCTCGAACGGCATCTCACAAGCCTCGTATTTCTCCAGCAGATCCAGCATGGACAAGCGGCGGCTCAGCACCTGCTCCCGGTAAGCCGTATCCTCCAGCAGTGCCTCCAGCTCCCGCTTGTGCGGAGGGCATACCGTGAAGGCTGCCAGCTCCCGCAGCTGAGCGCGAGTGGCCGCTTCCTGCAGCTCCACGCTATAGGTGAGCAGGTCGTGCAGGCGCACCGGATGCTCCAACGGCAGATGCGCCGAGCTGCGGCCGGCTGCACTCAGGATCAATTGATCATGCCCGTTCAGCCGGTAGCGGCGGAGAATGCGGTCCACCTGCTCCTTGCGGTTACCAGGCAGCACGCCGAGATGATCGCCCTCCTGGTATGCGACGCCCTGCGGCAGCGCAACCTCCAGATGCCGGGTGCTCCGCCCGCTCTCCGGCGCTTGCAGCTCGCGGCTCGCCATCACGGCCGCGTGCACAGCCTCATAGGACTGAGCCAGCGGAGCGGCGGCGAGGCCGCTGACGAATTGGACGGTCAGCGTGCTGCGTGCCTGCTCAACCTTGTCGTTGAACCGCAGGCCGAAGGCCTCCATCACATCCGGCCACAGGTGCGCTCGCCACTGATCCAGCTCGCTCTCGAAGTCCCCGCTGGCATCGCCTTCCCCCCGGGAAGTCAGCCTGCGGGCGCCCTTGGCCGCCAGTTGCTCATCGATCAGCCTCGGCACATCCTGATAGGTGGAGGCCCAATTGCGGTCTCCGCAGCCGAATACCGCATAGCTGACACCTGCCAGCTCGCCCGCCTCTACCCGCTCCAGCCACTGCACGAACTGGCGCGCATTGCCAGGCGGCTTGCCGTTATAGGAGGCCGTGACGATGAACACGGCTCCTTCCGTAGGCAGCTTGCCGAGCCTGGCATCCAGCGGGGCCACCTCACTTCGCACCCCGTGGAAGCGTGCCGTGTCCGCTAGCTCGCGGGCGATGCCTTCGGCGGTGCCGAGATTGGAGCCATACAGCACGAGTAGCGGCGGATGGTCGCTGCCTACGAGTCTCGAGCCGGAGGGCGATGCGTCCCCGAGTGGCTGCTTGCCCTCGGCGGAGACGCCAGACGCCGGGCGGCTAGCCGTAGCTGTAGCCGCGGACGTGGACGTATCTCCCACAGCTACTGGCACTCTAGGACGGACGCGAATGCGGAAGCCGTCCGGCTTTAGCGTCAGCGTTTCCTTCACCTTGAGCTGGTAGCTCTCATGGTCGATCAGCTCCAGATGCTTCAGCACCATCCCCAGCACCAGTACCGCCTCGTGCAGTGCAAATTGCTGGCCGATACAAGCCCGTTGCCCATTGCCGAAAGGCTTGAACGCATGCATCGGCACCCTATGCGGGTCCTCGAACCGCTCAGGCCGGAACTCCTCGACATCGTCGCCCCAGGCATCCGGATCACGGTGCAGCTTGGGGATGATGATGTTCAGGCTGTCTCCCTTCTGAAGCGGATATTTGCCGCCCAGCGTCGTGTCCTCCTTGGCATAGACCGAGAAGGCAGGCGCCGTCGGCCACAGCCTCAGCGATTCGTTGAGAATCATGCGAATATATTTGAGCTCCACCACCTGCTTATAGGTCGGCAGCGGATCCGTCAGCACGCGGTCCACCTCTTCACAGGCCTTCCTCAGCTTGTCGGGATGCTTGAGCAGGTAGTAGATTGCGAAGGAAAGCAGGCCGCTGGTCGTCTCATGCCCGGCGATCAGGAACGTAATGATCTGATAGCGGATGTTCTCGTCGTCCAATCCCTCGCCTGTCTCCGGGTCCTTGCTGTTCAGCATCCGGGAGAGCAGATCCTCCCCGTCCTGGCTGCCCGCAGCCTTGCGCTCGGCAATGATATGGTCCACGAGTGTGAACATCGACTCGATATCGTGCCGGAACTGCCGCTTCGTCATAATCATCAGCTTATCCTGGATGTTCAGACGCTGGAGCTGGCTCATCGCCTCATCGAGCGAACGGGTCATGCTAACAATGAACGGGTGGGGCTGCTCGCGGTAGAAGCTGTTGAACCGGTAATTGAATCCGCACAGTCCGATCGTATCCAGCGTCAATCTCGTCATATCCTCAGGCACTTCCACCGCGTCCTCCGGGTTGAGCCGGGTCCACTTCTGCACCAGCTGCAGGGCGATATCGAGCATCATCTGGTGGTAGCCCTGCATCGCCCGCTGGCTGAAGCTCGGCAGCAGAATGTTATGTGCCTTCTGCCAGTTGGGCTCCTCTGTCCAGCTCGTGAACAAGCCGTCTCCGGCGAAGGCTCTTACCTTCTGCAACGGGGCCCAGACCCGTTTGTCGAAGCGAGACTCGTCGCAGGCCTCTTCCACCAGCTCATGGCCAGATATGTACAGCTCCGGACCTCTGGCAAAATCCATCTTGAAGATCGGTCCATATGTATAAGTCAGCTTGGTCAAGGATTGAACCGGTGCATCCTTGTCGATTTGCGGCAAATTGCCGAGCGGGCCGAACGTTTTCGGCTGGGGAATGAGTGCTGCTTCTTTACTTGGCATATATCCCTTCCTCCATCTGATTCAAATAGTCGCACGCTCCCTACGAGGCCGTAGAGGCGGGTATCCCGCGTAGTATACCCATCAGACACTGCTTCTACTTCTATATGTATCCTGTGGCAGCATATTCTGGGCACGATTAATTAACCTTCGGATAATTCATTCTAGGTTTTACCCGAATCTATGCGGTTTGAATCAGCAGCCGATCATGATGGATTCAGCCCCCCTCCAGCCTAAGGTCCAAAAAAACAGCAGCACGCTCCGCCATTGACGGCAGGTCATGATGCTGCTCCCCCGAATCCCCATTCCCTAGGTCCTCGGGTCCTCCTATTGCTAATCTGGACCGGCGTTACCGGCTGTCAGTCTATCCATAAAGCGCTCAGCCGCCAGCGGCAATGCCCTGTCCCGGCGCGTCGCGATGCCGATGCTTCGGTGCGGAAGCGCCTCATCCAGGAGGAGCTCCAGCAGCTCGCCACTTCGCAGCTCCTCCTCTACAAAGGATCGGGTCATGAATGCTGCCCCGTATCCCTGCCTGGCGAATGCTGTAAGCAGATCGATACTGCCCAGCTCCATATCCGGCTTCACCGCAATACCTCTCGCGGTAAACCACCGCTCGACGAATACCCGTGTGCTGCTCCCCTCCGAGAGCAGCAGCAAGGGCAGGCCAGCCACATCTGCTGCCGACAAGGTGCGACCCGTCCACGCCCGGTAAGCTTGGCCCACGACAAAGCAATCCTCCAGCCTCGCGAGACGCCGGAGCTCCAGCTGAGGATCTTCCACCGGCATATGCACGATGGCGCAGTCGATGAGTCCTTCCCGGAGGCGCTGCGTCAGCTGTGGCGTGCTGCCATGAGACAGGCGGATACGGATGCCTGGATACTCTTCGTGAAATCGGTTCATCTGCGGGAGCAGCAGATGCTTGATCAGTGATTCGCTCGCCCCGATCCGCACTTCGCCTTCCGTCAGCTGCTTCAGATTATGCAGATGCTGCTGCGCAGCATCCAGCAAGGCGAACGACTCGTCCACATAGCCGAGCAGCGCCCGTCCCTCCTCCGTCAGCTCCACTCCCTTGGACAGCCGGTGGAACAGCCGGATGCCCAGCGCCTCCTCCATCTGCTTGACCGCATAGCTGACCGAGGGCTGCGTAATATGCAGCACCTGCGCAGCCTTGGTGAAATTCCCGCTGCGGGCTGTATGCAGGAAAATCCGATACCACTCTAAGTTCAGCATTTGGCATAAATCCTCTCTATGTCATGGTTCAGAATTCATGATTTCTTTTATTTCATCATCCTCATTATAATCGGGTTATAACCAAGGTTCAACGAGGAGTGATAACCATGGAAGCCCAGCAATCCCCCTTGCAATCCCCTGATCTGGAAGCACGGTCCCCTTGGTCTACCCACGCGGGCGTACCCTTTGTCCAAGTAGGCCCAGTCCCCGCTGCCATCAACGGAACGATCCGACTGCCCGGCAGCAAAAGCCTGACCAACCGTGCGCTATTGATAGCTGCGATGGCCAAGGGAACCTCCCGCATCGAGGGTATTCTGCGCAGCGATGACTCTTACTGGTGCCTGGATGCACTGGCTAGGCTGGGAATCAAGGTGTCCC
The DNA here is from genome assembly GCF_038070315.1 of Paenibacillus filicis. NCBI lineage: Bacteria > Bacillati > Bacillota > Bacilli > Caryophanales > Paenibacillaceae > Paenibacillus > Paenibacillus filicis. The sequence goes on along the minus strand of NZ_JBBPCC010000004.1, from coordinate 149,396 downwards.
TTCACGGGGACACCGCCGAGATCGAAGGCTGCGGCGGCTCATGGCCGGTACCATCCGGAGAGCTGTACGTCGGCGCTGCCGGTACGGTCGCACGCTTCCTGCCCGCTATGCTCGCTGCAGGCAACGGTACCTGGACCGTCACTGGCAGCAAACGCATGAGCAAGCGGCCGCTTGCTCCCTTACTGGACGTGCTGTCCGGACTCGGGGCAACGATCACGTACAAGCACGCCGGGCAAGGGCTGCCCCTCGAGCTGGAGGCCCGTGGACTGCAGGGCGGCAGCGCCGTGCTTCCAGCCTCGGCCTCCAGCCAGTTTATGAGCGGCTTGCTCATGGCCGCATCTTATGCGAGGGAGCCGCTCAGCATCCGCATGGATGGCAGTACCGTGCAGCCGGGCTATGTGCAGCTTACGCTTGATATGATGGGCGACTTCGGCATTTTCCCCGTCATGGCTGATCAGGGCCGTACGCTTCACGTTCCGACAGGCGTCTACCAGGGCTGCACACTCCGCCTTGAACCGGACGTGTCCACCTGCTGCTATTTCTGGGCTCTCGCGGCCTTGACCGGCGGCTGCGTGCGGACCCCGCATATCAACGCCTTCCGATCGCGCCAGCCCGACATGGAGATGCTGGATATTCTGGAACGCATGGGCTGCACCGTGCTGCGCGGAGCGGATTATGTGGAGGTGCAGGGTGCGCAGCGTCTTAAGGGTGGATTTACCGTCAGCATGCACCGCTGGTCCGACCAGACGCTGACGCTAGCCGCTCTGGCCCCCTTCGCCGATGGGCCGATTACACTCACGGACGCCGCCCATATTCGCCATCATGAATGCGACCGGATCTCTGCCATCTGCTCAGAGCTGCGCAAGCTCGTCATTCAGGTAGACGAGCGCCCGGACGGACTGACCGTCTACCCGGGCCAGCCAAAGCCAGCGCTTGTGGACCCGCATGATGACCACCGGATGGCGATGTCGCTCTCCCTGCTGGCCGTGAAGGCGGAGGGCATCCGCATCGCCGATCCGGGCTGCGTATCCAAGACCTGCCCGGATTACTTCGAACGTCTGGCCCAGTTGGGCGTTCCCGTACAATTTACAAGCGAAGGAGAATAAGCCTATGAGCGGCAATACATTCGGAGAACGCTTCAGAATAACGACCTTCGGCGAATCGCACGGAGCTGCGGTCGGGGTCATCGTGGACGGGGTTATGCCAGGAGTCGATATCGATGAAGCTTATATTCAACGTCAGATGGACCGCAGGAAGCCCGGACAATCCTCTGTCACTTCACCGCGCAAGGAATACGACGTCGTTCATATCCTGTCGGGAATATTTGAAGGGAAAACGACCGGCACCCCGCTGATGATTATTCTGCATAATCATGATATGAGGCCGGAGGCGTATCAGGATATCCAGCAGGCCTTCCGTCCGGGTCACGCTGACTTCACCTACCTGCAGAAGTACGGAATCCGGGATTACCGGGGAAGCGGCCGGGCCTCGGGGAGAGAAACAGCCGGACGCGTAGCAGGAGGCGCTGTAGCCCGTAAGCTACTGGAGCGCAGGGGCGTGCAGGTGCTGGCTTACACGACAGCCATCGGGGGCATTGCATGCAGTTCTTTTGACGAGCAGGCGATCGAGCAAAATGCGGTTCGGGCCTGCGATCCCGCTGCAGCCGCAGCTATGATCAAGAAGGTGGAGCAGCTTGCACTCGCCGGCGACAGCTGCGGAGGCATCGTCGAATGCCGGGTCCGCGGTCTTCCTCCGGGTCTGGGCGAGCCGGTCTTCGACAAGCTCGACGCGGAGCTGGCCAAAGCGATGCTGTCCATCGGCGCGGTAAAGGGGATTGAGTTCGGCGCAGGCTTCGCTAGCGCCTCCATGCTCGGCAGCGAGCATAACGATCAGATGAATGCGGCCGGGTTCCTGAGCAACCAGGCAGGCGGTATTCTCGGGGGAATCAGTACCGGGCAGGAGGTCATCTTCCGTATCGCGGTGAAGCCAACTTCCTCCATCTCCCTCCCGCAGCAAACCATAGGTACGGACGGGCAAGAACGGCAGATTCGAACAGAAGGGAGACATGATCCCTGTATCTGTCCAAGAATTGTGCCTGTGGTTGAGGCAATGGCCTGTCTCGTGTTGGAGGATCAGTTCAAGCGGCAGGCTGCCATGCGGAGTTAGGTGATTTGCAGAAGTTGGATTCATCCATAACCGGGGGAAAGGCTGCAAGCGTTCCTATCGCTCGGAAGGTCGGAAATGTCCACGGGCTGCGAGCCCGATAAACCGGTCAATCCCCTCCCTCCATTCCGCCGCAGACATGATCCCGTCTTAGACGGGATCATGTCTGCGGATTTTGTCATCGTATCGGATTCCACGCTGTATGCTTAGACAGCCTGCGAGTCTTCAGTGAGCACTTCCGATTCCCTGCATCAGTTTCCCCACAGTCTGGTCACCGTGGCAGCCCCGTGTACTCCGACCTCCAGCTTGTAAATATCTGGCATCGTCGTGGCCGCCCAGAAGTCAAAATCATAATCCCGTATAAAATAATTCAGCATCAGCGTCATAATATCGCCATGCGTGCCGATGACGATATGCTTCCCGGCCGATTGTCTCAGGAGCCGCTCCAGCACGGCAACCGCCCGGGCCTGCGCCCGTCTGCTGGACTCTCCGCCCGGGAGCACGTAGTCCCAGTCTTCATACAGCTTTCTTTTCGCCGAATGAAAGCGCTCTCTATCAATCGTGTAATCCGTACCTGCCATCTGCCGTTCTCTGAGGTCCTCTTCCAGCTCGATAGGCTTCTGCAGGGCGTCGGCCAGATCCTGAATCGTCAGGATGGCCCGGGCATAAGGACTCGAGATCAGACGGTCGACCGGTTCCGTGCGCAGCACATCCCGGACGAGCTGTGCATCCGACCTCCCGCTCTCAGATAATCCTCTGGAGCGTTCCGCCCCAGAGAGATAAGGAGAATCTGCATGCCTGACAAAATAGAACACCGTTCGGGTACGCATGGCTCAAGGTCCCCTTTCAGATTAGACGGTATAGGCGTACACCCTGGTTTCATCGTCATTCAGGGAATAGCCTTCTCCGATATAACTCCATCCGGTACGCTCATAGTAGCCTGTCAGATCCGTGCATAAATACAGCTGCTGGTATCCGAACTCCCTGCTCTCTTGGACCGCATGCTGCTGGAGAAGCGCGCCTACCCGCTCCCCCCGGTAGTCTTGGTCCACATAGAGACAGGCGAACCAGGGCGCCAGGTCCTGCCTGCTGTTCAGATCGCTTCTCAGCAGCGCATACGAGCCGATGATCCGCTCCTCGTCCATCGCGATGTAGAAGCGGGGCAAATCACTCTTCGTCGTACAGGAATGCTCGATACAGTTCCGATAAAACCTGTAGCTGGTCTCCGAGCCCCACTTCTCCCAGAAATAAGAAATGGCCGCTTCGAGCAGCTCCGGCCTGGACCTCACCGGTACAATCTCGATATTCATCTATCTCCCTCCTTCCCTAGAGGATGATATCCGGTCGGCTATCTTCGTCAAACGAACCCCTAGTTGTGCCTACCTAGCTAGTATACATCATCTTATCCAAACTCTTCCATACGCATCTGCAAAGAAAAGAACACGAAGCCCGGTGCCATTGTTCAGCACCGTGCTTCGCATATTTATGAAAGAAACAGGGATGCCGTCATCAGCGATGAGAGACATCCGGGCTTGGCTCCTGCAGGCTTCCTGACGCCTTACGGCGTATCGCCGCATTTCTGGCCCATCCTACAGCCAGCACGGCAGCCATGATACAGACTGTGAACGCCCATTCTATAGGGCGGTTCCATGTGAAATACGAGGCTAATTGCGGTTCCTCCAGAATCATCCGGGACGCCGTATAAGCCAGCACGGCTGAGCCGACGTAGACAATCCACGGAAGACGGTCAACGAGAGCGATGAACAGCAGGCTCCCCTTGATCAGAATAGGAATGCTGATCAGCAAGCCCAGAATGACCAGGACCAGATGGCCCTGCGCCGCACCCGCGACAGCAATCACGTTATCCAGACTCATCACGGCATCGGCCACGATAATCGTCCGAATAGAGCTCCAGAGGCTTGTCCCTGCCTTGATTTCGCTGTGACTGTCCTCTTGAACCAGCAGCTTATACGCGATCCACAGCAGCAGGATGCCGCCGACCAGCAGCAACCAAGGCACTTGCAGCAGATACAGCACGAACACCGTCGCGATAACCCGTAGCGCGACAGCCCCGGCCGTCCCCCACAGCACCGCTTGCCGCTGCTGATGCTTGGGCAGATTCCGGCTGGCCATGCCGATCACGATCGCATTGTCCCCCGACAGGATCAGGTCGAGGAACACGATCACCGCGAATGCATAGATAAATTCAACTACACTCATAATGCCTCCAAATTTCTTGCATGCAACGCATAGGCGCTCTATTACGGCTGGCTACATGATCTCAGAGAGAGCCGGAATCGAGGGCTGCGCTCCCTGCCGGGTGACGGAGATGGAAGCGGCAAGCTGGGCGAGATGGACCGACTCATCCAGGCTTCTGCCAGCAACGATCATCGCAGCCAGCGTCCCGGAGAACGTGTCTCCGGCTGCCGTGGTGTCCACAGCTTGTACCTTGCGGCCTTCCCGGTACACATTCTCCGTTCCGTTATAATAAACAACGCCCTTTTCTCCAAGCGTAATGAGCGGATAGCGGATACCCTTGGCCCGCAGCACGTCCAGCGCAGCCAAAGCATCCTCATGCGTCCTGATCTCGATACCGGTATACAAGCGGCATTCGATTTCATTGGGCGTGAAATAATCCACTCCGCGCAGCATCTCATCATCGAGTGGACGAGCCGGTGCCGGATTGAGGAAGATCGGCACTTGGCTCTTAACCAGACGGATGGCCTCATACACGGCATCCAGCGGAGTCTCCAGCTGCAGCAGGACGGCCCCCGCTGACAGAAGCTCCTCCCGGAAGCCTCGAACGCAGTCCGGCGTAATCAGACCGTTGGCCCCTTCGGCCAGCACAATCTGATTATTTCCCCCGCATACGGTGATGGCGGCCACTCCCGTCGAGACATCCGGCTCGGCCTGGACATAGTCCGTACGTACGCCGCAGCCCTCCAGGCTGCGCAGCATGGCCTCACCGAAGACGTCGGCTCCGACCTTCGCGATCAGCCACGTATCGGCCCCCATCCTGGCGCACGCGACAGCCTGATTGGCCCCCTTGCCCCCAGGCGACAGCAGAAACTCGCCCCCCGCCAGCGTCTCGCCGACCTGCGGCAGGCGCCCGGTCCGCATCACCATATCCATATTGGCGCTGCCTATGACGATGACCTTCATGCTACAGCTCCGTGAACCGGATCTGGCTGGCATACGTTCTGGCCGCACCCTGTGTGCTTAAGCCGAACATCCCGTAGCCGAAGGTAGCATCCTGGTGCCGCAAGATCTCTTCTCCGTTGACGGACAGGATGATCTCCTCGCCGCGTACACTCACCTGGAACGCATAGTCCTGATTGAATTGCCAAGCATACGGGACGCTTGCCAGCTTGCTGTAGCCAAAATTATTGAGGTAAAGCGAGATCTGCCCGGAGCCGTCGAAGCCGGCATGATATCCGCGCTGAGCGCCTTGCGCCCGGACGGCTACCAGATGGGTGTCCCCGTGCTGCGGATTAAGCGTAAGCTCCACCTCGTAATCCTTGGCAAAGTACGGACCCGTGTACGCCTCGCACGGCTCGGCCGTCATCAGGTACAGTGATTTATTCACGATGCTCCATGCGCCGTGATTGTGGGCGAAAGGCGTTACGCAGCCGAAATTCACCTGCTGCTTGCCGAAATCAATCGTATAGTCCGCTTTGCCGTGAATCCGGAATTCGTCGATGAATATACGTCCGAGGCTCTTGTATTTCGCCAGCGAATACGACTCGAGCACAATTCCGACCTCGTCAACCAGATCGCCCTCGGTATCCGGAATTTGAAACTCAACCTCCAGCCACTCCTGGTTCACCAGCTTCACATAGCCTTGCAGCAGATCTTGCTTGCTCTTCGCCAATCTTACGTAAGGAGCTATCCCCATCGTCTCATTGCCGTTCCACTGGTCCAGATAGATCTTCATAGACACCGATTGACCCGAATAAGCTCTGGGCGCGAATGTCGGCGAGTACCGTTCGTCGCTGAAATCATCCCGGGTGTAGAAAGGCTTGTAAAAAATTTTGGACTGCTCGCCGCGCGTCATCCGGTCAAACAGCACTTCCAGCGAGCCTGTGCCCCGGTAAGCTTTTTCTGTCGAATGCTGCACCCGGACGAAGAACGGATCGGATACGCGGATATTATGCGTCGAGCCCGGAAGCTCGAAGTCGAAATACGTCTCACTCTCCGAGAAGCTGTCGGCCAATGCCGGAGGGCATGGCTCCTTCGCCAAGCGGTACCCGAGAATCGCCAGCTCCTTGGCATAGGTCGGGATATCCAGAATGTTCAGGTATCCGGAGATGCCGGACATGACAATCCCGTCATTGATCGGCTTGCGATACTTATCCGGAATGCCGTCCAGGCCGCAGGCGACGCCGAGCACGGTGCCAACGTTCCCCGCGTTGCAGTCCGTGTCCCAGCCGCACATGGTGGCGATCTCGACCGTCCGGCTGAAGTCACCCTGTCCATAGATCAGGGCCAGGATGCATACCCCCGCATTCGGGATCATATGGCAGACGCCAGGGTACCGGTCATAGCCCCATTCTCTCTCCAGCATATCTCGGCAGGCGCGGAAGTCATCGGGGTGATCCGCATGGAAGGCCAGCACCGCCCGGGCTACCCCGTGGTACAAGGAATCGCTCGGGATCTGCGCCAACCCCGCTTCGATGATCTCTTCAATATGGCTGGTTTCGAACGCCTTGGAGATGGCCGCGCAGAAAAATCTCGCCCCGTGTACGCCCTCGCCATCATGCGACACCCGTGCCGCACCCTCGCCGAAGTCCGCCGCCTTCTGCGGATTGCCGGGATTCACCAATCCCCACGTATCGATAAAGATCTGACCGCCGATCTGCTCCGCGATCGTCGAGCCATTTTGTTCGATAGAACCCGACTGGGGAGCCGGAATCCCTTTCTTCAGATTCGTGTACGCGGTATGCTCGGTGCTGATGCCGTAGCCGCCCCACCAGAACATGCCCATCCCTTCGCGGGCATAGTTCAGCCACGCCCGGGCCACATCATTGGGCACGATATCACGGTCCACTGCGTCGTCATAGAGCGCCCGCAAGAAGTAGTAAGGCCCATTGGCGTCGTCATCCGCCGCAAAGTTTTTGTACTCCTTCACATAGCTGGTAATGTCGCCATACGTATTCCGGATTCGTTCATACGTCCAGATGGTCGGTTCTACAGGTGCACCCAGCCGGATGCCAATATTCATGCCTAAGTAGCCGGAGTATACTTTTTCTAGATAATTAGCCGGAATCAATCGAATCCACCGTCCTTTAGTTCATAGTTTGCATGAGCTGCTGCTGTCTGCGGCTGCTCAGGTCCATATCCTGCTGAATGATGAATGTCGCCGCTTCGATAAATTGAGAGCAATGCTGCGCGATATTCTGCTTATTGATTTCCTCCAGCACCGCAATTTCGCCGGACGGTATCGCCGACGCGCCATGCATCGCTCCAAGAATCGCGCCGATCATCACGCCGATGGAATCCGTATCGCGGCCCGAGCTGACGCCATCCTTCACCGCTTCGAGCAGGTCGCCGTCGTGCAGCACGATATATGCCAGTGCCAATGGCAGCTCCTCGATGGAAAATAACCGGCTCGGCGTATAATGGTTCGTCGGGATGCCGAGCTTGTCGATGCTGCGGTTCACATCATCGCCCATCGGCGAGTAGGGAGCCACCGCCTCATGAAAGGCCTGCACGATGAAGCTGCGCTCTGCCCGGCGCTCCTTCAGCCTGGAGGCCAGCCCGCATAGCTCCTGGATCGCCTTCTTCGTGCCGTCCTTGGCATAGCTGATGGCCGTGTCGACGATATCCTGTACCGTTACGCCGGGCTCGAACGCCTTGGCTACGCAGCAGGCCATCACGCCCGCCGCCTCCAGTCCGTAGCTGCTCTGATGCCCGGAGGCAAACAGGATCGCCTCGTCATAGGCGCCCTTCGGATTGCAGGCGTTCACGATACCAATCGGGGACATATACATCGCCGCCCCGCAGTTGACCATGTTGCCGTACCCGCCCTCCCGGGGCTCGCAATTGGCCAGCACATGCCGGTTGAAGATATGCTTCTCCGGGTAGAACAACCGCTCCAGGATCAGCGCTTCCCGATCGAATTCCGGGATATAGCGCGGGCGGAAGGCAATTTCCTTCACGAATTCATTGGCCACATCATAAGCGTCGAGATGCCTCTTCTCCGTGACATATACCTGCATCAGCGCCAGCGTCATCAGCGTGTCATCGGTCACGATGCCTCCGCCTCTGCGCCTTCCATTCCGCTCCGCTTCCGCCCAATCCTTCTTCCACCAGTTCGTCTGTATCGTCTCAACCCGGCCATAGGCCTCCTGAATCTGGGCGTGCGTCATCTTCTCCACCACAGCACCCAGCGCATCGCCATATGCCGTTCCGAATATAGCCCCTCTCACCCGATCGGCATAAGAAATCATCTTCGCCGTCACCCTCCTGTCCGAGGGAATGCGCGCTCTGTGCCGCGCACTCCCTTTTTCTAAGTTCTTGATTTCGCTTTATTTCACAGTTTTGTTCGCATACTCGGTAACATCCTTGCCACCTGCCGCATTCCAGTCGGCGACGAATTTATCGAAATCCGCAATCGATTTCTTCCCGGTCACCACGTTGGCGGCATACTCTCTGTACACGGCATTGCTGGCATCCCACTTGCCGGCCAGATCGCCCGGCATGATGAACGTGTTATCCTTGGTTGACAGCGAGGCCATCATCTCCAGCGACTTGACCGCAGGCTCCGACATATAAGGCGTCGACGGATCGAATTCCTTGTCAGGCTTGAAGTTGTAGGTCGACTCGACAAAGCGCGCAAACCATTCGGCCGATTTCTCGGTCAGCTTGATCTTGCCATTCTCGATCTTGTATTCCTGGCCTTCCACGCCGAGCTTATCCAGCATCTGTCCCTTAGGGCTAGCCAGGAACTCCAGCACCGCAAACGCTGCATCCTTGTTCTTGGACGACTTGGAGATCGCGAAGCCCCGGCTCTCCTTGCTCACATCGACCGGAACGTACCCTTGTCCCTTGCCCTTGGCTGGAGGCAGCGGGGTCACGATGGCCGAAGCGCCGTTCTGAGACTTCATCTTGTTGTTGTAAAGGTCGATAACCTTGCCCTGTGTCCCGGAGATAATGGCAGCCTGGCCGTCATAGAACGCCTTCTCCTTCGTATCCCATTTCTTGGTGAGGAATTCGGGATCGAGCAAGCCTTCCTTGTACAGCTTCGCATAGAACTCCAGCTTATCCTTCTCGAACGACGTCGTCTTGGCATAGGCGTACTTGCCGTCGGCTCCCTTAATCCAGGTGGACGTTAAACCGAACGCCTGCCCGAACATCGCATCCAGCTCATCCAGCGTCCCCGGTACCGTATAGACGTACTTGGCGCCGTTCTTTTCCTTGAGCTCCTTGAAGAACGCATAGTAATTGTCGATGGTCGGGTTCGCCAGCACCGTCTTGCCGGATTCCGTCTTGTTCAGCCAATCCTGGCGCACGACCGGCACCGAGCTGCTGGTCGGAGACAACCAGACGAGATACGGATAGTTTTTCGTTCTTTCTTTGTTATACGGATTCATCGAGGCCTTCACATGCGTGGACTTCTCGATGTACGGCGTCAGGTCCTCAAGAATCTGCTGGGTAACCGCGAAGTTGTAGTCGCCGCCCTGGAAGTAGATCAGGTCGGGAATGTTGCCCGTTTGCAGCATGAGACCCAGCTTCTCGGAGTAGGTGCCGCTTTGCACCGGTGTGAGCTGAAGCTTGATATTCTTGCCCTCGGCCTTCAGCCCTTCCTCAATCGCCTTCAGCAGCTTGTCATCCGGCTGCATATCCTTATCGACGATCGTGACGGTCACCGGCGGCTGTTCCCCTCCGGCCGCCCCCTGGGCCGGGGGCTTCTCGGCCGGCTTCGTCCCTCCGGACGAGCAGGCGGTCGTGACAACTAGCAGACTTGCGGCAAGCAGACTGGTCATTTTTTTCATCTGGGTACCCTCCCTGATAAATGCTGAATTATTCTTTGACTCCGCCTTCCATGACTCCGTTTGTGTAATGCTTCAGAATAATGGGATATAGCAGGAGGATTGGAACCATGGCAATGACAATTGTAGCCGCTTTCAATGAGGAGAAGTCGAGCTGTGCGATTTGGCTGTTTTTCAACAGCTCGGCTGCGCCTACCAGCGCGGAAGTATCCCGCTCGACTACAAATTGTCTCAGCAGTACCTGCAGCACCGTGTTCTCCGGGCTGGACAAGAAAATGCTGGACTTGAAAAATTCATTCCACTTGGCAATCGCGTAGAACATTCCGATCGTCAGCAGCGGGATGCGGGCCAGCGGCATCACGATCCGCAGAAACATCGTGATATGTCCGGCTCCGTCGATCTTCGCCGCCTCGGTCAGCGATTCGGGGATGTCCTCCAGAAACCGCATCATGATGATCAGGTAATAGACGTTGATCATCCGGTAGAGCACCATCGCCCAAAGGCTATCGAGCAGATGCAGATCCTTGATGACCATATACTCCTGGACGATCCCCGGTTCGAAAATCATGATGACGATCAGGAATAGCATCAGCGGTGTCTTGCCGACCAGGTTCTTGCGCGTCAGCACATAAGCGGCGAGTGTGGTGAACAGAATGCTGAGCAGCGTACCGGTTATCGTGATGAACAGCGAATTCAACAGCGCCCGGCCGACGATCGGATTGCTAAGCACAACCTGATAGTTGATCAGCGAGAAGCCTCTGGGCCAAATTTCGTATCCATGCAGCAGATGCACCTTGTCCGGGTGAGATAGCGACCGGGCGAACAGGTTGACGATCGGGACGAACATGGTTAAGGCCATGAGCGTCAGCACGAGTACAAGTCCCGCTTTGGACAAGGTCAGTTTTTTTCCTGGCATACCTGTGCCTCCTCTCTACCATGCACCCTTGGATGTCAGTTTTTTGGATATGAAGTGGGTGGACAGCACCAGGATCACCCCGATCAGACTCTTGAACAGATTGGCCGCCGTAGCGAACGAATACTGCCCGTTAAGCAATCCAACGCGGTACACATACGTATCGATGATATCAATGCTGCTGTTAACGGAATCATTGGTGAAGTTCAGCACCTGATCGAGTCCCGCATTCATGATGAAGCCGACGTTCAGGATGAAGATCGTTACCATCGGCACATACAGATGCGGCAATACCACGCGGGTCACCATATGCCAGCGGTTCGCACCGTCCACGTAAGCGGCTTCATAGAGGCTCGGGCTGATGCCCATAATCGCCGCCAGGAAGATAATCGAGTCCCAGCCTGCGGCTCGCCATGCCTCGCTCGCTACGAGCACCCAGCGGATGCTTTCCTTGTCGGTCAGGAAGTCCTTGGCCGGCAGGCCGAGCGCCTTCATCCATTCGTTCACCGCACCCGTGGATGGGGACAGGAATTCGAACCAGATCCCGGCGATAACGACCCAGGAGAGAAAGTGGGGCAGATACGAGACGACTTGCACCGCCTTGCGGAATCTTCCGTTCCGGAACTCGTTGAGCATCAGGGCGAACAGCACCGGGATCGGGAAGATCAAAAACAGCTTCATGCCGCTGATGATCAGCGTATTGGCGATGACATTGCCGAATATCGGCGTGCTGAACAGTTCCCGGAAATACTTGAGGCCGACAAATACATGATCGCCCATAATCCGGAACTCATAGAAGGCCAGCTTCATGCCAATAATCGGCCAGATGTGAAAGATGATGAAGTAAGCCAGACAAGGCAGCAGCATCAGATACAGCACTTTGTCAGTCCATATTCGCTTCAGCACGGAATTCGCTTTCAATAGTTACTCACCCCTTGTTGGACAAATCACAGGTTGATGGGAGCTTTCCTTGGAGCCTCTCACACGATGCGCCGCTTTCTTTGTAAGCGATTTTATTTGGGGATGCATCCTGTGATCTTTACAAGACCATCTTAATATCTTCCGCTGCAAACGTCCTCTGAATTTCACGCTACTTCTTCTCAAAAACAGCTATTCGCTATGATGTGATGACGTAGCTGCTGTATGCTTTGGGCGTCATGCCTACAATCTGCTTGAAGGCTCTGTAGAACGAGGCATGTCCCTGGAAGCCGCAGGATAAATATATTTCGGTGATCGAAATATTCGGATCGCTCAATCTCTTTTTGGATTCCTGAATTCGGGTTTTCGTCAAGTATTCCTTGAACCCCTCGCCCATCGTTTCCTTGAACAAATGATAGGTCCGGGAAGAACTCAGAGACAGGCAAGCCGCGATATCCTTCAGCTGGAGGTTCTCATGAAAGCGCTCGTGGATCAGGCTGAGCGCTGGCTGCAGCTTGTTGTACGCCTGTAGAGAACGGCTCCATTCATCCGCCGACAGCTCCTTGGCGTAATGTCGAAACAACAGGGAACAAACCTGGATCAGCGCCCCCCGGACCATACTCTTGTACCCCTTCTCCTGCCTCTGCATTTCATCCCAGATGCCGTGCAGCAGCGTTCCAACGTGGGAGGCTGTCGGCAAGCGGCCGTCGATTTTGTTCACAAAATGCTTGGGCTTCATGATGAAGGGAGCCAGCAACTCATTCTCCGCACCCCCGATCAGGGAAGCATCGAATTTGACGAAGTAAAACGTGCTCGGCGTTACCGGATCGGACTGGGCCCGGTGCTTCTCCATGTGGCTGACCACGAACACATCGCCCGCCTGGACCGCGTACCGCTTCTCTTCGAAATAAAACTGCCCCTTCCCCTCCAGGCAATAGCCGACCTCCAAGGCATTATGCCAATGGAACGGCTGCATTTCGCTCTTGGGCACCCAGCGCGTAATATGGACGGGGAAATCCTTGTGCAAATGATAATCTCGCTTCATTGATGCTCTACCAACCTTTTCTCTGGAATCTCCTCACCTCTTGGCTGCACCGTGAATAAAGACGGCTTCGCCTGGATGCTTCAATGTACTAACAGTATCACCCTGAGACGTCTGTGCACAAAAGGAAAGATCTTGGATTTCTACAAGAAAAAAGGCCAGGACCCGCCTTGTACCAGGCGTTCCTGACCTTGTGATTTGATTTATCCTGTGATAGCTGTATCACGCTCAACGGTTCAGTGTGCAGCTTCGGCTACGGCTTTATATCCGGCAGGGAGGAATGTCGATACCTTCGCTTCCGAAATCACCTGCGCATACATCTTGTCCGGGTCTGGCTGATGCAGCTTGTAAGTAATGACAGCCTGCTGATCCTTTTCGAAGCGAATACCGGTGATTTCGATGCCATATCCGGCATTCGGCCGCTCCGCCCAAGTCAGGGTCACCTTGTTGACTTCGTCGTTGACCTTGTCCACGCTAACGGCGATTTTCTCCTCTACCGGAGGCTTTTGCGCGTGGGCCTCGAGCACTTGGGTCGCATTGTACACCCAGGATGCTGCCTCGCCACGAGTCAGCTCACTTTTCGGATGAAACTGGCCGTTCTGATCGAGCTGCGTGATTCTATACAGCAGCAGCCGCTGGATGCTGCCCTGCAGCTCTGGCGTCAGCTGGTCTTCATCTTGAATGTTGATAAACATTTTGATCAGTGCGAAGTCTCCCTTCTTCTCCAGAGCGCTAACCAGCAGGTTCCCGAATTGTTCGCGGGTGATGGCCGCATTCGGGTTCACGTCCTTGGGAATAGGCAGCCCGTGGACACTCGCGATAATAAAGGCATCAGCATACCACGAGTCATTATTGACTTGAGTAAAGTAATCGGAGGCTAATGGAGCCTTGATGAAACGAATCGTATCCAGGTTCAAATCCATAGCCTTGATAATCATCTGCACGCTTTGCGCATAGCTGATCTGGCCCTTAGGTGCAAAGTGCTGCTGATCGATGCCGCTCACAATCCCGCGGTCCTTCAGCGCCGTAATGGCATCGCGCTGTCCATCCTCCACATCCGTAAAAGCAAAAGCCGATCCAAAGGTTACGCTGCTCAGAAGAAGGGCCGTCAACGCCAAAGAAGCTGTTTTTTTCATCATCCTGATTCTCCTTGTCATGGTAGTTTGTAACTTAACCTCGCGAGTTATCCATACAGACGGGACACCTTCGAAAAAGGTTGCAACTCATTTTAGCTTCCATTGATATCCATGCTCAGGTCAGGTAACATAGGGCATATCACGGGGCTCTGCCCTATCCGAGGAGCTGGGATTTATGAAGCTTGAACGACTCGACCACCTGGTACTGACCGTACAAAGTCTCGAAGCATCCACCCGGTTTTATCAGCATGTGCTCGGCATGGAGATCATCACCTTCGGTCAGAACCGCAAGGCTGCCGCCTTCGGCCAGCAAAAAATCAACTTTCATGAAGCCGGCCATGAAATTGACCCCAAAGCCCTGCGGCCGACTCCGGGCTCGGGCGATCTGTGCTTCCTTAGCGCTGTGCCGCTGTCCGATGTCATCGCTCATCTGAACGCGACCGGAACCGCCATTGAGCTCGGTCCCGTTCCCCGATCCGGTGCGCTCGGCCCGATCATCTCCGTATATATCCGTGATCCTGACGGCAACCTGATCGAAATCTCGGTGCCTGACAATCTGGTTAAAGGGTGACGCTTAGCCCAGAGTGGGATAGAGTGCCATGGAGATGACCTGGGACCCTCAATCCTGCCCGGTATCCTCCGGCACTTCCTCCCATTCAATGCTAATCAGCCGATCCGCCCAGCTGCGAATATTGATTTCGATAGCCTGCTCGATCTCTTCGTCCGTCAATTCCCCGAGCTTGGTTTCCGCCAGCGTCAATACATCCGCCTTCACGACCTGACCGCCTACGGAAAGTTGAACTTTAATCCGCATCCGAACCCCTCCTCCTCTATATGATTCCGTCTTATTTTTCCAATATAAGCTTGATAGTGCCGGGGTTCAAGTAACAGGCCTGATCCGGCCTGTCTATTCTGCCCCTGCAGATAGCAAAAAAAGGCCAAGAGCAGAGGCCCATGGGCTCTGACTTGACCTTATTCATGTTGGCCGCTCGATGACCAAGCCGCTGATTTATCCCGCAGAAACCTGACTTGTGTCACTTGCAACAGTCTCGCCCTTCCGTTCCCAGATCCGGTTCGGAATTTCGCGGCGCAGCACCGGCGCTACTTCCCGAGAGAACCACTCCGCTTGCTCGCGCTGCTCGCTAACCGTCAAGCCGTCCACGCTGACGCTCAGTACCTGATTACCGTATACGGAATGATAGCTCAAAATTTTCTCAATGACACTCTCCGGGCTGCCGACGAGAATCGGACCATTCTCGATATTATCCTCCAGATCCCGGAAAGGCGACTGGTCGTGAGGAGCCTTCAGCCGGCCGCTGAACGCATCGTAGTAAGGGCGAAACTTCTTAATCGCCTCTTCCTTCGTCCGGGCCAGATAGATGCTGCCCCCGGAACCGGCACCGATGACAGCCTGGCTCGGATCATGCCCGTAGAAGGCGAGCCGTTCCCGGTAATGCTCGATCAGTGCCTTGTACTTGGACTGGCGGTGAATCGTATTGGAAGAGAAGATCGGCTCCCCGTGCTTGGCGGCGAGCTCGGTCGACAACGTGCTGGAAGCACTGCCATGCCAAACCGGAATCTTCTTCTGATAAGGCCGCGGCTGGGTCGTCACCTTATCGAGCGGCGACCGATAACGTCCCTCCCACGTCACTTCCTCCTCGCTCCACAGCCGCTTGAGCAATTCGTACCGCTCAGCCATCGAGTCCCACTGCTCCTCGACCGTTATGCCGAACAAGGGGTAATGCCGGGCGTCGTTGCCCTTGCCGATGATCAGCTCCAGTCGTCCGCCCGACAGATGGTCCAGCGTCGCATAATCCTCGGCGACCCGGACAGGGTCCAGTACGCTCAAGACGGTGACCGTCGTCAGCAGCCGAATGCGAGAGGTCCTCGCCGCAATCGCTGTGAGCAGCACCGGCGGGGAGGAGGCCAGGAACGGCGCGGCATGCCGTTCGCCCACGCCATAAGCGTCAAACCCAAGCGTCTCGGCCAGCTCTGCCTGTTTCAGCACGTTCTGGTACTTTTGCTGAGTCGTAAAGCTTTCCCCGGTTAGTGCATTGGGCGTATTCAGAACCAAGCTCGACAATACAAACTTCATCTTGTCATCCTCCTCTAGTATGGATACATACGGCGAACACCCGTATCTTGGAAGCTTGCTTCAAAGCGGATAATGACAGGCGACCGAATGGCCGGTCCCGATGTCCGTGAGCCTGGGCGCTTCTTCCCGGCACCGGGCCGTAGCCGCAGGGCAACGGGTATGGAAGCGGCAGCCGGATGGAGGCGATGCCGGCGAGGGAATCTCCCCCTGAATGCTGCCGAACTCCCGTTTCCTGGACGGATCGGGTACCGGGATGGAGGCCAGCAGGCCTGCCGTATACGGATGGGCCGGATGCCGGAATAATTCCTCAGCCGGTGCAACCTCCACCAGATTGCCCAAGTACATGACCCCGATCCGCGAAGACACATGGCGGACAATATTGAGTCCATGCGCAATGAACACGTAGGTTAAGCCGAGCTGCTGCTGCAGCTCCTGCATCAGGTTCACAATCTGCGCCTGCACCGATACATCCAGCGCAGATACCGCCTCATCCGCCAGCACGAACCTTGGCCGCAGCGCGATTGCCCGGGCTATGCCGATGCGCTGACGCTGTCCGCCGGAAAATTCATGCGGATAACGATCGTACCATCTCGGATTCAAGCCGACGGCCTGCAGCAGCTCCTCCACCCGCCTCCTCTTCTCCGGCTGGCTTAGACGCTCATGGACGTCGAACGGCTCCCCAATCGTCTCGCCGATCGTCCAGCGCGGGTTGACGGACCCGTACGGGTCCTGGAAGATCATCTGCATATCACGGCGGGCCTCCCGGTGCCGTCTATCGTCCATCGCCGTCAGTTCCTCGCCCTGGAAGAACACCTGCCCGGCCGTGGCCCGCTCCAGTTGGATCAGTACGCGGCCCAGTGTCGACTTGCCGCTGCCGGACTCCCCGACCAGCCCGAAGGTTTCTCCCTCACGGATAGAGAACGATACATCATCCACCGCATGAATAGTCGCCTTCGTGCGTCCGAACGAGCCCTTCACCGCATAATGCTTCGTCAGTCCACGGACATCTATCAATACCTCCGCCCGGCCCTTATCCTCTGAGCCGGTGACAGTTGACTCGTTGTGCTCTGCCGCAGCAAGCACCTCCGATACGCTGACTGCCGCCGGGCTCTCCGATGCGTAGCCCGGCGGCACCGCAGGGAGGGCTGCTTCCTGCAGCAGCACATCGGTATGCCAGCAAGCAGCCGTGTGGCCATCCGCTCCGCTCAGTCGCGGCACCTCGCTCCGGCATAAGTCCGTCGCCAGCGGGCAGCGCGGATGGAAGCGGCAGCCGGACGGAAACTCACTGACGCTCGGCGGAGCGCCCTCTATTGTATACAGCGGGGCATTGCGGTCGCTGTCCATCGTCGTGATGGAGCGCAGCAAGCCTGCGGTATACGGATGCCGGGGCTGCGCGAACAGCCGGTCCGCGGTTCCCACCTCCACGATTCGCCCCGCATACATCACGATCATCCGGTCCGCCATCTCCGCAGCGATGCCTAGATCATGCGTGATCAGCAGGATGGACATGCCGTATTCCGTCTGCAAGTCGCTCAGCAGCCGCAGGATTTGTGCCTGAATCGTCACATCGAGCGCAGTGGTCGGCTCATCGGCGATCAACAGCTCGGGACCGCAGGCCAGGGCCATCGCGATCATCGCCCGCTGCAGCATGCCGCCGGACAGCTCGTTCGGATATTGCGTCAGACGAAGCTCTGGCTCGGGAAATCCGACCCGGCGCAACAGATCGACCGCATGAGCGCGCGCTTCCTGCTTGGTCTTCTTGTCATGCTTCAGAATCGTCTCCGTTAATTGCGCCCCAATCGTATAGACTGGATCGAATGCCGCCATCGGCTCCTGGAAAATCATCGCTATTTTTTTACCTCTGATCGCTCTGAGCACGCTTTGGGGCAGGGTCGTCAGTTCCTGGCCGTCCAGCTTGACGCTTCCGGAAGCTATACGTCCCTGAGCGAAGTCCGTCAGGCGCATCAGCGCCTTAGAGGTGACGCTCTTACCGCTGCCGGATTCTCCGACAAGGCAGACCGTCTCCCCACGTTCCATATGAAAGGTTATATCGGTAACCGGCGTGAGGGACTGGCCCGAAGCCTCGAACTCCACCGTCATTCCTTCGACCCTCAGTAAGGGCTCAGCCATAGGGTGCCTCCTTCTGTTCTATCCCTTGCCGTTCCTGGGATCCAGGACGTCGCGGATGTAGTCTCCGATGATATTGATCGCCAGGACAAATAGAGCGATGGCCAATCCCGGGAAGGTGCAAATCCACCAGGCTACCGTCAAGTAGCCTCTGCCCTGCGCCAGGACGGTTCCCCAATCGGGAATTTCCTTGACCACGCCAAGTCCAAGAAAGCTGAGTCCGGACCCGGCCAGAATCGAGGTACCGATCCCGATGGTTGCCATGACCAGAAACGGCGCGAAGGAATTAGGGAGCACATGCTTAAAGAAAATCCGGAGGCCGGTGCTGCCGATCGAGCGTGAAGCCAGCACGAAATGCCTATGCTTCACGCTCAAGATCTGGCTGCGCATGACCCGGGCGTAGCGCGGCACGGCGGACGCCGCAATCGCCAGCACCACATTGGTCAGACTCGGACCGGTTGCCGCTGCTATGGCGAGCGCAAGCAGAATCCCCGGAATCGTCATCAGCACCTCAATGAAACGCATCACCAGAGCATCGACCCAGCCACCGATGTAGCCGGACAGCGTCCCTAGCGCGGCTCCGGCTACACCGCCGACTAGGACGGAGGCCAGCCCAAGCAGCAGCGAGTCACGCGCTCCATACACGATTAGCGTGTAAACGTCACGGCCGAAGTAATCGGTCCCCAGCCAATGAAGTCTCCCCGGCGGCTGCATGAGGCTCGTAGGGTCAATCTTGGTCGGTGAATAGGAGGTCACCCACTGGGGAGCAACGGCGCATAGAGCTATAAATGCAAGGATCAGACCCGCCGCGCCCAGAAACAGTTGAGCCGCTCCAAGCTGCCCTATCCGCACCCTTTGTCTACGATCCGCCTTCCACAACGGCTTGAACCCGGTCACAGCTTTCATGTTTCAACTCCTCCCTTCTCTATTGCGACCGTCTGATCCGCGGATCGACGAAGGTATACGACAGATCGACCAGCAGATTCACCCCTACATAGATCATGGCGGAGAAAAATACAACGCCCTGCACAACCGGCATATCCTTGGCCATGATCGCATCCGCGAGGATACGGCCGATGCCTTGTCTGGAGAAGACCGTCTCGATCACCACGGTTCCGCTCAGCAGTTCCCCGATGGTAAGACCGACCATCGTCAGCGCCGGAATCAGGGAATTCCGCAGCGCATGACCGTACATGACCGCACGCTCGGCCAGTCCCTTAGCGCGCAGCGTTAGAATGAACGGCTCGCCTAGCACCTCCAGCATCGTATTGCGAACTAGCCGGACGATGAATCCGGCCCCGACCAGACCGAGCGCCAGGCCGGGAAGAACGAGCGTCTCCCAGCCCTCCGATCCCATGGCCGGGAACCAGCCCAGCTGAATCGAGAAGACCAGCAGCAGCAGAATACCGGTCCAGAAGGAAGGCATGGAAATCCCGAACAGTCCGACAAATCTGGCGATAAAGTCGATCACGCCATTGCGGTGAATGGCGGACAGCACGCCAAGGCCTATGCCGATGACGATGGAAAAGAAGGTGCTGACCAGCGTCAAGGTTAAGGTCGCAGGCACATGCTCCAGAATTTTGGGCAGCACCGGGTCCTTGTTGATCCTCGAATGTCCGAAATCCCCCTGCAGCAGGTTCAGGAAATAATCGAAAAATTGTTGGTAGAAGGGTCGGTCCAGCCCCAGCTCATGCCGCAGCGCGGCAATGGCCTCCGGTGTTGTCGAATTGCCATCGAGCATCTGCAGCACCGGGTCTCCCGGTAATACATACATGATGATAAACACCAGCACCGATGATCCGATGACCACCAGCAAGGAGGTTAGCAGGCGGGTCGAGATAGTCCCTGTCACAGCGTCTTGCCTCCCCCCAGGTTATTTGCGGATGCTCACGTCATAGAACAGCGGATAGCCCAGAAGGTCAAATTTCAACCCTTCTACCTTACTCGCTTGCGCTACCGTGTAGGGGAATACATAGATCGGAATAATAATCGCGTTATCATGCAAATATTGCTGAATCTGCTCGTAAATAGCCTTGCGCTTCTGCGGATCTGACTCCGCCGAGCCTTCGTCGAGCAGCTTGTCGATTTGCGGATCGTTAAGACTGGACCAGTTGGTGCCCCCCTTGTCATAAGACCGGTCAGATCGAAACAGATTGGTGAGAATGTCCGGATCCGCCTTCACCTGGGAGTTGCCGAAGAGATCGTAGTCTCCCTGCTTGAGCGGTGTAGCCGTATCCTTCGTGATGTTGAGCACGACGCTTACGCCCAGCTCCTTGAGCTGCTGCTGTACGATGACGGCGATATCATTGCGTTTCTCGCGGTTCGGGGACGGCTCCAAATAGCGCAGGGTCAGCTTCTTGCCGTCTTTCTCGCGGATGCCGTCGGCCCCCTTCTTCCAGCCCAGCTCATCCAGCAGCTGGTTCGCTTTGGCTACATCCGGCTTGACCTTATTCTCCAACGATGCGTTATACCCGAGCACTCCCGGTGTCAGTGAAGCCCAGGCGCGCGGGTATGCGCCCAGGTACAGCGTCTTGACGATAAGATCGGGATCGACCGCCAGCTGTATCGCCTGCCGCGCCTTCAGATCCTTCCAAGTCTCACTGCGCGTATTGAGATACAGCGAGAACGCCGTACCATTTGTGATCGCCTGATGGACTTTGAACTTGGGGTCACTTTTGAGTGAAGCTATATTTTGCGGGGGAACGGTTTCGCCTGCCAACACTTGGCCGCTTTGCACGCTGCCGATCCGGGTAGCTTCCTCCGGCACTATCTTGAAGGTCAGCTTGTCCAGATAGGACGCGCCCTTGTTCTCGGCAATCGGAGGCGGGGAATTATAATCCGGGCTCTTCTCTAACACAATCTCGCTGTTCTCCGTCCATTTCACGAATTTGAACGGCCCGGTGCCCACGGGATGCTTCCCGTACTGGTCGCCGAACTCCTGCAGGGCCTTCGGTGATGAAATACCGAAGAAGGCGGAGCTCAGCCCGCTGAGGAAAGGCTCGAACTTTTTGGACAAATTCACCCGGATGGTGAACTCGTCGACGACCTCTGAAGATGCGACGGGCCCCAGCAGCGAGCGCGCCTGACCCGATACCTTCCCGAGATGGTCGAAGTTCGCCTTCACGGCCGCCGCGTTGAACGAAGTGCCATCCTGGAATTTAACATCCTGACGAAGCTTGAAGGTATATGCTTTACCGTCGTCGGACTTGGTCCAACTGGTTGCCAGCCACGGCTGGTAGGTGCCGTCTGTCTGCTGAAACACCAGGGAGTCGAAAATATTCCGGAACACGCGGTGCGAGACGGCGAACCCGCTGGCCGCCGGATCGAGTGTATCAGGCGATGTCGCGAGCGCATACGTCAGCTCTCCGCCCGGCACGGGCTTGGCGCCGGCGGCTGCCTGCTTGGCCGTGCTTGCCGGAAGCTCCGCCTTGCCGCCGGAGCATGCGGACAGTACAACGGTGAGCACAACGGACAGCGTGACGACTTTCAGCCAAGATGAAGCGATTGACTTGTTCAAGGCTCTCTCCCCTTCTCTCAGTTCATAGCATTCATTAATACAACTTATCCTATTAAAATAATAAGAATAATATACATTAAAAGTAGCACTACTTGATCATCGTTGTCTAATAGAGTTCTTTAATTTCTGAATCGATGAATTCAATCAAGGAGATGCCAAAAAAGAGCAGCCGCAAGGCTCTGCTCTTTAAGTTGTTTGCCCAATATGACAGACGGCCTAGGTCAGCCGTGATTTTTCACCATCAAGTCCGGCATATCCAGCGCCATGGACACATTGCACAGCATGCCTCTGGCCAGGAAATCCGAGGTTCTCTGCTCCGGATTTTCGAGCCCAGCCTGCCGAAAAGCATCCAGTACGAGCTGCTGCACCTGCCTGATCCCCTGATTCATCGCTTCGCGGATCGGCTGCTCGCGGATCGTCTGGGCTTGCATCTGCAGCAGGACCTCATTGCGGTGCGCTTCCATGATCTCAATGTAAGCCTGAGTGAGGCCATGCTCCAGCAGGTCCGCCGAGTTCGAATCCCTCGCCTGCGCGAACGCCTGAAGCATGCGCTGCCAGGAAACCTCCAGCGCTTCGAGCAGCAGCAATTCCTTGGAGGTAAAAAAGCGGTATACGTAAGGCTGGGAAATAGCCGCCCGCTCTGCAACCTGCGCTGTTGTCGCCCGGTAATACCCGATTTCGGCGAATACTTCAATAGCGGCGGATATAATATCGGTGCGGCGGCTGGCCGATGCCTGATTCGATCTAGCCATGAAGTAGCTCCTTTCCACTTATTATTGATTGACCAATTACTATTTGAATCATCATAACCGATCCCGCCGCTTTATGCAACCATGCTTTACTGAAATGGAGCTGCAGCTACGGGTACTTCTGGAACATCAGCCTTCAAAACCGCAATCTGCAAGAAATCACTGCCTCGGATGTATGCTAACATACAGATAAGACCAAGCTTTGATATGAACCTGAATCCAACCACCGAAGGGATGATTGACACATGGCTAAGCACACGACTTATATCATGTCCGAAGACGCAAGAACCCAGGCCGAGTTTTACATCCATGCATTCGGCGGAGAGCTGCAGTCCGTCATGACACACGGGGAGCAAATGCCCGATGCCAAGGAAGAATTGAAGGATAAAGTGCTCAACTTGAGCTTCGTCGCCGCCGGAGTAAACTTCCTGATGTGTGATAACTTCTTCGGACCGGTCAGTTACGGGAATAGCCTGCATCTGGTGATGGAATTCGATACGGAGGCGGAAGCCCATGAAGCCTTCACCAAGCTGTCCGAGGGCGGCCAAGTGAACCATCCGCTGGAGAGAGCCTTCTGGGGACCGCTGTTCGGACAGATCCAGGACAAGTTCGGCGTCCTGTGGATGATCACTACCGCGACGGAAACGAACTAAACCCATGCCGGGGCTAAGCAGGATTGCTTCGTTCCGGCCCTTTATTGAGGTGCTTTCGTTCCAAGTCATTGTAAGCCTAATCCAAACCATATAATCCCCTGTAGAGCTTCATACATCGCAGTGAATCAGTCCCCTGAAGTATGCTCCCGCAGCGTGCAGGGGATTTTGCTATGCCGCGCGGCGTCTATTGCTGCAGGGAGCGGTTGAATTTCTCCACGACATGCTCAATCGCAGGCTGGATTCTGGCATCGTCGACGAGAGAGAGCTTGTCGGCTTTGAACAATTGAATCTTCTTGAGCTGATAATAGTCGTTCAGCACCTGCTGAAGCGTCACCTGGTGAACCAGCAGGTACTTGATATTGATCAACTCCCGCAGCAGCAGCTTATCCTGAAGAAAAATAAACTTCTCATTAATGGGATTGAAGATGCCCCTCTGCTGACCCTCCCGGTAAAACTGAAGCGACCGCTGCTCGCACTTGTTCAGAGTACCCTGCAGCTCCTCGTACAGATGCGGGTAAGCCGACTGCAGATCCTTCAGGAACTCCTCGGAGATTTTGCCTGCCAGCGAGATCGCCTGCTCGAACAATTGTTGAAACCACACGCCGAACGACTCCTCATCGCCCTCTCCGGTACGATCCTTCAGCTTCTCGATATAGTTCACGAAGATCTCCACAACGCCCGCTATCACTTCCTCCTTGGAGGAAAAATGCTTGTACAGCGTAGCCCGGCTCACATCCATGTGCTTGGCGATGTCCTCCATCTTCATCTGCTGAAAGCCGTCCTTCATCACGGGATCCAGCATTCTTCTCAGCAGCTTGCCTCTGGCTTGCTCCTGCTTGCTTTCGGCACATAGGTGGCTCTGCTCCTTTTCCTGCATGTCTCTTGCTCCTTTCTCCGCATACTCCTGATGCCTATTATACAGGAAATTGAAATTAACATAAACAATAAAAACAAAATAGACACTTTTTATGTTTTTTGTTTACTTTGTTTTTAATTCATGTTATCGTTTGTTCGTAACGAAGCTAAGGAGCGTGAGCGCACATGCCGACGATGCGGCCGACCTAGCTGCTACCCGTCTGAGGGTTCAGCTTTCGTCCATCCATCGATTCATCCCTACCATTCATACCACGGAAAGAAGGTAACTAGCAGTGAATCTGCGATCCCGCATAGCCTTATTAAGCTTGTCCGTGACAGCTACCTTTGGCACCATGATGGCTGCCCCGGCCTTGAAGCTTCTGGCTGTAGCCTATCCAACCGTCAGCCCTCTGCTCATCCAGTGGGTCGTCACGCTGTCGTCCTTATTTATATTGCCCACCTTATTCTTATCAGGGCCGCTCGGGAAGAGATTCCCGCGCAAAAACATCCTGATTACCGGTCTTCTTCTCTATCTGATCGGCGGCATAGGTCCGGCCTTCTCGGATTCTTTCACAGTGATTCTCGTCTTCCGGGCTATTCTGGGACTCAGTATCGGTCTGATCTCGCCGACCTTCAACACCTTGATCGCAGAGAGCTTCCAGGGTGAAGAGCGAACGCGGATGAACGGCTTCGTGACCTCGACCACCGGGATCGGCGGCGCTGTCTTCCTGTCGCTGGGTGGCCTCATCGCCTCCTTCGGCTGGCGCTATGTGTTTATGACGTACATCTTCGCCATCGTGCTTCTGCTGCTGGTTGTGTTGTTTCTGCCGAAGTTCCCGCCGGCTCCTCGCGTTGAGAGAGCGGCTGGCGCTCCGGCCTCGAAGCTGCCCTTCTTCTTCTATCCGGTTATTGTGGCGGCGGGCCTGCATACGATGCTTTTCTTCCTGATCCCGACGAACCTGTCGGTGTTTCTGACCGATAACGGGATCGGCTCGGTCGCTTCGAGCGGCTACTTCTCGGCGCTGGCGCTGATCGGGGTATTTGTCGGCGGCTTGGCCGTTCCGTACCTGGTGCGCCGCTTCCAGAGTCTGCTCGTCCCGCTGCTGCTGGCCCTCATGGCGGCAGGCTTCGTCTTCTTAAGCAGCACTCACTCGTTATTGACGACAGGGATTGCGGTGCTGTTGGTCGGCTTCGCCGAAGGCTCGCTATTCCCCTTATCCTTCAGTAAGACAGCCAGCACCGCTGGTGCATCCAGCCTGGCCTTCGGAATCTCACTGCTGCTGGCCTGTGTCTACACCTTCCAGTTCATTAGTCCGTTGTTTATGCAAGCCGTTGTAGCTGTCTTTCACTTGTCCTCGACCCGGGAGTTTTTCATGGCGATGGCTGTGGGGCTGGCGGTCGCGACCGTGGCCTATACACTTGTGACACAAGTACGGAAGGCGAAGCCTGCCACGTCCCGATAAACCAAGTATGATTCGGACTATTTGTAAAATTTAGAATATATTAACATTAAATATGTCATGATGAAGGGGACTCCGGACAATAATCAGACAGCGCGACACTGCGATGGAGGATGAGGAGAGGAGGAAACCTGAGCCATGATGTCGATCCATTGTCACAAGTGCAATCGGGTTATGGTGGATGAGCTCGAGGACGGGATACTGCGAATCCGTACCCGCATTTTGCTGGCCCGTCTGAACGGTGCGGGGGTGCATGCCGTTTGCCCGCAGTGCAAGAAGGACGCGCTGCTGCCGTTCATTTTGATGCCGCAGCCTATGCACGAGGCTTCCCGCACTCAGAGCATGCGCTAGCCGGGCCACACTGTTCGGCAGCGACCGGGCTTATTGTCGCAACTTCACGAATTATTCACGCAGGCCAAACATTGCGATGATCATAGCCTGGTAAAGTAAAGATAGATTAAATATCGAAAAACGATGGTGCGACAAAGTCTTCGGGACGGCCAGATACATGGGCTCGTCTCGGGGACTTTTTTGTCGTTTCCAGCTCATACCGGGCTTCCTGCGGACGGTGGTTTTTCGATACATATCGGGAGGTGGGAGAGAAGCGATAGTGCTGACAAAGCAACGGAAGAAACGCGTATCTGCCTTGCGGGAAACTTGACGATTGGACTTGCCCGGGAGCCTGCATTCGGGCGCCTGTACCACCAGTCAGTCAGAAGAGTAGACAGCATCCGCAGCCATGAAGCCACAGCGTTGCATCCATTCTATGATTCGAGGAGGACATTCGATTATGAACATGAAAAAACTGCTGAGCAAATGGGTACTCGCTTCCGCCGCTTTCGCGCTTACGACTACGGTCAGCCAGCTTCCGCTGGGCACGATCGGCATCCAAAAGGCACACGCCGCTGTCATCACGATCGCTTCCGCCAAATCGCAGGTCGGCTCGACCGTTACCGTCGAAGGTATCGTTACCGCGAATAATACCGCCATCGGCGGCGGCAAGCTGTCTACGTTTATCCAGGATTCCTCAGCCGGTATCAACGTATTCGCTCAAGACGCCACTCCTTTCCTCCCGCAGCTCGTGGAAGGCGAGAAAATTCAAGTGACCGGCCAAATCACGACTTACCAAGGGCTGACGGAGATCGTCCCCACTACGATTACCCGCGTAAGCACCGGCAACCCGCTGCCTGGCGCACCGATCATTCCTTTCTCCACCTTGAACAATCCAGCTCAAGCCGAGCCATTGGAAGGCAAGCTCGTTCAAGTGGCTCAAGTCTACATCGGCACGCTGCCGACCGTACAAGCCGGCGGCGGTTACAACATTACGATCTATGACAGCAGCTATAACTCCTCCATCCTTCGCGTGATGAACGATACGGGCATCTATTCCAGCTTGCAAGCCAACAAGTGGTATGCCGTCACTGCGATTCTCGGCGAGTACAACAGCTACCAGCTCGTGCCGCGCAAGCCTAGCGACGTCTCCCTGCTCGCTACTCAGCCTGCCGCTCCAGTGCCTGCCACGAAGCCGATTGCTACGGCAAAAGCTCTGACGGGACAAGTCGTAACGGTTGAAGGCACCGTCATTGCCGATAACTCCGCGATCGGCGGCGGTAAAATCTCGACGTTTATTCAAGACGCGACAGGCGGGATCAACGTGTTCGCCGCGAATCCTACAGGGTACATCAACCTTGTCGAAGGCGACAAAGTACGCGTAACCGGTACAATCACGATCTACAACGGACTAACGGAGATCATCCCGACTTCGGCTGCTACCGTCACCAAGACAGGTACGGCTCCGGTACCTGCCGCTGTGACCAAGACCGTCACGGAATTGACGCAAGCCACTACGGCTGAGCCGCTCGAAGGTACGCTGGTGAAGACGATCAAGGTGAAAATCAACACCCTGCCGACATCCCCGGCTGGCGGCGGCTACAACATCACGGCCGTCGATGCGAACAACAACTCGATTCTGCTGCGCGTCATGCAGGCTGCCAATGTTTATCCGACGCTGCAGACCGGCGTATGGTACGATGTGACGGGCGTGCTCAGCCAGTACAACAGCTACCAGTTGTTTCCTCGCAAAGCCGCTGACGTTGTCGTTTCTCCATAATTAGAGCGTGATAAGACAGGGGATGAAATCATCCCCTGTCTTTCCTTTTTTGTACATAAAATCTTACCATTCGCCAAACATTGCGCTAACAAATGTTCACAGTACCGATGTTATAATGATACGTATTGGAGCAACAAAGTCCTCGAGACGACCAAGCTTTTTTGGGCGTTTCGGGGATTTTTTTTGTTGCAAGGAGGTGCCGCAGCAAGTCAAAGTAGGTCGAAATTCAGTCTGTCAACACTGTCGCCGATGGAAAATGATGCGGAAGGAGTTATGACGCTTGAACACCATTCGAATACGAAGAAAGCTTGGGAAACCTCAAGGATTCATGCTGGGTGCGGCGCTAATCGCGCTGTTGTCCTTCGGCTCGACCACATTCGCCGCGCCAGCGGCCTCTGAGCCGCTCCCGCGCAAAGCGGCGGAGGCCGGGGACCGGTTCAGCCTGATCTTGAAGAAGGACGGCTCGCTATGGGCTTGGGGACAAAACTCCAACAAGCTCGGGATGGGCAGCAATGCAAACACGATTTACGAGAAGCCGGTGAAGGTGACTGGAATCTCTGAAGTAGCGGCCATCAGCACGGGGGCCTACCATACGCTCGCAGTGAAAAGCGACGGAACGGTATGGGCTTGGGGAGAGAACGGAGGCGGGGCGCTGGGAATCGGCTCGGAACCGAGAGAAGTCAATGTTCCACACCAGGTGAAGGGCCCTGGCGGGGAAGGCTTCCTGACCGATGTAGTCGATGTAGCTGTCGGCGACACCTACTCCCTGGCCTTGAAACAGGACGGCACGGTGTGGCAATGGGGGACCTTGCATACCTTCCAATCAGCGACTCCCGTCCCCGTTACCGGCGAGCAAGGTCTAGGAGTCTTGTCCGGCATAGCCAAGATCGATGCCGGCCAGGATTTTGCGCTGGCGCTCAAGAACGACGGTTCCGTCCTCCAATGGGGCAACAGTTTTTATATCCTGTCAGCGCCAAGCATGGTGCCGCAGAAGGTTCAAGGCCTGGATCAGGTGAAGGCGATCGGACATGGCAACTATCACGCGCTTGCCGTCCGTGCCGAAGGTACCGTATGGGCATGGGGAGCGAACTTCAGCGGGATGCTCGGGGACGGCTCCAAGTCGGATTCGCTTACCCCGGTGCAGGTTAAGCTCCCGGGCGGCGAACCGCTACAGCAAGTCCAAGCGGTGACCGGAGCTAACTTAACCAGTTATGCCATCAAGGAAGACGGGACGGTGTGGTCTTGGGGAGACTCGAACAACGGCATGCTTGGGATTGGCGAACTAACAGAGGACACATACTTCGGCAGCCCGTATGCCTTGCAGGTTAAGGGTGAAGACGGCATCGGATCGCTGAGCCAGGTCGCTTCCCTCTCCGGCAGCGAAGCGTGGAGCAACCTCATCCTTGCCTCCAAGACGGACGGCACGTTCTCGGGCTGGGGCAAGAACGGCGAGAAACAGCTGGTCAATACGGCTATCGATACGTACACCGTACCGGTCAAGCTGGATATCCGCGACGATGCGACAGATACGACGCCTCCCTCTCCCGTATCGTTCATCCCGGCCCAAGGGGCCGTGAACGTCACGGTCGATGCCGCAGTCAAGGTAACCTTTGACGAAGCGATCGCGGACGGTCCGGCGTTGTCCAGCATCGTCATCACCGACTCGAGCGGCGCGCCGGTCAGCGGAGTGACGACAGCGGTCCAGGACCGCGAGCTGCAGATAGAGCACGCGGCCTTTACCCCGCAGCAAGCGTACACCGTCAAGATTCCGGCCCAGGCTGTGAAGGATACAGCCGGCAATGCGAACGCCGCGGAGATCAAATGGACGTTTACGACGGCAGGCGCTCCAGTGAAATCGGCTCAGCCGCTGGCGGACAAGCTGAGCTTCCGCAGCGATTCCTTGACGGGACAGCCGGGAGCCGTGGCGGGAGCTGCGGTCGTGAAGGCTTATAAGCTGCCGGCCAAGCAGGAGCTGCTCGGAACCGCAGCCGCAGATCCCAGCGGCGCCTTCCAATTGGCGATTCCGGACCCATCGGCTGCGGTGCAGACGGTATATGTGACGGCCACGGAAGACGGGAAAGCGGAGAGCGATCCGACCGCTGTGATTCGGAAGCCAGTCTCTCCCGCTGATGTCTTCCTGCATCTGCCGGGAGGCGGCACGGTAAGTGAGAATCAAACATTGGAAGTTGAGGTGCAGGTGGCGAATTACGCCGATCTGTACGGAGCCCAGCTGCAGATCAAGTTCGATCCGGCTAAGCTGAAGCTGGCGGACAGCTTGCCCATTCAAGTCGGCGACCTGTGGAACGGCCATTCGGCAGCGTTGTTCCTCAATCAGGACCCTGCTCGTCTGCAGCAAGGCATCCTGACGTTCGCCGGCACGCTGCGCGGCGAAGCGACCGGTCTTCAAGGTAGCCAGCCAACCTCGATCGTCAAAATTCGCTTCGTAGCCATTGGAGCACCAGGCAAGACGGCTATCGAATTGCCGGTGGATGGAGTCAAGCTGGCTGCCCTCCCACGAGGGACAAGCGCCCTCCCCATTCCTGCACATACAGCAGGGTCCGGGGACATCTCGATTATACCGGGGCCCTCGGCCGGAAAAGCAACCGTCTCCTTAGCGGCTTCGGCTCATGAAGTGCAGGCTGGACAGCCATTCACCGTACGGGTGAACGCAGACGAATACAAGGGCGTCTACGGCGCACAATTCCAATTGACTTACGATCCCGCCCGGTTAACCGTGCAGGATGAAGATCCCGCCAAACCCGGCGTTCAAGTAAGGGCAGGCTCGCTGTTCGGCACTGCTGTCACTCAGCAGGTGTACAATCTCGTGGACACTTCCCAGGGCCTTATTACATTTGCCTCGATGCTGCGAGTGGGCACATCCGGCGTGTCGGGGTCAGAACCGGCATCGATCGCCGAAATCACATTCATTCCTATAGCCGATCTTACCGGGGATACGCGAATTGCGCTGAAGGCAGGGCAAGTCAAGCTGGCCGGATATCCGTCAGGCGGCCCTGCGAACTGGCAGCTGCCGGTCGAGCTTGCGGACCACACAGTCACCGTGAAGGTCAATCCGGCACGCCCTGATACGCAAGCGCCGGTCTGGCCTCCGGATGCTAGTCTTACGGCAAGCGGCGTTACGTCAAGCGCCGTGACATTGAAGTGGACGCCGGCCACGGACGATATCGCAGTCAGTAGCTATAAAATATGGAAGGAAACCTGGAGCAATGCCAGTGTGACCGACAGCGTGTACGGGGGTGGAGCCGGACTAAGCGTAGCGGAAGCCGTCTATGTGAAGCAGGAAGCCGCGCTCGTGCCAGGAACCCAAACCGAATGGACGCTGAGCGAACTGGAAAGCGGGACAGCTTATCGGTTCACCGTGGAGGCAGGCGATCTTGCCGGCCACTGGAGCACAGGAGGACCGGCGGTCACGGTAACTACACCTCCTGGTTCCGGCAGTCCTGACAAGGAAGCTCCGCGCTGGCCGCAGGGAGCGAGGCTTGAAGCCACTTCCATCGGAGTGAATGAAGTGAATCTGAAATGGCCGACTGCAACCGATAATACGGCAGTCACGGCCTACCGTCTGTACCGCGGGACGACGCTGATCGCGACAGTAACCGACACGGTCTACAAGGTGAGCGGCCTTTCTTCCGACACATCGTATATCTTTGCCGTCATAGCCGGCGATGCCGCAGGCAACTGGAGTGACAAGCTAGAGCGAAGCTTCACGACCGACCGTTACTCATCCGGTTCAGGATCAGGGTCATGCTGCGGCGCATCTACGCCTCCGACCACGTTCCCAAGCACGGAAAATGGCATAGTTCTGCCTAAAACCTATCTTCGTACAACGAAAGAAACGCTCGCCGGCGGCGCTCTGTCTACCTTGGTCACCGTAGATGAAGAAGCGCTCGGCAAGGCGCTCAGCCAACTCAAGAATGCGGCGGCGTCCGCGCAGCGGATCACGATCTCCGTCGAACCGGCGGAACCGACCGTCCGGCTGCAGCTGCCAGCAAGCATCCTCCTGAAATCCGCCGCCGATACGCCGAAAGCTGTCATCCTTCTGGAAGCCGGAGCGGTCCGCTATGAGCTGCCGGTCGGCCAGATCAGTTACGAGGCCATCGCCAAGAAGCTCGGGGCTGACAGCAAGCAGGTGAAGCTGACGCTGACAGCATCCGCCCTGACCGGCACGGCTCTGGAGCAGCTGAAAGGCCGCCTGAAGGGCATGTCGCTGCTGTCCGACGCCGTGGAATTTACAGTAACGGCCGAAGGCGGAGGCCAATCGCAAGTCATCGACCGATTCAACGGGACGATGGTCAAACGAATGTTTGTGATAAGCGAGCAAGATGCGAATCAGCTTACCGGCGTCCGCTTTGAACAGAACGGACCGGTGTTTGTTCCGACCGTCATACAGACAATCGGAGGCAAGCGGGTGGCGGTTCTGATGAGCCCGACAAACAGCGCTTACGGCGTGGTCAAATACCGGAAGACCTTCCTGGACACAGAGGGCCACTGGGCGCAAGCGGATATTGAACTGCTCGCTTCGAAGCTGGTCGTACAGGGGACGGCGGAAGACCGCTTCACGCCGGATACGAACGTCACGCGCGCCGAGTTCGCTTCGCTGCTCGTTCGTTCGCTCGGACTCCCGGTCCATCAAGCAGACGTACCGTTCAAGGACGTACGCACCGGCGACTGGTTCTACGATACGGTCGGGACAGCTGTGAACGCAGGATTGATCGAGGGCTTTGAAGACGGCACCTTCCAGCCTGGCGCTACGATCACCCGTGAGCAGATGGCAGTCATGATCGCCCGTGCGCTGAAGACTGCCGGCAGCGCTCCGAAAGCCGGCCACGCCGGTGCACTGGACGCCTTCCGTGACCAGAATGCCGTGAGCGCTTGGGCGAAGGAAGCACTTAGCCTGTCCGTAGATCTTGGCCTTATGAACGGCATGACCGACTCCACAATCGAACCAGCCAACCATGCGACCCGGGCGCAAGCGGCCGTGATACTGAAACGACTGCTGCGTTATGCAGGGTATATCCATTAACGCCGACGGAGGAACGAAAACGATGAGAAGAAATCTTGGAAACGTTTGGACAACCGTATCGCGCGCTATGTTGGCCACTGTGCTCGGCGCAGGTTTATTGGCTTCCAGCTTTGCCGGGAAGGGGTATGCGGAATTTTCCGCATCCTCCCTCTCCTCGGCTTCCGAGCCGGCCTTATCCGCCGCAGCGGCTACGGTCATTTCCATTGCACAAGCCCGTCAGCTTCCCCCCGGGGTCGAATTTACCGTCCGGGGTGAGGTCACGGCCGTTTATCCCAAGTCGAATGCCTATATTCACGACGGCACGGCAGGACTGCGTATTTACGGCTATGACGCTGTCAAGCTGCGCTTGGGATCGGAAGTCGAAATAACCGGCAAGATTAAGAACTACAATAATGAGCTGGAGCTTGTATATCCATTTACCGCAATCGAGCTCCCGGGGGATCAATTCCCCACGCCAGCTCCGCTGGAGGTTTCGTTAAATCAGCTGGGCGAAGCGAATGCCGGCCAATTCGTCAAGGTCAAGAATGTCTGGATTACCGACGATTACAACAGCGGCGATGGCGGCGTTCAAGTGACGGACGGAGCAAGCTCCGCGGTGATCTTCGCTTTGGATCAGCCGAATCTGCGAACTTATTTGCAGGGTCTGCCGAAGAACCCGTCCCAGAAATTCGACATCGTCGGCGCAAGCTCGGTGTTCCGGGACACCAAGCAAATTTTCCCGCGCGGAGAAGCGGATATCGTGCCGGCGCAGTCCGGCGGAAACACGACGACCGCTCCGTTAGCATCCAAGTTGGCGTTCGACAACCAGACGCCGGCTGCTGCCCTGCTGACCGGCAGCAGCGGCTCCGTCCCCGCTGCGAGCAGCGTGAAGCTGTATGCCAGCGCAGCCAAAGGAGCCGTGCTCGCAAGCGGAACAGCTGGTGCGAACGGCGCTTTCTCCATCACCTTCGACAATAGCGTGCAGCAGCTTCAGACCGTCTATGTATCCGCAACGGCCGGCGGCCAAGGGGAGAGCAGTCTGACCCCGGTAAGCAGGCAAGGCAGCAGCGGCACCTTCGACGTGACGGTGACCCATATTTCCGACGGGGACACCTTTAACTTCAGCCCGCCCGTTACCGTGGACGGACAGTCGGTTCAAATCGTGCGTTTGCTGAATATCGATGCCCCGGAAACGGCTCAGGCGCCCTTCGGAGATCAAGCCACGCAAGTGCTCCAGACGATGATCACGTCGGGAACGGCGGTGAAGCTGGAGGTTGACCAAGTCAAAGTGGACATCTACGGCCGACTGCTCGCGCATGTGTACCGCAAGAGCGACAACCTTGACGTCAACAAAGAAATGCTGAAGCGCGGTGCGGCCGTCAACTATTACATTTACCCGAACATGAAATACTTTGCGGAATACGGGACGGCCGCCAAGCAGGCTTCGCAGGAAGGCAAAGGCATCTGGAACCCCAGCCAGCCGCTGCCCAAGCTGCCGTATGTATACCGGGCCGCAGGCTGCATGGAGCGGTATGTCGGTCATGCAGAGACGAAGAAATACTATGTACCGAAGCGGTACGAAGAAATTCCGTTCGAGTACCGCGTATTCTTCGGCTACGACAAGCAGGAGCCCAAGACGGCCGGCTATACCCCGGCTGACCCCTCCGATCCGGACCATAACCCGGCTACGGACTGCACGACCGGAAGCCTCAAGACGATCGCAGAGGTTCGCGGCAATTGGAATACAGACACCACCTATCAAGTGATCGGCGAAGTGACGGCTGTACATCCCCCCGACCATGCGTTTATTCAAGATACGACAGGCGGCATCCATCTCTACGGCAAAATTCCTGCCGATCTTCAGGTCGGACAAGAAGTAAAAGTGGACGGCAATGTGCAGGAGTTCTACGGCGACTTGGAATTCAAGAACGCCAGGATCGAGAAGCTGGACCAAGACCGAATTCCGACGCCGATTCCACTGGAGCTCAAGCTGAATCAAGTGGCGGAGTCGAATGAAGGGCTCCTGATTAAGGTGAGCAACGTCTGGATCACGGGCAATTACAGTGGAGGCAATGGAGGCATCCGGATTACGGATGACACGGGAACGGAAGTCGTTGTTATCTCCCCGACCAAGGGAGGGGTATTCCTCACCGAATTGCAGAAGCTGCCACAGGGCAAGTCGCACAAATTCAACATCATCGGCGGAAGCTCCGTGTGGAGCAGCCTGCGGGAGATCTACCCCCGCTCCCTGGCTGACATCGTGCCGGTAGACGGGCAGAGCGGCCAAGGCTCGCTCACTGGAACGGTGAAAGCTGAGGGCCGCAGTGCACAGAGCTCGATTGAGCTTACGGCGAAGCACCAGACGAGCGGCAAGGAAAGCAAAATTACCGCTTCGGCCGACGGCTCCTTCACGATCGCGAATCTGGCGGCCGGCTCCTACACGGTGACAGCCAATCTGAAGCATTACCTCCCGGTCAAAGCGACAGCCATCGTGCAGGACGGCAAGGCTACCGATATCGGAAATTTGGCGGTGGCAGCCAACGGGGGAAGCCAAGAAGGGTTCATGCGTGGGGGCAACGTGTATCCCGATGCGGAAATCAATATTTACGATGCGGTCATCGTAGGCGCTTCGATCGGCAAAACGACGCCTGAAGCGCTGGCGGCGGCAGATATCAACGGAGACGGAAAGGTCGATCAGGCCGACCTCGATCTGGTCGAGAAGAACTTCCTGATTCCAATCGCAAACTAACGAGCAGTTGGTCCAAAAAAAGCGGCGCCCCTTTACGAGCTGAATAGCTCGCAGGGCGCCGCTTCTTGTTGCGGACTTGAAGACGGGGCAGTGGTGGAGCGAAGGGATAAGCCAGGCGTTGTATGGTTTCAACACCCCAGACTCATGGGGTTCCCCGCACGTCATCCTAATCCAATCTTTAACCAACAAGCAAGCTTTTGGAAGGTATTCGAACAGGAATGCCCTCTTCGCATCGCCGTCATGCCGCCCCGGGCACGGCTGCTTCACCGGCGCATAGCCTCACGCTGCTCACGGTATTCCTGGGGACTGACTCCCTCCAGCTCCTTGAAGACGCGGCTGAAATGCTTTGTATTCTCGAACCCCGTCATCTCGCTGATCTCATAAATTTTGTACTCCGTTGTGTCCAGAAGCTCTCGAGCCTTGTCGATCCGCAGCTTCTTCAGGAAACTGAGAAAGCTCTCGCCCGTGTACTCCTTGAACGCCTGGCTGAAGTACGAATAGTTCAGCGACACATGATTCGACACGATCGTCATGTTCAGATCCTTGTGGAAATGCTCCTGCATATACTGCACGGCCCTCTTCATTTCCTTGTGATCGATATGGAAAGCTTTCATGCTGCGTACGTAATCATTCAGCCGCTGCAGGAGCCGTTCCACGTTATGATAGTAGTCATGGAAATCCTGAAAATTCCCGATATCCCCGACGGTCTTGAACAACCGCAGAATCTCGACCGATTCGCCTCCATACACGTGGAAGACCTTGTCGAAGACCAGCTCGTTGAACGCCTGGCTGATGCCCTCCAGATACGAAATATCGTATCGCGCTACGGTCTTCATATCGAAAACTTCCATCAGCAGTGCCGTCATCTGCTTCTCCCGGTCCGTGCCGAGCATATTGGCGATCTTCCGGATCGTCTCTGCGGGAATCACGAACTCTGTGCTTTTCCCTGAGATAGACCCGTAGCGGACCACCCCCGGAGCTGATTGCAAGAACGTATACTTTAGCGCTTGTACCGCCTCCTGGTACGCTGCTTGGATGCGGGTCACGCCCCGGGTAGGCTCGCTCATGCCCATGCTGTAGGTGAAATACCCCGCTCCCTCAATCCGTTCAGCCAGAAATTGAAACAGCTCGCTATGCTCCGCGATCAGCACCAGCTGATTCTCCTTATCCCACACATGCGCACGCCGCATGCGGAATCTCTCAGGGGCATTCTCCAGCTCCGCCTGGATGCGTGCCAGAAGCTCGGGGGAGCCCATCGTCTTCACGGTTCCCCGGTATCTCAGCGCCCCCAGCTGGAAGCCTTCCTCCAGCCATTCCATATCCGTACCCTGCAGATGCTCGCGCAGCCCGCTGTCGTCCAGATGCGGATGACGCAGCAGGTAGCTGAGCTGGCTTTCCCGGTAGGCCTCCCGCTGCCGGACAGAGCCCGTGAGCTGGTCATGAACCTGTTCCCGCTGGGCCAGCTCCTTCTCCAGCCGCAGCATCGTACGGGCCAGTTCCTCGCGGACAATCGGCTTGAGCAAATATTCAAGCACCTGGTAGCGGATCGCCTCCTGTGCGTAATGAAAATCATCGTGGCCGCTCAGGATGATCACGGCCGGCTTATCGTCCAGCTCCTGAATCCGCTTGATCAGCGCCAGCCCATCCATGACAGGCATCCGCAGGTCGGTGATGACGACGTCCACGGTCGCAGCGGTCAGAAGCGACAAGGCTTCCTGTCCGTCCTGAGCAAATTCGAACGCATAGACGCCCGGGAACTCCCTCGCAATCATCGCCTTCAGACCGAGCCTGATATTTTTCTCATCATCCACGATAAGCACTCTTCTCATCCTCAGACAACCCTCCCGATAAGATCAGATAAGGCAGCTTCATCCGCACCTGCGTATAAGCGCCCTCCTCACTTTCCACCGTAATGCCGTACTCATAGCCGTAATACATCTGAATCCGCTGCGTCACATTGCGCAGTCCGATCCCATTGCCTTCCTGCTCGCCTGGCAGTCGATGTCCGTACTTGATCTGGAACCGCGCATCGTCCATCGTCAGCTTCTCATGCAGCAGGGCCAGCTGTGCGGCAGACATGCCCGCACCGTTGTCCGTCACCTCGATCAGCATGTCTTCATCCCGCTGCCAGGCCCGAATCCGGATCGTCAGCCCCTCCCGCCGCGTCCGTTCCGTCCTCATGCCATGCTTCACCGCATTCTCTACCAGAGGCTGCAGCGACATTTTCAATACTTCTTGCCCCTGATAGCCTGGAGGAATGTCGAGCTGCAGCACCAGCTTATCGTCATAGCGAATATTCATAATGGCCATATAGTTCTGGATATGCTGAATTTCATGCCGGAGCTGCACATGGTCGTGCGACCATTTCAGGCTGTAGCGCATCATCGCGCCCAGCGAGGTCAGCGCATCCGAGATCGTGTACTGCTCCTCAACCTCAGCGAGCATTTTCAAATTTTCGAGCGTGTTGTATAGAAAATGGGCGTCGATCTGATTTTTCAGAGAATTCAGCTCCGCTTCCTTGGTCGCAGCCCGCTTATTAACCCCTTCCACGATCAGCTCGTTCATCTTCTTCATCATCTGCCGGAAGTGATGCGCGAGCTCGCCTACCTCGCCGCCCGCATCCATATCGATATGGACGTTGAGGTCTCCACGGCGCACCTTCTTCATCGAGTCGCGCAGAATATGCAGCTTCTTCAGAATCAGCGACTGCAGCAGATAGGTGATGACCGATAGCAGCGTGATGAGGATGACGGCTGCGGCGATGAACCAATTGCGCGTCTGATTAATCTGCTTCAGCGGCTTCTCCAGCGACACGACATTAACCAAATAAGCATCGAGCCCCTCAATGGGCAGCGTCAGACACAGATAGGGCGTGTCGCCAGCCATAAAGGTAAAACTGCTGTCCTCCCGGTCAGGGCGCCCTTCCCAGTTACGGCGAAGCTGCTCCAGATCGATGGCCTTGAAGAAAGGGCTGCTCATATCCGTAAACAGATGCCCCGAACGGTCAATGACCAGCATGTGGGACTGATCGTCCTGAATGGGGCTGAACGTCTTCTGGAAGAAATCTTCGATCCGCATATCGACTTCTATGAGGCCGACAGGACGATCTGTCTGCGGATCGACTTCTTGGATCAACGATACGTACGTAGACTGGTCCGGGTCATCCGGCTTCGTCCGGATCGCCATCTCCCGCTCATTCTCCAAGATTCCCCACCAGGGAGCCCCCTTCTGCGCCAGCACGCTCTTGTACCAGCCCCGCTCGATGACCCGGCTCTCGTTGAAGAAGATCGGCCAGATTTCCCGCGCATTCGGATTACCGGTGAACAGCCGGACATTGGCAATACTCGGGTTGTTGTACATCAGACGCTGGAGGTTCGAGTAGGTGCTCATTTTGAAATCAATCAATGCCATCACATCCAGATCGGACGGGCTTTGCAGATAATTCATCGCCTCTTTGTCAGCAAGAAAAATCTGGGCCGTCCGCCGCATGCCCTCCATATGATTGAGAATATGCGTGTTCTCTCCGGCCAGCACATACTGGTTTTTCTTCAGCGTATCCTCAATCGTGTTCTGGTAGAAGCCCTTGAACATATACCAGGAAAATAGAATAATCGGGATCAGGATAATGAAAATATAAGCGGCGATCAGCTTCGCCTGGATCGAGATGCGATCCGTTACTTGCTTCAGCCTTGCTTTCCACCTTCGCAGGATGCGTCCCATGCTTTGCCCAGCCTCTCTCCATTCTTTTCCTGATTTTAGTATAAGCGGATGGTCTTGTGGAAGAAAGGCGAAAAACCCGAAAGCCCGGATGTGGATCGGGCTCTCGGGCTGAACGTTCCCAAGTTACTTCGTGAATTTGGCAATTTTCTCCCGGTTGGCTTCGAATTCCTTCTGGGAATAAGCCTGAACCTTATCCAGCCCTGCCGATTGGCGCTCTTTCTGGTACTTGTCGAAGAGCTGGTCGAATTCCGCATCGGATTTGGCGAGCAGCAGCTTCGGCAGTGCACGGCCCCAAGCTTGCGCCATCTTGCTATTGGCGATACCTTCCGGAGAGTTCCCGGTCGGCACGATATTATCGTATTGCGAGAAGTTCTTCGTCTTGCCGCGAGTCCATTCCTCCGGCTGCTTGATCGGCTCCACACTCGGCGGCTCCCAATCCAGGTTCAGGTTCGTATCCATCAGCATCCAGAAGGTAAAGGAAGAGCCGTACTTCTTGTCAAATGCACCACGGTCCTTATTTCTCAGATCGAGAACCTCCGGCTTGAATTGATCCTTGCCATTAATCACATCGTAGCTGACGCCCTTCTCGCCGAAGAACAGATCCTTGTTGCCCTCTTCGCTGATCAGATAGCTGAGGAACTTAATCGCTCTCTCTTTGTCCTTAACATCCTTGGAGATTAGCGTGACGGTCCAGCCGGCGATACCCGGACCTGCCAGGGTAGGCGGTTCCTGCTTGGCATTGGCAGGTCCATCCACAGCAATATACACGGAATTCGGGTCTTTCTGATGCAGCGAGATATTCTGCTTCGCCAGGTCCGTGCGCTGGTACAGCATCGCAAAGTAACGGCCCTGTGCAATCTTCTCCTCCATCTGAGGACGCTTGTCGATGAAAATGTCCTTGGCCAGCAATCCCAGTTCATTGGCCTTGCGGAATGTTTTCAGCCAGCTCACAAACTCCGGATCGGTGGAACGGTCATACAGCTTGTTGTCCTTCTCGTACGGAACCGCCAGGAAATTGGCGAGCATCGAGCCGTTCTGAGCCCCGTCGAGCAGGGAAGAGTTTCCATTCTCGTTGAATTCATGCAGCCCCAGCGGGATCAGCGGCTGACCGTTAACCTCTGGGAATTTTTCCTTGGCTGCCTGCAGTGCCTTCAGGAAACCCTCCTGCGTCCGCATATCCGGCTTCCCAAGCGCTTCATACATGTCCTTGCGCACCAAGAAGGTCTGGTTGCCGATGAACTTGCTTCCATACTTCTTGTAATCCTCCGGTGAGGAGGACGCATTCGGATAGCCGTAGAATTTGCCGTCCTTCTGCGTGTACCAGGCGATCTTGGCAGGGTCCGCTACTTTGAAGAAGTAAGGGTCATACTGCTTGGCCAATTCATCCAGCGGCAGCACCATGTTGCCCTCGATCATTTTCTTCACGGCATCCTCATACCAGCCCAGCGTGATGAAATCAGGCAGCTTGCCCGAAGCGATCATCGTATTCAGCTTCTCGTTCTCATTGCCGGCCGGCACGATAAAGTTGATGTTCACGCCGGTTTTCTTCGTGATGTATTGGGAGGTCGGATCTACGCCCCATTTGTTAGGAAACCAGGAGAAGTTCAGGTACCAGTCGAACGTAATCGGCTTATTATCCGACTTCCAGCCTGGCTGATCGGCGTTCACTGCCGCCGCCGGCGGCGCGGGCGTGGGTTCCTTGCCGCTAGCCGGCTCGGTGGTTCCTTTCGTGCCCTGATTGGTGGAACATGCGCTGATGGAGACAGCCGTGAACAGCGCAAGCAGAGTGGTCAGCGTCTTGCGGGTTTTACTTATTTTCATCATGCGTTTCCCCTTTTCTCATTCATAATCGGCCGAATGGCCGGATAGGATTAGCCCTTGATGGAACCAATCATGAAGCCCTTCACAAAGTATTTCTGCAGAAACGGATACGCGAGAACGATCGGAAGCGTCGTGATGACCATCGTCGCCAGCTTGATGGTCTGGGAGGAGACGGACTTGGAGACATTGCCTGCCGCCGCATTCATCATCTGGTTCGAGCTCGATTGCGCTACCACACGATACAGATACGTTTGAATCGGCTGAAGCTCGGACTTGTTGATATAAATCATGCCTGTGAAGTAATCATTCCATTGATAGACCCCGTGGAAAAGGGCAATCGTGGCGATGACCGGCATGGATACCGGAATGATGATCTGATAGAAAATTTTGAAATCATTGGCCCCGTCCAGCTTGGCTGCCTCCTCCAGACCCTCAGGAATCTCCCGGAAAAATGCCAGGAAGATAATCAGATCGAAGAAGCTGAACATGGCAGGAATGATATATACCCAGAAGCTGTCCAGCAGATTCAGATCGCGGATCAGCAGGTATGTGGGAATGAGCCCTCCGCTGAAGAACAGGGTGACCGTCCCCAGCATCATGTACACCTTGCGGCCGATCAGCTCCTTGCGCGAGAACGCATACGCCACCATGGCGGTGAATAGCACATGGATGACGGTTCCGACAAGTGTCTTGGCAATCGTGACGCCCATCGCCAGCATGATGCCGTCGTTCTGGAATACGGCATGATAGCTGTCCAGACTGAACATCCGGGGCCACCAGTAGATACCGCCCCGCATCGCGTCATTGCCGTCATTGAGGGAATTCACAACCACGTACCAGATCGGGTAAAGCGTCACAAAGCAGATGACCAGCATCAGGACATTGTTGAAATGGTCGAATATCGCCTCCCGCATCGTTCTGCGGTTCAGAGAAAGCATGATGCCCTCAGCTCCTTGCTAGAATAAGGATGTGTTATTTAGCCGCTTCGTGATGTAATTGGCCCCAAGCAGCAGGACGAGCGATATAAGCGACTTGATCAGGCCGACCGCTGTCGCATAGGAGAACCGGCTTAGCTTCAGACCTGTCTGATACACATAGACGTCGATGACGTTGCTGGCACTTTCATTCAGCTGATTCTTGAGCACGAGAATCTGATCAAAGTTCGAATTCAGAATGCCGCTGACCGCCAGGATGAACAGAATCGTGATCGTCCCCTTGATGGAAGGCAGCGTGACGTAGAACATCTTCTGAAACCGCCCAGCGCCATCAATCGTCGCTGCTTCATACATCTCCGGTGATACGCCGGCCATGGCAGCCAGGTAAATGATCGCCGACCAGCCTAGCTCCTTCCAGATGTCCGAGGAGACGACAATGCCCCAGAAATATTGCGGCTCCGCCAAGTAGCTGATCGGTTCTTGGATGAAACCCAGTGCCATCAGCAGATCATTGATGATGCCGACATCCGACAGCCAGGTCGCCAAGATCCCGCCCAGAATGACCCACGACAGGAAGTGGGGCAGATAGGAGATCGTCTGTACAGCCTTCTTATACCGGACCGAACGCAGCTCATTGAGGAATAGCGCGAAGATAATCGGCAGCGGAAAGCCGAATAGCAGCTTGAGCACACTCATACCTAGCGTATTCTTGATCACATCCGCCAGGCTGTCATCGTCGAAGAAGGCCTTGAAATGCTCCAGTCCCGCCCAGGGCGCTTCCGAAATCGGCTTAACGATATTAAAATCCTTGAAAGCGATGATGATGCCGTACATCGGCACATAGTTGAACAGAAGGATCCAGGCTACGCCCAGTAAAGCCATCACTTGCAGATACCGCTGTGCGTACAGCGTCCGTAGCAGCTTGGATCGTCTGACGGCTGATGAGGACTGCCGTGAAATTTGGATATCGTTATGGGGATCCATCCCGCTGCACCTCCGACTGCATCTTCATAGTGTAAGCACTTACAGTTATTTATTGTAAACGGTATCCTCTGCTGGTGTAAGTAGCCAAATTTCAGATGAGGTCTCTCTTTTTCAGGTCGGTGCCCAATATCCGACAGTTCTGCTGCCTTTCTTGGGCGCGAAGTCCTCCTACATCTGGGTATATGTCGGAAGACAGGTGTCCTTCGCCCTCATAATATATGAGGAAGAACGATGTCGGATTTAGGGGAGAGGATCTTATGAGCTCAAGCCCGTTTGATACACGGAACGCTATTTTCCTTGCTGCGGTATGCGGACAGACCTACAGTCAGTTCGATAACCAGGACGGCACCTTCGTCTTGCCCCACGGTTACCGTCTCATTGCCTCCTTCAAGGCCTCCTCCTTCATGGGCAGTGAGGCGTGGTTCGGATTTATTACCGAATCCGCAGACCGGATCATCATCGCCTTCCGCGGTACGAATACGAGACCGGAGTGGATCTCGAATTCCATCGCACGCCAGACTCCCTATCCGTTCCTCAGCGACAGCGGGCTGGTACACAGCGGGTTTCTGGACATCTACCGGACAGCCCGCAAGTCTATTCTGTCCGCTCTGCGCAAGCTGCCCGAGGACCGGAAGCTATTCATCACCGGCCACAGCCTCGGAGGCGCTCTAGCTACCCTGTGCGCCGTCGACGTTGCAGCGAATTCCAAGTTCAAATCGCCCGTCGTCTACACCTATGCCTCACCACGTGTAGGCAATCCCAAGTTCGCCATGCGCTTCAATAACCTCTTGTCAGGCCGTCACCGCATCTATAACAACAATGACTTGGTTCCCGGGCTGCCGCCCCTTGTCTACCGCTCGCCCAAGACGGACCGCACGTACTTTTACGTTCATGTGAAGAAGGGCTTTGAGCTTTCGTTCCAGAACGGCTCCGTGTCGGCTAACCACTCCCTCCCCAGCTACTTCGACCAGTTGGCGAAGCTGAACCCCGCCTATACCCGGGAGATGTGCT
The DNA here is from genome assembly GCF_038070315.1 of Paenibacillus filicis. Lineage (NCBI taxonomy): Bacteria > Bacillati > Bacillota > Bacilli > Caryophanales > Paenibacillaceae > Paenibacillus > Paenibacillus filicis. Next base: position 105,427 of record NZ_JBBPCC010000004.1, on the reverse strand, counting down.
CCCGCAATCCGGGATTTTGTCCGGTCTGAGCGGACGTGGAGGCAGAGAAAGAGACCGGGAGCCCATCCTCCCGGCCTCTTTTCGTCTCCGGTCATGGAATCATGACCCCCATTCCCCCGAACGACCGCTGAGATCGATGAGGATTGCGCGATCACGCCAAATAAATGCGTGAAGGGGGCGAATTCCGCCTGCGGATACGGATTTGCTTTTCCGAAGGGTATGGTACAGTAGGGGCAATATCGCCCTGCTTAACGGGAAAAGGAGATCTCTATATGCACCTGCTGGCTTACAACGTGACCGTAAAAACCCGGAAGAAGTTTCTGGCTGCGTTAGCGGCATTCAGCCTGATTTCGTCCATGGCCTGTCCCTCTATGCTGTCCGCCGCATCTGCGAAGCTCTCGGATACTCAGGAAGTAGAAGCCTTCGTGGACGGCTTCTTCCAGCGCCCAGACATCCGTAGCAAGCTGGCCGGCGCGGTCGTCGTCGTCGTAAAGGGGGACCAGACGCTGCTGAACAAGGGTTATGGATACGCCAATATTGAGCGGCAGACGCCGGTAGACCCGGAGAAGACGCTGTTTCGTCTCGCCTCGATCTCGAAAACCTTCACCGCAACTGCCGTCATGCAGTTGGCTGAACAGCATCAGGTGGACCTAGACCGCGATATTACGGGCTATCTGAACGGCCTGGATATTCCGAATCCTACGAAAGACCCCCTGACCTTGAAGCATCTGATGACGCATACCAGCGGGTTTGACCGCACGGAGGCTGCTGAAGATGAAGGAGCACCGGGTACTATATCTACGCTGGACGCATTTGTAAGAAGCTATGTTCCTACCGTCATCCGCAAGCCGGGAGAAGCGTACCGTTACGACAACTATGCGTATAATCTGCTGGGCTATATCGTTCAGAACAGGACGGGCCAATCGTTCGATCAGGTGATCGCGGACCGTATTTTCAAACCGCTCGGGATGACCCACAGTTATTTCGCGCTCACCCCCGATATTCAAGAGCAGCTCGCTACCCCTTACGACGGGGAAGGCCAGCCGCTTCCGCAGTATGCCACCCTGCCCAACAATTCGCCTGACGGGGGCTTGATCTCCACAGGGGGCGACATGGCCCGCTTCCTCAAGGCCCAGTTGAATGGAGGCAAGCTAGGGCAGGCCTCGATCCTGAGCGAGCCGTCCTTGCTGCAGATGCAGAACCAGCGTGTCCATTCAACCGGATATGCCGGGCGTCGGGTACGGGTGCGAAACTACTTACCCGCAGTTCAGCAACGGGCAGACCGTGATTGACAAAGGAGGCGTCGCCTCCGGCTTTCAATCGCATCTGTGGCTGCTGCCGGAGCAGCAAACCGGACTCTTCGTCGCGCTTAACAGCACCCAGAACGCCAAAGCGCTCCAAAGCTCGCTGTTCGAGAGCTTCATGAATCATTATTTCCCGCCCACGAAACAGAGCGGGCAGCCGCAAGCGTCCGTGCCGAGCACGAAAGAACAGCTCGCTCGTCTGGAAGGGGTGTACCGCGACCTGAGGCTCCCCATGTGGCATTACGATATTGTGGCGCATGACGGCGGACTCACCGTCACCGATGGCTACGGAGAGCATCACCTGACGCAGTTGGAAGACCTGCTGTTCATAGACGAGAATGGAAGAAAAGCAGGCTTCAAGGAGAGGGAGGACGGGACGATCGCCTATTTCTCCTATAACAAGGCAGACAGCTGGTCGGAGAAGCTGCCGGAGCGGCAGCCCTTCGCCGATGTGCCTGACGATCATCCCTACGCGCGATTCATAAGGAGCGGCTAGGGAATACGCTCAAAATCATCCTATTATCCGGCTATACCTATGACGAATTCTACAGCAAGGCTTATGAGATAGGGGCCCACGCCTACTTGTCCAAGCAAAGCACCTACGCCCAGATCATCAATGCGATCAAACAGAGCATGCTGGGACATGTACTTGTCCCGGAGAAGCTGCTGGCCAAGCCGCTTGACCCGCTAACCCCTACAGAACGCGAAATTCTCAGGCGCATCGCGTCCGAGCAGAAGAATAAGGAGATCGCCAAGGAACTGGCGATGAGTCAGCGTACCGTGGAATCCCACATGACTTCGATGAACCAAAAGCTCGGCGTCAAAACCCGGATCGGAGCCGTAGCCAAGGGCTACGAGATGGGATTGCTGGGCCCGGTGAGCGAGGGGCGTTCTTCGGATCGGGATGACTTCCGTATGTAAGAATGAACAAACGAAAAGGCTGGTCGTATATCTATTAGATATCGACTGGCCTTTTCCGTCATTGGGCTTATTTATCCATCCTTCACAAATTTCCCTTGTTAATATGCCTGGTTCCACATAACCGCTGAATGTCGGCCAAGGCGGGCATAGCGGGTATTCCTCCTCTCTTCGTCGCAGCCAGCGCGCCTGCCGCGCAGGCGAAATGAACGAATTGCTCCATATCGGCTAAGGTTATCGCGTCCAGCGTTCCCGAATATTCGAGCACCTGGTATAGGACGGCCGCCATGAAAGCATCCCCGGCTCCGGTCGTATCCACAGCCTCTACAGGATAAACGGGTAAACATCCGCGCTCGCCTCTCAAATTAAATACGCAGCCTTGCTCTCCCAGCGTAACGAAAATAAGAGGGATGCAGTACCGGTTATAGAGCTGCCCGATAGCCAGGTCCATATCCGGTTCGCCGGTGACGAACGTCAGCTCCTCCCCGGAAATTTTCACGATATCCGCATACGGCATGCCTTGCAGAATCATGCGCCGTGCCTCGTCTAAATCGCTCCATAAGGATTCCCGCAAATTCGGATCGTAGGATATAAGCTTGTTTTTACGTTTCGCATGCATGACCGCTTGAAAGGTAGCCGTCCTGGAAGGCTCCCCACTCAGCGATACCGAGCCAAAGTGAAACATGCTCGCGCGATCGATCAAGCCGGTGTCCACTTCGCCGGGTTGAAGCTCTAGATCCGCACCCGGATTCCGGTAAAAACTGAAGGAACGGTCGCCTTGGCCGTCTAGATGCACGCAGGCCAACGTGGTAGGCGTCCGGCTGTCGAATACGAGTCCTGTTCTGTCGATGCCGCTTGCCTTCATCGCGGCTTCCAATTGACGTCCGAATGCATCCTGGCCTACCTTGCCGATGAATGCCGTTTTTTTGCCTAGCTTGCTTAGGGCAGCCAGCACATTGGTCGGGGCTCCGCCCGGATTAGCTTCATATAGGGGATGTCCCTGTTCGGACATGCCACAAGGAGTCAAATCAATGAGCGATTCTCCAATGGCTAATACATCGTACACGTCCTCTCTTCTCCCCTCTATACCTGATTCGCGCAATGGCCAGTTTTATAGCTCAATTTGTACCTTCAGCAGATCCGGTGATTTCGGCTCGTTGAAAAACGGAATGGCTTCCTCCAGCGAAATTGTCTTAGATATAAGCGGCTTAACCTGTATCCGCCGTTCCTTCAACCAGTGGAAGGCAGGGATAAACGTATGGTTAATGGCCATAGAGCCGAGCAGCGTCCAGTCCTTATGGTACAACTCAAACGGATTAACCCGGATGCTGGCATGGTCAGGTGTTACGCCGAATTGCAGATAGGTACCTGCAGGACCGATGTACGGCATCGCCGTTTCGATAACAGCAGGTATACCCGTCACATCAATGACAGTGTCAAAGCCGAACCGGTATTGCGGGTCCGCCTTGATCTCCTCGGCTAGCCTCTGGCTAAGCACCGCTTTGGTCGCCCCGTTCTCCAGCGCCATAGCCAGCTTGCCCGGAGAAATATCGACCGCGACTACCTCTGAGGCTCCAGATACGGATAAGGCTTGAATCAGCTGTTGTCCCATTGCCCCCGCGCCGAATAGAATGACTCTGCTGCCGACTTTAAGCTGCAGACGATTCATTGCGTGTACGATGCAGGCGACCGGCTCGATGAAGGCTGCCTCGTCAAACCCCATCGAATTCGGCAGCTTCACCACATTGGCGGCGGGCACGGCGATATACTCGGCCATACTGCCGTTCTTCGTTACCCCAAGAGCCCCCCATCTCTCACAATGGTTGCCCCTCTGAGTCAAGCAGAATTGACACGCCCCGCAGAACAGAGATGGATCTGCGCTAACGCGGTCGCCAGCATGCAAGCCGGTAACGCCTTCCCCCACCGAATGAATGACGCCTGAGAACTCATGGCCCGGCACGATGGGAAAGTGAGAGAGGTATTCCCCTTCGAAAATATGAAGGTCCGTACCGCATATACCGACGCGTTTCACTTCAATCGTGACCTCGTTCTTGCCGGGCTCGGGATACGGAAGCTCGCGGATCGCGGCTTGACGGGCCCCTTCGATTACCAATGCCTTCATATCTATCATCTCCTCATGACGTTTAGAGAGGTATGCTTTGACGCTTTCTTTCCCGGTAGAAGGTCCACTCTTTAAACCCGAGCTTCTTCAAGGCTTCGCGGACATCCTCCCACTCATCCCCGACCCGCTCCGGCACATGTGAATCCGAGCCGAACGTGACGGACACGCCGTAATAAGCTGCCCGCTCTAGGATATCCAACGACGGGTGCCAGCCTCCGCTTGGCTTGAACTTGCCGGAGGTGTTCACCTCAATAGACACCCCGCTTGCGGCGATAACCTGCAGCGTCTGCTCCATCAGTGGAGACAGATGACCGGCGATCGCCGGACAAAATCCTTTAATCGCGTCGATATGTCCTAGGATTTCGAACATACCGCTTTGGGCGGATGCCTGAATAAGCCCCAAGTATATTTCGGCTTCGGTCTTCAACTGTTCCTCGTCAACTTTGTCCCAACGCGTTTTATCGAAAATATGCTTGCCGCTGGATACATGGACAGAGCCGATCCTATAGTCGAAGGGATATTCCGCGTATACGCGTTTGTAGAGCTCTGCGTGCTCCGGGAAAAAATCGGATTCGATGCCGAGAAGCACTTCGATTTTTCCCCGGTATTGCTCCTTCAGCCGCAGCACCTCCGCCACATATTCCGGCAGCTCCGACTTCGCCATTGCGATCGCCGGATTTAGTTGATTTTCCTCGCTGGCCAGGAACGGAGAATGATCGGAAATACCAATGATGCTTAATCCGTTAGCCAGTGCTGCCTCAATATAATCGCGAATCTTTCCCTCCGCATGCCCGCAGCGGTCATGATGGGTATGCAAATCGAATTTCACAGGCTTGCCTCCTTGTAGTTGCCCACGCTTTTAACGCCCGGTATGAGCTTGATGGTTTCCGTAATGAGGAACAAGTTTTGCTTCTTGGTGCGGTAGCTGATTCGAATGCCAAGCATGCCGTCATCCATAGACTCTACGTTCAGATAACCAAGCTTGACGTTCGGAGTGTCCAGCGCATGCGAGATTTGCTTCAGCATGCCGGGCGCGTCTTCCACGACGATATGAAGCGTCTTGGTCGTGCGTGAGGGGATTACTCTCTTGCCGAGTCCGTTCAGGGCCAGCAAAGTGATCATCATCAGCACGGTAGCCAGGGCGGTCACGAAGTAAAACCCCGCTCCCGCGGATAATCCGATCGCGGCGGAAACCCACAGCGATGCGGCTGTCGTCAGACCCGAGACGGACAAGCCGTTTCGGATAATGGTGCCTGCCCCGAGAAAGCCAATCCCGCTGATTACCTGGGCACCGAGTCGGGCGGGATCCATCCGTACGTTCGGCTCTTCTGCGAATTGGGAAAAGCCGTACATCGACAAGAGCATGATCAATGCAGCCCCTAAGGCAACGAGCATATGGGTTCTCAGTCCGGCATGATGATTTCCCCACTCCCGCTCAAACCCGATCATGCCTCCGCCCAGCATCGCCGCGAATAAGCGGATGGTCATTTCCCCATGTGAAATATGCCATACATCCATTTCTCTTCCATCCCCTTACTTCCAGGCTTAGCCTTTTACCCCCCCGCTAGATAGCCCTTCGATAACCTGCTTTTGTCCGATGATGAAAATAATGAGCAGCGGCAAGATCGCGGAGACGGCTCCCGCCATAATCAAAGAGTAGTACACACCGCTCAAATCCGAAAATTTAGCCAGACCCAACTGCAGCGTAATTTTAGTTTCCGACCGGATAAAAATAAGCGGATTCTGATAATCGTTCCAGGTCCAGATAAAGCGCAAAATCGCGTAAGTCGCAATCGCCGGTCTCATCAAGGGCATAACGATCCGGGTAAACGTGGTGAAATGTCCCGCTCCGTCGATTTTGGCCGACTCAATAAACTCATTGGATATACTCATGAAAAATTGCCTGAGCAGGAACGTCCCGAGCACGCTGAAGCTGGACAGCAGCACCAGCCCGAGATGGCTGTCGAACAATCCGACCCACCGGTAAATCAGGAATTGCGGCACGAGCGTCGCTTGATGAGGGATCATGTAAGTCGATAACACGATCAGGAACAAAACGTCTCTTCCCTTGAATTTCATCTTCGTAAAGCCGTAGGCCGCCATGCTGGAGAACAAAGCCGATAATACCGTCGTAATCACGGCCACCTTGATGGAATTCCAGTAATACAGACTGAATGGGAATTTGCCGAACCACACCTGCGTGTAATTTTCTATGGCGTTCCATGTCGAAGGAATCCACTCGATCGGATATTTGAATACATCCGACTCTACCTTGAAGGAAGCCGACACCATCCAGATAAACGGGAGCACCATGACAATGCCGAATATGAGCATGATAACGGTTATCACTGTTTTTTGTATTCTTATCTTCCTGTGCATAGGAGCCTCCCGTTAGTAGTTAACCCATTTTTGCTGCGCTTTCCACTGGATGACGGTAATGATGAATACGAGGATAAACAGGATCCAGGCCATCGCGGAAGCGTACCCCATGTTCAAATTGATAAATGCCGTTTCGTATAAATAATAGACGATGACGGAGGTCGACAACGCCGGTCCCCCTTGGGTCAGCACGTTAATGATATCGAACACCTTGAAGGAGGATATGATGCCCGTGACGAGCAGGAAAAACGTCGTTGGCGTCAGCAGGGGCAGTGTCAGCTTGAAGAACTTGCTCGCCGGTCCGGCGCCGTCGATATCCGCGGCCTCGTACAGATCCTTCGGTATGGACTGCAGTCCGGCCATGTAAATGATGAGATTAAAGCCAATGTTGATCCAGACTACGATCATGATGACGGAGGGCATGGCATAGTGAATATCGGCCAGCCACTTGGGCGGATTATCGATTCCGATGGCCGTCAGCATGTGGTTAACCGGTCCGAAGGAAGGCTGGAAAAGCACCATCCAGATAACCGATACGGCGACAACGCTCGACACATACGGGAAGAAATAGACCACTTTGAAAAAACTCTTAAAATAAACGTGCTTGTTGATAAGGACCGCCAATAGCAGGGAAATAGCCAAGCCGATCGGCACTTGAATCATAAAAGTAAAATTGTTGATGACGGAGCGGATAAAGACCTCGTCGTCCGCCAGCCGGGCGAAGTTGGCGAGTCCCGTAAACTTGATCGCCCCCGGACTGAAGCCCTTCATAAAATTCCATTCCGTAAAGCTGAGGACCAAAGAGATCAATATAGGGGCAACCGTAAGCACCAGTACGCCTAACAGCATCGGTCCGACAAAGACATACCCGGCCGCCGTATCCTTCCACTTCATCCAGGTCGTTCTCATGGATATTTTTCTCCTTTCACATTCTCGTTGCTTGCCTCCTTATCATAGGATTTCTCCCTTTCATTTGTAATGTAGATTCCTGACCAGTTACTGTCCATTCTTGCTATGCCGCAGACATGAAGGCTGTCTGGGGCTGCCGCTAGCGGTAGCCTCTGTAATGATTGGGAGTCATGCCGGTCAGCTTTTTGAACACCTTATAGAAGTAATTCTTCTCATAGCCGATTTTCTCTGCGATCTCATCGACTGATAATTGCGTCTGGTCCAGAAGCTCCTTGGCATGCTCGACTTTAACTTTGGTGATGTATTCGACGAAATTCTCCCCTGTTTCTTTCTTGAACAAGCGGCTGAGGTAGCTCGGATTGAGATGAAGAACGCTGGAGAGCTCCTCCAGCGTGACGATTTTGTCGATATTCACAATCACGTAACGCTGCGCATTCAGAATTTCGATACGCCGGATGCCATGACTTTCTTTTTTCATTTTGGTCATCATGCTGCCGACGAGGCCGAGCCACTCATCCTTCATTTCCTGCAAAGAACAAGCATTGCTCATGGTAACCGGGAACTCTTCGTTGGCATCCACGGCAATCAAGCAAAGAGATCTGACCTTCATCTGCAGCTCGACGACAACCTTATTAATCCATTCCTTAGAAATCACGCTTGGAAAACGCTCACGACGAATAAAATCGACCCATCTGCACACGGTCGCTTCCATCTGCGCGGCTTGTCCCGAGATAGCCGCCCGCTTCATTTCATCCAGCGCTTCATAGTAATAGCGAAAAATATCATCCTTGGACAGAACCGGGGGATTCAGCTTCTCGACGGCCCCCGGCTCCATATAAAAATACTGCTCGTCCGAATGAAACAGCAGCTTCAAATGACGGGCCAAGCCTGCCGAGAAGTCGGTTGGCTTGCCGATAATAAACGACATATCAAGCGACATCCGCTTGCGGAGCTGCCTCTGGATCGATGTCATGATCGCAGAAACATGATCATAGATATTGATCGCGGGATTCGTCTGAAAGGAGAATAGGATAAAATCCTTCCGCGCATCATGTTCGAAATATATAGCGTTATCATACTCCTCGAGCAATTCCTCCATCGCATTGGCCAACGCAAACTTGAGCAAATCCCCGGACATTTTCAGTCTGCGCTGCGTTTCATCCGCACGGTTTAACATGCATAATACGGGAAGCAGCACAGGCGATTGCGTATCAAGTCCGCATTCGGCCGCCTCGCTTTTCCAGCGCGCATCGTTCCATATGGGGTTATGCAGAGTCGTATGCATCCAGCGGTTACGCTGAATCGACAAGGCGGATTTGCCCGAGAACTGCCTGTCCTGCTTTTGCTGTCGGCTTGCGTTGGACCGATGATCGAGAGTCTCTTTGAACTTTCTCAAGGTCTGGATGACCTTGTCGATATCGAAGCTCTCCTTCAGCATATATTCGCATACACTCAGACTGATGGCCTTTTGAGCATATTCGAATTTATCATGACAGGAAATAATGATGGAGAGCAGCTCCGGCTGATACGCTTTAATGGCTTCAATCAGCTCCAAGCCGTTCATCTTCGGGATGCCGATATCCGTGATGAGAATATCCGGTGCATGGCTCTCCGCTGCTTGTAGCGCTTTCAAACCATTTTCGTACATGCCGATTAATTCAATCCCCAGCTCGGTCCAGGGAATATTGCGCGATAGAAATTGCAGTACCGGATAATCATCCTCTACGAGCATCAGCTTGTACATCGAATTCTCCCCCTCCCGAAATCGGCATACTCAATCGAATGGTGGTTCCAAAACCCACGGTGCTCTCGATGTTGATGCCGCAGTCCGTTCCATAGGACAACCGCATCCGATCGTACACATTCGTAAGCCCGATGCCCGCATGCGGCTTATGTTTACCGTCGGCTAGCCCGCTTTGCAGCTGCTCCACTTCCTCGCGCGGCATGCCCTTGCCCGAGTCCTTCACAGCCACGATCAGATGCTCCTCCTCCACCCAGCAGCTTACCGTGATGGTCCCGCCTGTATGCTCCAGCCCATGTAGGATGGCATTCTCGACAATAGGCTGCAGCAAAAGACGGGGCACCTTGAAGACGGAGCTGTCGGACGAGCAGTACATTTCAAACCTGATCGTTTCCCTATGGCGAAAATTCATCAATTTCACATAGTGAGTCATCGTTTCAAGCTCTTCTTCCAGGCGCACCCATTCATTATTACGATTAATGGTCATTCGTAGAAACGAGGATAACGAGAGCAGCAGCCCGGCTGTCTCGTCATGCCCTTGTGACATGCTGTTGATCCGGATCGAATTCAAAATATTGAATAAGAAATGGGGCTGCAGCTGCGCTTGCAGCATCTCCAGTTCCATTTGCCGCTTCAAGTTTTGCTCCGTCTCGATTTGCCGAATCATCACTTGTATCCGGCTGAGCATCGAATCGAAGGAAGTGCCGAGAATACCGACTTCATCGCGCCCCTTGATATGCGAGCGAAACTCCAAATTGCCCGAATCAATCTTGGAAGCCAGGCGTGCCAGCTTCAATACGGGCTTCGTAAAGCGATCCATCATGTAAACGATCAAAATAACGAACAGCGAAAATAGAATCAGCTGAAAAATTCCGATACTGCGGAATAGCTGGGTAATGAAGCGGGTAATATGGTTATACGGAACAAGACTGACAATTTGCCAGCCTCCAAAAGACAGCGCTTTGCTGCTCACGTATAATTCCGACTCGTCGTATGCCAGAGCCGTACCGATCTTGCTCGAATCATTATGGGACAGGATCAAGCCGCCGCTATCGACGATCATGATTTGCTGGTTGCTGTCATACGTTTGCAAAACCTTGCGAACCTTCTCCTCAGGCAAGCTGATAATCAGATACGCATACGGCTTGTCGAACGGACCTTTAATCGCACGGGCAATCGTTAAAGAATGGGGCCTGCCCTGCATATACATGCGGTGCGCTCCCACCCAGAACGTTTCGAGAGCCGTCAGCTCATTTAACTTAGGAAACCATGCTTCATCCAAGTAACGGGAGGGATTCATGCTTTTGTAGGCATAGTTCGTCATAGACGTTCCATCCTCAAGCAGCAGCGTTATATATAAACTGTCATCCATCAATAAATTGTCCAGAAACTGGCCTATTTTTCTTTCGCCCATCCAGATTTGAGGATCGCGTTGCTGGCTTTTGCTTTTCTCGAATGCTTTGTTCTGCAATAAAATCGAATTGATTTCCGGATCAAACTGAATCTTGTTGGAGATATAGATCATGTTCTGAATGAGTGTAAGTACATATTGATGGACCACGTCCATCGAAGCCTCGGCATTATCGATCGCCTGCCGCTTCAGCACGTTTTGGGTCCAATAGCTGGACAAACTGAGCGCTGAAGCCGCAGGGATCAACAAACAAAGCACGGCCGTGATAATGACTTTGGATCTAAGGGAAATAGGTCTTAAGCTGTCTCTGTTCATAGGGATCCTCTTCCTATCGTCGTAGTCGCCACGGGGAAGCCGCCGGCCTTTGGCCTCCTGAGCGATTGAGGAGCCCTAAGGTCTCCATTCCATATTTAAAACCTGTTATTTCTGGTTGAGCTTCGCGATCTTCTTGACCTTCTCGTCCGTCTTCTTAATGGTCGTATCTATATCCTGATTGCCTAATAAGAATAGCTCTACTTCTTCATTATAAGCTTTAATAATCTCATTGTAATAGGTAGGCGGTATTCCCAGCTTGGCAAATTTCACCTTGGACATGACATTCTTGAACGATTGTCCGTCAACGAATTCAGGTTTTTGCGTATGGCTGATAATATTATCGATTTCTTTATCCACATCGAGCTTTTTCCACGCCCCCAGATACTTCCCTTGTACGGAGAAGCCTTGAGTTGTGTAATAACGTATAAACTTATAGCTCGCTTCCTTATTCTTCGAAGCCGCCGCCACGGATAAGTACAAGGTTTCGGAAACAGGAGCGTAATTAGGATCGTCCTTGCTGATTTTCGGAAATGGGGCAAATGCCGTTCGGAAGGTGGCCGGGTACTTGTCATAGCCTCCGACACGCGTCAGCATATATCCGCCCAAAATCTGCATGCTGGCTTTACCGTTGAAATACGGCCAAGCATAGTGGAGCTTCTGGGAAACAATATCCGCATACGCCATCGCAGATTTATCGACCATCTCCGTTTGTTTGAGAATCTCTAGAGATTTTCTCAGCGCGGGACTCGTAACATTAGAGGATTCATCCGCATTGATCAGCATGTTCTGCTCAGGCTGGCTTCTTAAAGCGAACGTATTGGAAGCGGCCCAGTTATGAATGTAGGTGCCGAAACGCTTGCCCGTTCCTTCCCCCTTGGTCAAAATTCGGGCGTATTCGAAAAATTCGTCAAACGTCCAATCCGTAGGAACCGGCAGGTTGGCCTCCTTCAGATGATCCATGTTCAACAGCACCATGTCGGGCATCAAATGCCCTGGCAGCGCATAATAAGCCCCATTCATCTTCGTGTCCAATTTATATTCATCGTCGAATTTCACGCCTTCCTTCTCCAAGAAAGGGTTAAGCGGTTCCAGCATTCCCATTCCGACCCGTTGCGCATAGGTAATGTTGGAGGGCATCATGACAACGTCCAGTTGTTCGCCAGATGCGGCCAACAAGTCTAGCTTCTTCAGAGATTCCGTAGAATCAATCGCTTCCAGACGGATCGACTCCACTTTAATGCCGGGGTTCAGCTTCTCGAATTCAGCAATGACCAGATCCAGCTTCTCATCCTGCGTATTCTGCCAGTGATGAAACTTGATGGTGATGTCTTTTTGTCCATTGTTCGTAGAGGCGGGTGGCTTGTTTTCCTCCGTCGGACTCTTCCCCGTGCACCCGGCCATAACGACAAGAGCGAGCGTCAGACAGAGCAAACGGCTGCTTCGTGTGATCATTTCATTATTCCTCCCCTAAGGCTTGTTTATGATGACGAGTCCAGAGTATCATAATCAATCTTTCCAAATAATCGATAAAATCTACATTTTGCATCTTATCTTGTCATGATAGCCGATCCGGTGGCTTTACCTAGCCATAGGATTCATCCCTAAACAGCCCTAGGTTTATAGCTTCTTACAAAAACCGACGGCATTCATGGGCTTCTTCCGTACTTATTCGACAAACCCTTTCGTTTTCCTTACTATAGTTTTCTATGGTTATGTTCTCTGTCCGAAGGCAGCCACAGAGATGCGTCGCGTCGAACAAGCTCCATTTAATAGAAAAATATGAAATTTTATTGACAATTATTTTGACTCTGTATTATTCTTAATTTAATCTAAACAACTCAGAATTTCCCCTTCTACAAAAACCAACCTTCACTTCCTAAGCAGATAAGTTGAACATCCGCCTGCGTACCCACCCTATCCTTCGTACCCTACACGGTTCGTTTTATGACAGCCATATCAGGTTGACTCATTCACGCTTCCCTTGATACTTTCCAATAACGCCAGTTGACACGGATGGCCAGAATTGGCTTCTCGCGTCTGAGGTCATAGACATGCTGCCGTCTATTCCATGGTATGGAACTGATCGATGTATGAAGTCAATCGAAATGAAAACGATTACAAATAATCTTCTTTATCAGCTTGCTCGCCATCAGGTGTTCGTCGTATTGCCATGATGAAATCGATTTCATTTTATTCAAATTTGAAAGGAGGTGATGCGCTGCCCGATAGAGGCCGCATTGGCTAGTAGAAGTTCAAATCCAAAACAAAAAGGAGAATTTGTGATGAACTCAAATCGAGTTGCCTCTCCCCCTTCCCTAGGGAAAATCGTCCTGCTCTTCCTGCTGTCCTTACTGCTGTTCGCTTCGACATTGATCGTCGGACCGGCCAAGCAAGCCGAGGCCGCTCCTCTGCCCAAGAAAATCATCGCTTACCTCGCCGGCTGGGCGAACTGGACCGCCAATGATATCAAGGCCGAGCAATTGTCTCATATCAATTATTCCTTCGCTCTGATCTCGAACGGCCGAGCGACCATCACGAACAATGATCGCACGAAGCTGCAAGTCCTAGTCGGACTGAAATCCAGAAATCCGGACCTGAAGGTCGTGTTGTCCATCGGGGGCTGGGGGGCTAACGGCTTCTCCGACGCGGCTCTGACGGACGCCTCCCGCACGATCTTCGCGGATAGCCTCGTCCAGCTCGTCACCTCCAACAACCTGGACGGCGTCGACATCGACTGGGAATACCCGACTAATCCAGCAGCCGGGACGACAGCTCGTCCGCAGGATAAGCAAAACTTTACGTACCTGCTCTCCAAGGTCCGCGAGAAACTGAATGCCGCCGGGCAAACCACCGGCAAGCAATACCTGATGACGATTGCAGCCGGAGCCAGCAGCGGCTATCTGAACGGAGTGGAGATCAACAACATCACTCCTCTGCTGGACTGGATCAATCTTATGACCTATGACTTCCATGGAAGCTGGGATTCCACCACAGGGCATCATACCAATCTGTCGGCGAGGGACAACAGCGTCACCGCTTCGGTCAATCTGTTCCGCAACAGCGGCGTACCCGCCGCCAAGCTCGTCATCGGCGGAGCCTTCTACGGCAAAGCCTGGACCAACGTCCAAAATGGAAATAACGGTTTGGACCGTCCGGCTTCCGGAGGCTTCGACGTCGAATACAATAACATTGTCAGCCAGTATCTGAATAAAAACGGCTATACCCGGTATTGGGACAGCAGCGCCCAAGCGCCTTACCTGTTTAACGGGAATACCTTCATCTCATATGACGACCCGCAATCTCTGGCGCTGAAGGTTCAATACTTGAAGAATAACAACCTCGGCGGCATTATGTTCTGGGAGTACAGCAATGACAGATCAGGAGCGCTGCTTCAGACTATTTACTCGGAGGTCACGGGCAACAGCGTTCCGAATCCGAGCGGATATTCCTATCTCGTCGCTCAAGCTAACCAGCGGATCGTCTCTGCCGAAAACTACGGCAATGACCAATTGGTCGCCAACCGGCAAACTCCCGGCGACTGGGAACTGTTCGAGTTGATCACCAACTCGGACGGAACCGTATCCCTCAAGTCCAAAATCAATAATAAATACGTCACAGCCGACATCAATGCCGGAGGCGCGCTGATCGCCAAGGCTACCACAATCCAGCAGTGGGAGAAATTCAATCGTGTAGCGCAAAGCGACGGAACGATCGCGCTTCAAGCGCTCGTTAATAACTTGTATGTCACCTGCGACCTGAACAACGGCGGCAAGCTTGTCGCCAGCCGCAATTCCGTAGGTGGAGCCTGGGAAGCCTTCCGGGTTCAGAGCAATTAATCAATGAGGCCGTACCCTTGGCCTTAAGAGTATATCCATGAAAAAAGTGCGGGTCTGCCGTATGCCGTATGCCGCAGGCCCGCATTTCTTCTCTGCCTATCCCTCGCCCACTCCTTCACCGTCTCCTCTTCCTGCCTGATCAGCTCCAGGCTAATCTGCCCATGCTCCACCGTAATCAGGCGAAATGCAAGCAGATCCAGCCCTACCGCCGTCTGAACGAAATACCAGTTATGGTCCCTGAAGATGGAATTCGCATGATTATGACCGCAATCGGCAGCTTGCCCGACCCTGCTTCTTCCCCGTTTTTTCGGATATGCTCATCGATCCCCCTCTGTCCAGCGCCTGCAGATAGGCTGACATCTCGGAGGAAGACGGCGTATTCGCGAAGCAACACCTTTCCTTCAGGGGACAATATAATACAGCATTCATCCGGTTGCTACTCACCGTATCCAGCAGCGTTTCGATAGCGGAGCCGTACAGCTTAATCGTGAGCGTGCCTAGCGGATGGTCGTCCTGGAGGATGTTCTTGCTGACGTACAAGGCTTGCGGGAAGGCACGGAAATGAAATCGGGGGCGACGTCGGAGTGGATAAAGCTGCTGTTGGGCAATGTCCGCGTCCCGTACCAAGGAAAGGAAGACATGGTGGTGGATGTGAAGCGCTCCTCCTCTTCTTGATCAATAGGCGATGGCGTGCAGCAACAATACGGCACGTCAAACAGCCGGAGCATGACATAGCATGCTCTGGCTGTACGCAGTACGTTTCCTAAAAATTCACCCCATTCAACCACTTCTCCATAGCCGCCACAGGCCCTATTCGCAATTCCTCCACGAGAGAGAAGGCCTCCTCGGGATAATCCGTAATGATGCCATCGACGCCCAGGCTGAAGAAGCGGGACATCTGCTCCTTCTCGTTCACGGTCCACACATAGATCGGCTTATGATTCCGCTTGGCGGAAGCGACCACCTTCTCGTTGACCATGTACTCCTCCATCACCACAAAGTCGGCGCGAATTTGCCCCATATCGGGCACACCGGCGAACATGATATAACCGACCTCAAGCTCCGGCTGCGCGGCTTTCACTTGCTGAACGATCTCATAATCCAAGGACTGTACGACGCAATTCGCCTGGAACTGCTGCTCACGCATAATCCGGGTGAAGGTATTCACCAAATCCCGCTCTTTGCCATGCGTCTTGATCTCGATATTCAGCTTGATGCGCCCTCTGGCCGCGTCCATCACTTCCGCCAGACTGCTGATGCGGCCGGTCAAATTCCCCTGCCTCACTTCCAGCTGCCTCAGCTCATCCATCGTCAGATTGTACACTTCGGCATTGCGGCCCGTCAGCCTCTTCAGGTTCGTATCATGAATAACGGCGAGTTCCCCGTCCTTGGTTTCCAACACATCGATTTCAGCATAATCCGCCTTGGCCTCGATGGCCCCTTGGATCGCTTCGATCGTATTTTCGGGCCCCTTGGCCGTGTAGCCCCGGTGAGCCATGATCGACACCTTCTCATCGCCAAGCTGGACGTCGCCTAGCGCCGGTACGAGCACAAGGGCTGTCGCCAAAGCTGTGAGCAGGCCTAGCACGACCAATTTTCTTTGGTGCTTGTGCAGTAAGCCGCGATTCCGTGAGGAACGGGTTTGCTTCTCCTGCACGTCCAGCTCAGGCAGAACGGAATGGCTCGGGTCGGCTTTGGCCGTGTAGATTCGGGTGAGGGTCGTGATGTAAAGCGGCGTTAAGAACAAGGTAGCCAGGTACAGAGCTATGACAGCACTCTTCGAAACGATAGAGCGTATGATTTCAGCCATTCCCGTCTGCCCGGACCATCCTGCATAAATGAGGACCACCGCCCCCAAAACCAAGGCCATCATCAATAGAACGACGATCAGGTACAACAGTATGGCGCAGATGATCACGATCGTGATGCGGATATAGTTTTTCTTCAGGATGGCCGCGCTTTTCTTGGCAGCTTGGCGGAAGCTTAACGTTCCCTCGATGACGATCATGTGCAGCAGGAAGGTCCAGCGAATGTTAAAGAACGTTAGGACGCCAAGCACAACCACGTAGAGCAGCGTGCCCCAGCCTGTCTTGAAGAGCTCTCCCGAGATAAAATTCGGAATTTGCAGGGAAGGCAGCAGGGTGGCGCCAAGCCCTCCGCTCAGCAGAGGGAAAATGAGCAGCAGGTAGAGTGCCCAGCCGACAAACCCGTATTTGAACAGCGAAGGAAGATAGGCCAGTGATTGCAGGAATGCTGGAATTAGCCCGATTCTCTGCTTCTTCTGACCGTAATACGCAAGGAGGACCAGCACCGAAAACTCCAGGAAAATCAGGATCGTAGCGACCGGTATCAAGATCAGCATGCATAAAAAGCCGTATCGGCTGATCACGAAGTTCAGCAGCTCGTAATTCGTGGCGCCGGCAAAGCCGCCCACGCGGAGCATTCCATGAAAAGTGAACGAAATCGCCGGAATAAAGATGAAAAACGTCAGCGTCTTATACAAGAGCTCAAAGATGAACACGGATCGAAAATTAAAGATCAGCGTTCTGAAAATATCGGCAACCTGCCTATGTAGGGGAACCCTGGAAACTCGACGCATCTTAAGCACCTACTTGTACAAAGGATCGATCCATGACCCGGCGAGCGATGGGTCCGCCTGGCGATGAAATATCCTTCATTTTAACACAAGGACAGGAAAATCACGAAAAGGGATGGGAATAATACCCACCCTGCGTTATGAACACCTTCCCCCGACATTCGTTTTTGCTGGCTACTCTTTATTTAATTTTTCAAGAATTTTTTGCAAGGTGGTATTGATGTTCAATAAGGCCATGAATACAAATCCTAACATAATAAAAGTAATAATTTCCTGCGTAAAAATAGATACGACGGCCAGCAATACGGCGTAGAGTATATTCAGATACCCATTTTGAATAAACTTCAATTGAGAATCCTCCTTCGCTAATATCGAATAGGTAAATTATACAAAAAAATACTCGAAAAGGCTTGGGTTTTCAGCCGATTCAAGTATTTGAAATAGCGTCAAGACTTCTTTTCCATACTGAGAGCAATTAAAAACTGCGCCGAATAGTAGGTAATCATCACCCCGTACTTTGCCCACGCAAGCGGAGCGACAAACATATTCCAGGCAAGCAGCGAATCGGACAGAAAGAATAGGACGGCTCCTGCTACGGCAATTCGGCTCCTGCTAATAACGGCGCTCCAGATCATGATGGAAATGACAATGACATAGATGAGCACCGGCATCCATAATCCGCTGTTTCCGCTTGTATACATGCCTTCTTGGAGTTTCCGTAGTAAGAAATAGGAGTACACTGCAATTGGAATAAGAGAAAGCCAATGGACGGAGGAGAACTTCCACTTCGTGATAAACGCCATGATATATACGAGATGCGCTGCCAAAAACGCGAATAGTCCTGCCGCAAACCATTGTTTTCCCGGTAACAGCAACAAGCTGTCGCCAATGGCAGAGAGGAATAAACCGACAATGATGCAAGTTTTATAAGCTTTAGAGACATTGCGGGTTAAACCTGCCAGCCCCATAATAAGAAGGATTGTCCCCGGCTTTAATATCCAGCGCAACACCGTTTGTTCGCCTGCCATGGCGAATAAGTACCCTACCCCGGAAACTATAATAGCGGCTATTAACAGATTTCGATACATAGGCCGTTTCCCCCAATATGAACTTATTTTTGCACGCTGCGCTTGTTCTGCCTGTCGGCAGCATGCCCGAGGTCAGTATAGTTCACTATAACTATTCGCACATATGCCAAATGGTATAGAACACTCAATAACAGCGGGAAACTGCCGATAATATAGATGAAGGAAGCTCAACGGTCTCTATTGTCGAACTACTGTAATTGACCTGCAAATGGATGTACGAAGTGCACAAAAGGGGTAGTGTTTAACATGCAAGAGCTTACCAAGGAGATCCAAATCCCGGATGAAATATATGGTAGAGAAGATGAACTTGCCGTTTTACAAGAAGCATTCCGATGGGCCGCTCTCGGCTCCACAGAGTTAGTTGCCATTTCGGGGCAGCCCGGTGTGGGGAAATCCTCTCTCGTGCTAAAAGCCTTCAGGTCCACCGTCATCGGAACGTGTAAATTCGCTTCAGGCAAATTTGATCAGTACAGTACAGGCATCCCTTATGCGCCTTTTATAAAGTGTTTTCAAACCGTTATTAAGCAAATACTGACCGAGCCTGATCCCATTCTTCAAAAATGGGCCGAGAGTGTTCAAGAGGTGGTCGGTCCGAACGGAGCCGTCATTGCGGAAGTGATACCGGAAGCGGAATGGCTTCTAAAACCGTATCCTCCTCTGGAGCCAATTCCGGCCATAGAATCGCAGAATCGGTTTGAGTCGGTGTTTCTCCGCTTCGTTCAAGTATTCACACAGTTGGATCATCCGCTCGTTTTGTTTTTTGATGATGTGCAGTGGGCTGATGAAGCTTCGCTTCGACTGCTGCACTCGTTGATCGTTGCCCCCGACAGTCAAAATCTGCTTGTGATCGCCGCATACCGTGACCAGGAATGGAATGAGAACATCAACCAGATCGAGCAATGGATGCTTGGAGGAGTACATGCCGGATATTCAATACGCCGGATTTCGCTCAAGCCGCTCGAATTCAGGCATATACAGAAGATGGTGGCGGATTCCATCGATTGTCATACATCCGAAAGCTCTCCTTTGGCTCAGTTGTTATTTGCCAAGTCATTGGGAAATCCGTTTTATTTGAAGCAACTGCTCCAATCGGCCTTCGACGAACAAAGCATTCGGCTTCATCCCAATGGAGGATGGGAATGGCAGCTGGAAGCTCTGAGAAAACTGCCGGAAATCGACGGGCAAGTCGATTATTTGATCGATCGGATCAGCAGAATTCCAATGCGCTCCAGAGAGCTGCTTGTTGTGAGCTCATGTCTCGGCAACAAGTTTAATGCTCGATTGTTAAGCGCCGTGAGCGGTTATACAGAGGACGAGCTGAACCAGCATTTGGCGTCCGCCATGCAAGACGGGCTGTTGATTGCGGTCGATCAGGAGGATACCGTCCTACAATATCAATTTACACACGATCGAATTCAACAGGCGGCTTATTCGCTGCTGGATCGTCAGCACCTGATGGAAGTCCATCTGATCGCAGGGCGCTATTTGATGAAGCAATATTCAAGCGACAAGGATCAGCCTTTGTTCGATATCGTAAACCATCTCAATCATGCGCTCGAGCTGCTATATCCGGAGGAACGCGAAACGGCTGCCGAATGGAACGAGGAGGCGGGCAGGAAAGCGATGCAATCTGCCGCCTATTCGACAGCGCTGCAATATTTTAAGACGGGCATTGAATGCGCTCCAGACGATTTCTGGAATCGCCGCTTCGAATTTACATTTCAAATGCATGTAAAGTGTGCCGAGTGCGCCTATCTATGCGGGCAATATGATCAGGCAGACGCCATACTTAGCGCCGTACTGAAGCGGACGCGCAGTTGGCCGGAGTGCGTGAAGGCGTATACATTGAGAATCGAGCAATACAGCAATATGGGAAAATATTCGCAAGCCATTGAATTGGGGCTTCAAGCGCTAAGGGATGCCGGCATTCGAATATCCGACCGGCCGCATAAACTGGTTATTCTTAAGGAAGTTCAATTAACGAAGCGGCTGCTCGCGAAGAGGATGGAGGAACTGCCCGCGTTGCCCGAAATAACAGACCCTCAGGCCAAAGGCGTGTTGGAGCTGTTAGCGGCTCTTGTGGCGCCGACGTTCTTTTTCAACCGTGACGTGTTCGCTGTCATTGCATCCAAATTCATACGGCTCGTATATGAGCACGGCTCCTCTCCGGTAGCCCCCGGTGTATATGCGGCTTATGGCATACTGCTAGGTACGGCGCTTGGTCAATATGAACTGGGATACCGTCTGGGGCAAATTGCGATCGACTTGGTGGATCGGTCCACCCATGCTTCGGTTAAAACCAAAGTGCATGTCATATTCTATGGTGTCATCTCCCCTTGGATACGATACGACCGCGACGATGAAGTCAAGCTGGAGCAGGCTGCCAGGCTAGGCTTGGAAGCGGGAGATTACGTATACGCAAGCTATGCGATCGGCAGTCTTATCAATTTGTCTTATGTCAGAGATTCGATGGACCACATGTTTGAGGTCAACCGCCAAAGCTTGCAAGTGATCGAGCAGACGAAAGAAGAGCTTGTTTTCAAAAACGCTTTAATTTATATGGAATTGGCAAAGATATGGAAGAACCCAACTGGAGACATAGGGCCGATCACGGGTGGACGGACATCTGAAGCTGAATTTTTGGAAGAAGTCATGAAAGAGGAAGGCCAGGCTGTAACGATGTATCAACTATACACGTATAAAACGCAAATGTATTATTTGTTCGGACGGTACAGGGAAGCGGTTCGCTTCGCTGAATTAGCCAATTCCTATGAGCATTTGTCGGCTCATGCTCCTCACTTGTCAGAGCATCATTTCTACGAGGCGCTGTCGATTGCAAAGGCATGGGAGGCATTTTCTGCAAGCGAAAAAAGCGCGTATTCGAAGATATTAAAGCGGAGATGCCGACAGTTCAAAGCATGGGACAAGATGTCTCCGGAAAACTTCAGACATAAGTGGCTGTTGATTCAAGCGGAGATAGCCCGGTTAAAAGGGGCGGAGCAGGAGATGGTCGATCTGTACGATCGTTCCATTCAATTTGCCCGTGAGCGCAATTATGCCCAGTATCAAGCAGTGGCTTGCGAGTTGGCAGCGAAGTATCATTTGCAAAAAGGCAGAGAAAGAATCGCCCGCGGATATATTCAGGAAGCTTATGACATGTACGGCGTATGGGGTGCGGAGTCCAAGCGACACGGCTTGCGTATGCAATATCCGCAATGGTTGCAGGAATCAGTGAATAGCGAAGAACAGGCGGCTTCACTTATACCGGACAAGGACCAGGATTCAACGCGAGCAGATGACAAGGCGAGCTCCGACAATGCTGCTAAAGGTGACACGGACACGATGCGGCAAGAGGCTGCTGCTAAAGAAATTGACTTTGGTGTGATTGTCAAAGCTTCCTTGTCATTGTCCCAAGGGTTGGACTTGAAGGAGATTTACAAGCATCTGCTGGAAATCATTATAGAGACTTCCGATGCGGTAAAAGGATGCCTGATCGTAGTTAGGAACGGTGAGCTGCATGTAGAAACCGTTATTAAGGCTAACGGTGAGATTAGCGAGCTGTCTACCGCGTTGTCGGATAGCGAGGATGTGCCGGCGTCCCTAGTACAATATGCTTCGCGGCTCGGGCAATGGGTCCAAATCGAGAATGCCTCGCAGGATGATCTTTTTCAGACCGATCCGTACATGACCCGGAACCACTGTCAGACGGTTTGTTGTTTGCCGCTTTTTTTACAGGAGCAGCTTTCAGGCTTGCTCTATTTGGAAAATAGCCGGCGTAGCCATACGTTTGCACATGACAGCATCGCGACGATTCGTATTTTGGCATCGCAAGCTCTGTTCGTCTGGAAGCTGTCCGGCTCTTTCGGAGACATGCCTGTCTCTCCGGTCACGCCGAATGAACCGAAGGATGAGTATTCCATGGACGCCTTGACCGACCGCGAGCTTGAAGTGCTGAACCTGATGGCATCGGGAATGACCAATAAGGAAATTGCTTATCAGTTGGGAGTTACGGCAGGTACAGTCAAAGTTCATATCCATAACCTATTCAGCAAATTAAACGTGAACAGGCGAACGAAAGCTATTGCCGAAGCCAAGAGGAAAAATATACTGAGTTAATCGGAATACGACGGATGTGAGGATGCGATGAGCATCCTTTTTTTGTCCCTCTATACCATTTGGTATATGCGGATTCCTGCCATGACGGATATGATCATGACAAGAAACTATTTAACTAGGAGGATATTGTTTTGGGATTCAAAAGCAGGTTCAGACGTTGGCAAATCATTCTCACTTATATTCTCATTGCGGGGCTTCTCGCCCTCGGAGGCGGGGTTCCCGTTCAGGCCGATTCAGGTGCTGGCAACAGCTCCTTCAGCAGTTTTACGGTTACGACAGAAACACCCGCTTATTTCAGCGGTTATCGGGACAACCAGGGAAATTATACGAAAGAAACGCCGGCCTATCACTTCAAATTTACGACTGCCGACAATTTGCAGGTGGGGGACATGATTCAAGTCGCGCTGCCACATTCGTTTAATTTCGTGGGAAACCCGGGATTTTTTTGGTCGGCCAATAAGGCCGTTCCGCTGGCTAATATTTCTGCTGTAGTCAACGGAACGCCAAGCGGCATTATTGATGCCGCAACGACGCAGTATTCGGATGACGGGTTTCCGGCATTGTCGTTCCAACTATCCAGCGCCATAGCTAGCGGTGCTATAGTGGACGTTCGTTTGGCCAATTTTTTGATTACGCCTGATTATCACCGCAGCAGACCGGGGCTGATGCCGTATGCGCTCCGTTCGAGCGGCAACTCTCATCCATTCTCGACGACTCATGGCTTGTTTACCCGCAATGTTGCCAGTTACTATCCGGACGCCAACTCGTATGCGGCATCGGCCGTCACGGGTTATCATTTCAAGTTTACCGTCATGCAGCCTATAGAACCTAGCGGAACGATCACGATGGTGTTTCCTCAGGGAGCAACAGTTCCTGCTTGGGTCGACGCATCTAAAGTCAAAATCAACGGGACGCCGGCGGCTTCGGCGGTTGTGTCCGGCAATGAGCTGACCGTTCAATCGACGACTGTATTACCGAGCTTCTCAGCAGCTGTGATTGATATCGCCCCGTCTGCCCAACTCGCGAATCCGTCTGTACCTGGCTATTACAATTTCGCCATCAAGACGAGCGTCGATCCGATGGCTGCGACCCGCAGGATCGGAATCATCTCCGCATCGGGCGCTTCCTTAGCCGACAACCCGTCCCACAACAAAGGTTATGTGGACGAGGGCAATACCCATTTGCGCTTTATGTTTACCGCACCTACGATACTGAAGGCAGGAGATACGGTTACCGTATCCAGCGCTCCCGGTACGGTATTGAGCGAACCCGGCATTTCCGCAGCAGATATCACCTTGGAATGGGCATCGGATGATCAGGAGCACAACGTCTCCGCTGCGGCTTCCGTAACCCGGATCGCTGACAACAAGCTGCAATTCGTCCCTCCTCCGGAATATTACGTCGATCCCGACTATCATCTCATATTCAATATTCCGAAAACGATCGTACAAGGCTACGGAGAATACGAATTTCAAGTATCCACTTCGCAGCAGGTCATACCTGCAAGCGTGACGCTATTAGTTGCTCCGCCCCAGATTCAAAATTTCAATGTGAATGCCAGCACTAGAGTTGCAGGCGCACAGAACGTATCCTATACGTTTGCTTTCCAGACGAATGAACCGTTGGTCGCAGGCGACGATTTCAATCTCATATTTCCGCAGGGAATCACAGTCCCGCCGGATATACAAGCAAGCTCCGTTACGGTCAATGGGGTCCAGGCGAGTGGTGTTGCATTTGATAGTTTCCTGCGCAAACTCAACGTAGGCGTCCCTATGAATTTGCACCTGCTAGATGCAGTTTCCATTACGATCACCGGGGATGCAGGACTGACCAATCCGGCTGTCGGAGAGTATTCGTTCAGCGTGTATCCTACATGGTACAGCAATAAAGAAGCGACGCAAACGCTCAATTTTGCAACGATGACGGGAATAGCCGTATCGCCGAAAACCGTGGAGCTGAAGCTGGGAAACACCGTCAGCAAGCAGCTTCAAGTAATAGCGAGTTTGTCGGATCAGACAGCACAGGACGTGACAGCGGCAAGCTTCGGCACGACGTACAGCAGCAGCGACACGACCGTCGCGACGGTCAAGCCGGACGGCCTGATCGAGGCCAAGCAGGCAGGCCAGGCGGTGATCACGGTCACCAGCGGCGGATACACCGATACGGTGAGCGTCACGGTAGCGAATGCCGACGTGCCAACGCCGACCGTCACCGGGATTGCCGCATCTCCAAAATCCGTGGAGCTAAAGCTGGGAAGCACCGTCAGCAAGCAGCTCCAAGTGACGGCGAGCTTATCGGATCAGACGGCTCGAGACGTGACAACCGCAACCTATGGTACGGTGTACAGCAGCAGCGACACGACCGTCGCGACGGTCAAGCCAGACGGCCTGATCGAGGCCAAGCAGGCGGGCCAGGCGGTGATCACGGTCACCAGCAGCGGATACACCGATACAGTGAGCGTCACGGTAGCGAATGCCGATGTGCCAACGCCGGCCGTCATCGGGATTGCCGCATCGCCAAGATCCGTGGAGCTAAAGCTAGGAGGCACCGTGAGCAAGCAGTTGCAGGTGACAGCGAGCTTATCGGACCAGACGGTACAAGACGTGACGAACGCAACCTATGGCACGGTGTACAGCAGCAGCGACACGACCGTCGCGACGATCAAGCCGGATGGCCTGATCGAGGCCAAGCAGACAGGCCAGGCGCTGATTACGGTTACGAATAGCGTCTACAGTGACAAGGTAAACGTCACGGTAACAGCGGATCAGCAAGGAGGGGGTACAGATACAACATCTTCTAGTGGCAGCAGTCATTCGGCCCCTCAAGAGATAGACAGTGTGGAGAAGTATATCGTTGCCGCCGAAGGAGGAAGCCTTGTCTTTGATGGAGTCGCTTCCGTACAAATAGCTCCGAGCTCCTTACCTGCAGACGGGAAAATAAAAATAGCCAAACTGCCAGCACAACATTCACCTCTTGCAACGGGTCTGGAAAGGCTCAGCAGGAATGTCGTGGAGTTCACCAGCAGCACGGGCAAAACATTCAATCGACCGGTAACGCTTGGTTTCAGCTATAATCTGCAGCAAGTGGGCACAGGTTTGAAGCCGGCCGTGTATGACTACAACGAAAGCCAGGCTCGTTGGATGTACTTAGGGGGCAAGGTGAAAGGAGATGGTACAATTGCCGTCGAAGTCAACCATTTCGGCAAGTTCGCCGTATTTGCATCTAGCATAATCGGGTTTGCTGATTTGAAAGGCCATTGGGTAGAGACGTATGCAGACCGTCTGATCGGCATGGGTGTCATTCGCGGCTTTGAAGATCAAACATTCCGTCCCAATCAGAAAGTGACCCGAGCAGAGTTTGTGAAGATGGCTGTCGATCTATTAGCATTAAAGCCTACTGCGGCTCCCGCCGCTTTCGCAGATAACGATTCGATTCCGTTTTGGGCAAAGGGCGCCGTCGATTCGGCTGTTGAGGCAGGAATCATCCAAGGCTATGAAGAGCAGGGCAAACTTTGGTTTAAGCCGAATCAATCGATAACTCGCGCGGAGATGGCCGTCATTCTCTCTAAAGTATTGGAAAAGCAGCGGATTAGCGGGAGTGTAGACAAGGTTGCGTTTTCGGATCAGGCGAGCATTCCGGATTGGGCGCAGTCAGCGGTTCATGCCATAGCAAGCTATAAAATCGTTAGCGGCTATGAAGACGGCACATTCCGCCCGGACAATAACGCCACGAGGGCTGAAACGGTAAAGATGCTATTTATGTTATCGGAGTTCTTGCCTCTTTAGCTTTATGGCAGGCGAACTTAAGCGCAATAGGAAACAGTCCGAATGCCAAACAACTAGTTGCCTATGCTGGTCTTGACCCTGGTGTCTACAGTTCGGGTAAACAAGCTTCTCCATCAAGTCTATGCCATCCTCAATAAAGAGCAGCCCTACCAAATCTAATACCATAATTATCCGGAATCCTTCACGCCAGTGAAGGATTCTTGTTATGCTCAAAAAAGAGTATACCAATTTCTAAAACATTGTCCATACTCTAAAGCTTGACAAACCCGATTGCTTGCTTGGTTTCAACTGAAAAAAGGAGCCTTGTTGGGCTCCGCCTTGACTTTGATTTACACCATACAAAGTACCCCCATGCGTCATGAAGCTAGCCTTCAATGACTTTGCACAGGGGTGCTCTGCCAATCAGTTACCGGATGAATGTCGTTCCGGTTCTACTCGTTATTCCCTATCCTTGAACGTGAAACATGCCCTCTTGTCCAGCCACTTGAACGTATCAGTCTTTGAACAGCAGCCGTTCTGCTACGCCAACGAACAGGCGAGCACCATATTGCAGCGCATGTTCATCAATTTCGAATTTCGGATGGTGATGCGGATGCACGATTCCCGCTTCTACATTGCCGGCACCAATGAAGACGAAGGCGCCCGGTACGACTTGCTGGTAAGCCGAGAAATCCTCAGCGCCCATGCCGGGTGGAAGCAAGGTGACTGCTTCTGTGCCGAAGAGCTCTGCCGCTGTCTCCTCGACAAATCGGGTGACATTGTCGTCATTGACCACCGGTGCATAGCCAAATAGGTAGTCCAATTCATATTCCGCGCCATGAGCGGCCACAATGCCCGCTACGATCTGCTCCAGCCGCTGCCGGGCCCCTTGGCGGATGTCTTCCCGGAAGCTGCGCACCGTACCGCGCAGCACAGCCGAGTCAGGGATGACGTTGTGTGAAGCTCCTCCGGTAAACTGGGTGACGGAAACGACAAGCTGCCCGAGCGGGTCGGTATTGCGGGACACAATGTGCTGCAGATTCGTCACGATCTGCGCGCCGATGGCGATGGAATCAATGGTGTTGTGCGGTGATGCAGCGTGCCCGCCGCTGCCTTTGATCGTAATGGTAAAGTTGTCGGGCGAAGCCGCCCGCTCCCCATAGCCTAGGCCGATCTGGCCGAGCGGCAGCTGGGAAGACAGATGCTCGCCGATAATCCAGTCGACGCCATCCAGAACGCCTGCTGCCACCAGCTCGCGGGCGCCGCCGGGCGGCAGCTCCTCTGCATGCTGGAAGATGAAGCGCACTTCGCCGTGGATGCGGTCTCTGTGCGGGACCAGCTGCTTGGCAACCGTTAGCAGCGTAGCCGTATGCCCGTCATGCCCGCAGGCATGCATGATACCGTCTACCTGGGATTTGTAAGGCGTGTCGTTCGCCTCCTGAATCGGCAGCGCATCCATATCGGCACGAAGCGCCAGCACCTTGCCGGGGAACTTGCCGATTAATCTGGCTACGACACTCGTCGGTGTAGGACGGCTAATCTCCAACTGGCCGAACCCCCGCAGCAGATCCTCCACATATTGCGCTGTCTTGAATTCCTGGAAGGACAGCTCCGGCTTCGCGTGCAGCTCCCTGCGCCAGGCGATCGTCTGCTCGGTAATTGCTTCTGTCCATTGAATAATGCTGCTCATGCTATCAGCTCCTTATAGGCTAGTCATTGGATGACTTCTATGAATTTAGTTCATGACAAAGCTTCGCTTTCTAATCACAAGTAATCTACTTGATTAAGTATGATATGTTGCTATAATAAACCAAACTAGCGCAAAAGTATAATAAAACCAAATAAAAACCTGACCGCAGAAGAACGCAGAACGCCCTTGCAATCAGGATTTTGATGAAACTTAGCAGACGGCTAAGCGAGCGTACCTGTTCCTAGAGGCTCCTCCATCGCTTCCACGATTAAATGAGCCAGCAGTGCCGTACGCAAGACGATGCTGTCTATCTCCACGTATTCGTCCAGCGCATGAGCACCGTGGCCGACCGCGCCGAGCCCGTCCAAGGTAGGAACGTTCAGCGCCGCCGTAAAATTGCCGTCGCTGGCGCCGCCCGTGGCGGTCTCCTCTAGTACGAAGCCCAGCCTGCCTGCAATAGGCTGAGCGCGAGCGAAAAGCTCACGGCTTGCAGTCCGTTCCATCGGCGGGCGGATCATGCCGCCCGTAACTCGCACCTTCGCGTTAGGCAGAACGGGCGAAACACCTAGAATACTGCGGCTAAGCCGCTCCGCCTCCTCCATCGTTTCGATGCGCAGATCAAGCTGAGCCCGCGCCTGGCCGCTGACCACGTTGACAGCCGTGCCGCCTGAAGCGATGCCGACATTAACCGTGGAGCCCTTCTCATAATCGGTTAACCCTTGGAGGAACAATATTTGATGGGCCAGCTCCTCCAGCGCATTGACGCCTTCACTATGGTTGACTCCAGAATGAGCGGATACACCTTCGACCTCCAAGGTAAAACGGCCGACTCCTTTGCGCGAAGTTTTGAGCTTACCCGAAGGGCCCAATGCCGGCTCAAGCACAAAGACGGCATCGCTCTTGCGGGCTTCTTCCTCGATCCATGGCCGGGAGGAGGGACTTCCCACCTCTTCGTCGGTATTGATGAACAAAACGATATTTTTGGCCGGCGCATAATGGGCAGCCACCGCGTGCATCGCGTACAGCCCTTGCAGCAGACCGCATTTCATATCGAAGATGCCGGGACCGTATAGGCGCCCGCCTTCCTGCCGGAACGGACGCTTCGCCGTCTCGCCTTCCGGCCATACCGTATCGATATGCGTCATCAGCAGGATTTGCCCCGTTCCCTTACCCAAATGCAGCTTGACTTGATTTCCGTATTTTTCTTGGCGAATATATTCAACCGTACCGCCCAGTTGCTGCTGGAACCGGTCGATGACAACTTGCATCGCCTGATCCACCAACGCTTTGCTGCCTGTCGGAGTGTCCAGGTTAACCAGATGTTCCAAGTCCGACAGCAAGCTCCCCTGCTGAGCTTTTATAAAATCCAGCAATTGACTCATGATCCTCACCCGCCTTATCCGTTCCGTTGAAACCAATTCGCTACCGCATCAAGCCGTGCTATACGCTGCCGAGGCTTTCCCGACGAAGCCATGGCATGGGAAGCGCCCGGGAAGCGGATAAACTCAACCTGTTTGCCAAGCCGCTTCAGAGCTTGGAACCACTGTTCCCCTTGCTCGATCGGACAGCGATGATCCTGCTCTCCATGGAGAATCAACACCGGTGTGGTTACCCGCTCGGCATATCGGATCGGCGAGCGCTCCATAATATGCTCCTCACCGTTCCAAAGATCCGTCCGTCCCCCAAGCTCGTACAGATTGATCTGAAAACCGAGATCGCTGCTGCCGATTTTGCTGTACAAGTTGCAGATCGACCGCTCGGTTACCGCCGCCTTGAAGCGGTGATCGTGGCCGATAAGCCAATTGACCAAGTACCCGCCATAGCTGCCGCCCATCACATATATCGGCTCGTCTTTCTCCGTACCTGCCGTTTCGAGGAAACCGAGAATATCGTCGACGTCCTTGCCGCCCCACTGCCCAACAACGCCATACGAAAAAGCTTGCCCGTAGCCGTAGCTGCCCCGCGGATTGCAAAAGACGATCCGGTACCCCCGGCTCGCCAAATACCAGAAGTCGTAATGAAACGAGTGGCCGTAAGCAAGATGCGGACCGCCGTGAATCATCAGGATCGTGCCCGCACGCGGTGCCGCTGCTTCCGCATCCTTTCGCTCCAGCGTCCAGCCCTGAACGATCCAGCCGTCGGGCGTACGATGAGACAGCTCGCCAATAGCAACGGCAGGCGCCTGCCGCAGCAGCTCCTCGTTATCGTAAGTGATCCTCTCTACGACTGCAGCGGATTCCCCCTGCCACACCGCGCGGTACAGCTCGCCCAGCCGGTCCATCGCATCCCCGACAAACACCACAGCCGTTTCCCGTTCATCGCAGTGCTCCACATCAAACGCATGCACGTTGAGGGACAAAGGAAGCTCAGCGATATGGAGCATTGCCGTATCCAGCCGGTACAGCGACTGTCTGCCTTCGGATGTTCCGGCAAATACGATGGTCCCGCTCGCCACATGATAAGCGGCGACCGTATTCAGCCCCGTTCGCTTGCTGTCGCCAATAATGTGATAGCCTAACGGTACATCGATGTTCCCCTCCAGCCAAACGGCCTTACCGTTCTGCCGAACAATAAACCACCGGTCAAATTCAGCACTGTTCGGCGTGGTTTCCTTTCCCGTACCGAGCAGACTTCCGTTCTCCAAAGGAATAAGGGCCGAAATCGACTTCACTTCCGGATCGATCGTTGTAATCGAACCGCTTGCCCTGTCCCGTACATGGATGTGGGGATTTTTATGCCGATCGTCCTCTCCCGGGAAATCCACCGAAAAATAAAGCTGTTTTCCATCCGGCGAAAAGGCCGGGTTTCCGTGATCGGACTCCAGCTCGGTAATCTGCTTCACTTCACCCGATTCCAATCCAATCTCAAACAAATGCGTATAGCCGTTCGTCATGCCTTCGCCATCCAGCTTATAGCGCATTCTTTTTACCGCATAAGCCGTTGTGTTAATCTCGTTGACCCGGCTTATAAAAACGATGCTTCCGCCGTCCGGAGCCCATACGAAATCCTTCACCTTGCGTCCGGGCGCAAGAGCCAGCACCGCGCCAGACTCCGGCCGGTACAGCCAGAGCTCGTCGCTTCCTTCTACCTTGCGGATAAAGGCGAGCAGGCTCCCATCCGGCGACCATTTCGGACTGTGATCCAAAGCAGGCGGCTGTCCTTCTCCAGACTCGGCCAACAGAGGCGTTTCCGTATGCGTCTTCGTATCCCAAACGGTCAGCCGGCTGATATAACCATCGTTCTCGATGTTCATGCTCGCCTTGGCGAGCACGACCTCCTCCCGCTTGAGAGGATGGACAGCCGGCGCTCCAAACAACGTGATCCGCGCTAAATCTGTCGATTGCAGCATGCTAAGTTCCGCTCCCTTCATGTTTCGCCCACCAAATGACAGGCTACCCAATGTCCCGGCTCCGCTTCCCGCCACTGTGGCTCTGCTTGGCTGCATCTGGCTTCCGCCCAAGGGCAGCGGGTATGAAACCGACAGCCTGCCGGCGGATGAAGCGGACTCGGCAGTTCACCGCGCAGCGTAATTTTTTCGCGCTGCCGCTGCAGCTTCGGATTCGGGACCGGGATCGCGCTCATCAACGCCTGCGTATACGGATGCAACGGCTTTTGGAATATCGTCTTCTTGTCGCCAAGCTCGACCATTTTGCCCAAATACATGACGCCGACGCGGTCACTGACATGACGGACAACGGATAAGTCATGCGAGATGAACAAATAGGTAAGGTCCAGCTCCTTCTGCAGCTGGCCGAACAAATTGACGATCTGTGACTGTACAGAAACGTCCAAAGCCGAGACCGGCTCGTCGCAAACGATAAATTTCGGGCGCAAAGCGATCGCCCTGGCGATCACTATACGCTGCCGCTGGCCGCCGGAGAACTCATGCGGATATTTATCCAGGCTGGCTGGAGGCAGACCGACCATCTCCAGCAGTTCTTTGACCATCTGTATTTCCCGGCCCGTATGCAACCCGTGAATGCGGAACGGCTCGGACAAAATATCGCGGATTTTCATCCTGACATTCAGCGAGGAATAAGGATCTTGGAAGACGATCTGCATGTCCTTCCGCAGCTCCCGCAGCTGCTCTGCCTTTAATAGGGACAAATCCTGCCCGTTAAATCGTGTCGTGCCTTCCGTCGGGCGCTCCAAATACAGCACTGCGCGGCCTGTCGTCGATTTGCCGCAGCCGCTTTCGCCTACAAGACCCAGCGTTTCTCCCGCAGCTAGCTCGAAGCTGACGCCGTCCACCGCCTTCACGACAGAACGGTTCAAGCCGAACAGCTTGGACGATTGCGTATAGTGCTTTTTGATATTGTCGACGACGATCAGGGGAGCAGCTCCTGCCCCTTTTTCAGCGTATCCTTGACTCATGAAGCTCCCCCCTCCGCCGGATGCCAGCAGGCGACGGCATGACCGTGCCGATCCGCCGTCAGCTCGGGATTTTGCGATGTGCAGATGTCCGTGGCCGACGCGCAGCGCGGATGAAAGGGACAGCCCTGCGGCAAGTTTTTCAAATCGGGAACGACGCCCGGAATGGTGTTCAGCTCCGTCTCATCGTCGCTAGTCAGATCGGGGATGCTATTCAGCAGCCCGATCGTATACGGATGACGCGGTGCCTCCAGCAAATCGTCGACGTCCGCCAGCTCCATCAGTTGACCGGCATACATGACCGCTACCCGGTCGGCGGTATCGGCAATGACGCCCATATCGTGCGTAATGAGCAGAATAGAAGTACCGTAATTGCGCTTGATGTCCTTGAGCAGGTCCAATATTTGCGACTGGATGGTCACATCCAAGGCTGTCGTCGGCTCGTCGGCAATGATCATTTTGGGGCTGCATGCCAGCGCCATCGCAATCATCACCCGCTGCCTCATCCCGCCTGAGAGCTCGAATGGATACTGATGAAAGCGCACGTCGGGCTCCGAGATGCCCACCGATTTCAGCAGCTCGATGACGCTGCGTTTGCGCTCGGCTTTGCTCATCGGTTTATGCAAAATATATAATTCCTCAATTTGCCGGCCGATGGGAATGAGCGGATTCAGCGCCGTCATCGGTTCTTGAAAAATCATCGAGATGGTATTGCCACGAATGCGTTTCATCTCGGATTCACTTTTATTTGTAAGGGACATGCCATCAAGCATGATATCTCCATGGTCAAAACGAGCATTCGCCGGAAGCAGCTTCATAAGAGACAAGGCCGTAAGGCTTTTGCCGCTGCCGCTTTCTCCGACGAGACCGAGAATTTCGCCTTTGTTCAGCTGCAAAGACACGTTGCGCAGAGCCGTTACCGGACCCGACGCTTGCTGAAACGACAAGGAAAGCTTATCGATGCTGACGATGGCTGACGACTCCTTATCGGCTGCCCGTTCTTTAGAGACCGTCATGGCCCAGCCCTCCCAGCGATTCGCGGAATTGCCCGGCATACTGCCTCGCATGGTATTCGGCGATTTCCCCACAGGTGGCCCACCATACCTCGGGATCATTCTTCAGCCTGGACAGCAGTCCTTCAAGCGCGATCAGCCGCGACCCTCGTCCGCTGATCCAATCGTGAACCGTCAGCAGGAACAGTCCGCCGAACCGCTTGATGCCTTCAAACTCCTGCTCCCACGTATCGATCACGGTGCGCGGGTTGAGCGGCGGATTTCCCGCTCCGCCACCGGTATACCGGTAAAAAATAGCATCGTCAAGCAGCCACTGTACCGGGATCTCCGGCAGATCCTCGAACCAATACGGATGGTCGTAGCCCATCAGCGAGCTGTCATAAGGAATCCCATGGCGCTTGATCAGCTCGAACGTATCCGGTGTCATCTCCCAGGAGGGGGAGCGAAAGCCCATCGTTCGCGGACCGATCACCTTCTCCAAAGCCGCCTTTCCCCGGAGAATACTTTCTTCCACCTGCTCTTCGGTCAGCTCATCCACCCGTTCGTGCAAGTAGCCATGCAAGCCGATTTCATGCCCCGCTTGGGCGATCGCTTCCACCGCTTCGGGATAATGCTCGGCGATGACTCCGGGTATAAAAAAACTGGCCCGGATGTCCAGATCGGACAGCATCCCAAGAATCCGGTAAATCCCTTCGCGCGGGCCAAAGGCTCTCTGCTCCAGCTCTCCGAGCGTATCCGGGCGATTATGCCGTGAACGCCATAAGTAGGGAGTTTGCCCGTCAAAATCGATGCTGAATACCGCCGCACAGCGCTTGCCGTCCGGCCAAGCATACGTCGTTTTTGTCATATCAGGCCTGCTTTCCGGCCTGAGCCCCGGAGGATTTGAAGGTGCCGGCCGTACGCCCGCCGTCGACTGTCAGCGTCGAGCCGGTCATAAACGAAGCAGCCTCGGAGCACAAGTACAGAATGGCAGTCGGCGCATCCTGCGGTCCAGATGTGCGGCCGAGCGGAATTTGCGTGAGCATATTCTGCACGTAGTCCCCGGTCAGCTCACTGACCTCGCTGCCAGGTGCAAATCCGGGAGCGACCGCGTTCACGCGAATGCCGTACGGCGCCAGCTCCAGCGCGAACGAGCGGGTCAGCATGGACAACGCCGCTTTGCCCGTCGAATAGTGGCCGCCGCCAATCTGGGTGCTAAGCGCAGCTCCGGAGCTAATGTTGATGATCGAGCCCGGCTTGCCGTCGTCGATCATCTGACGGGCCAGCAGCTGGGTCAGCAGAAATGGCGCCTTCACATTCACGCCGAACGAAGCGTCCCAATCTGCCGCACTCATTTCCAACAGCTTGTGCCTATGATAAACGCCAGCGTTATTAATTAAAATATCGGCGGAGGACCATTCCTTCGCAACGAATTCGGCCAGATCAGCAATGGACGCCTCCTGAGTCAGGTCGGTCGTATGAAACAGCAGCTCCACCTTCTGCAGAAGCGGGTCTTCCTTCATCGCATACAGTTGTTGTTCGCGGATGTCCGACAGCAGCAGCTTCGCCCCTTGGGCTGCAAAGGCCTGTGCGATCCAAGTGCCGAATATGCCGGCCGCTCCTGTAATGACAACCTTTTTGCCGATAAACGCGCCTTCAAAATGCAATTCGATCACCTCGTGGTTTATCTTTTTTGATTTTTCGGGTCCAGCCGATCCCGGACATAATCCCCGATCATGTTAATGGAGATAACGACGGCAAAGATCGCAATGCCGGGAAAAGTCGTAAGCCACCACGCCGTGGAGATGTACTGCTGGCCGATCGACAGCATGGAGCCCCAGCTCGGATTCGGCGGCTGAACCCCCAGCCCGATGAACGATAAAGAAGCCTCGAAAATAATCATCAGCCCGACTTCCAGCGTGGCGACAACAACAAGCGAAGGAATCACTTCAGGCAAAATATGCTTGAACAACAGCCTGCCAGGTCGTGCACCCAAGGCGGCGGTCGCTTTGACAAAATCTTTGTTCACCGTAGCAAGCGTCGTGCTTTGCGTCACCCGGGCATATCGGGGCCAGCGCGCGAGGCCAAGCACAATGATCAGATTCAGCAAACTCGGCCCCAGCACAGCTACGGTCAAGATCGCCAGCAAAAAAAACGGAATGGACAACAAAATGTCGGCCACACGCATAATGAGAGCGCTGACCCAATTTCGATAAAATCCGGCCAGCATCCCAAGCAGTCCGCCGACAATCCCGGATATAAATACCGCGGTCACGGATACGAATAAAGACACGCGGGCTCCGTAGATGAGCCGGCTGAACACGTCTCTGCCTAGCTCGTCGGTGCCGAGCGGATAAGATGACCCATCCGGTCCGATAAATCCCGGCGGCTTCAAGCGGATGGACAGCGCGGTCAGCGTAGGATCATGCTTCGCGAACCATCCGGGCAGCAGCGCGATCAGGACGAACAGCAGTAAAATAAAGGCGAAAGGAACTATGGAAATCGGCCCAAACCTCCACAGTTTGGCCTTCGTTTGCCTGATCCAAGAGCGTGGAGGAGACGACGGTTCCGGTGCGGGCAATAGACTCATTGTGATGTCCCTCTCTCCAGCTTGATTCTTGGATCTACCCATGCGTATACAAGATCGGTAAGCAAGTTAATGAAAATATAAACCGACGCACCGAGCACCACGACAGCCTGCACCAGCGGAAAGTCCCTCGACGCAATGGACTGAATCGTCAGCTGGCCCAGACCGGGCCAAGCGAAGATCGTCTCCGTCAGGACGGAGCCTCCGAGCAGATTGGCACATTCCAAGCCAAGAATCGTAATGATCGGAATGGAGGCGTTGCGCAGCAAATGCCGGTACAGCAGCCTGGAGGTTCCTACCCCCTTGGAGCGGGCGGTTCGGACGTAATCCTGGCCGAGCTGCTCCAATACGCTGGAGCGGGTCATCCGCGCTACCGTCGCAATCGACAGCGAAGCTAGCGTAATGGCCGGGAGCAGCAGCGACTGCAGATCTTCCGCCCCAGACGAAGGCAGCCAGCGCAGCTTAACCGCGAACAGCATGATAAGCAGTATGCCTGTCCAGAAGGCAGGCATACTTTGACCGATCAGAATAAAGGGCATGCACACTTTTTCAATCCAAGTTCCTTTGTAGATCGCCGTAATCATGCCCATGGGCACCCCGATGATCACAGTCAGAATAAGGGCGGACATCGCAAGGTCGATCGTATATGGGATCCGGTCCATCACGATGTCCAGCACAGGCATTTTTTGCACATAAGAGTAGCCGAGATCCCCGGTAAACAGCTGCTTCAAAAACTCCACGTACTGCACAGCTACCGGCTGATCCAGCCCCAGCGCATGGCGAAGCACGGCAATATCTTCAGCTGTCGCATTCTGCGGGACCATGAGCAGTACAGGATCGCCGGTCAAGCGCAGTATAAAAAAGATGATCGTGGCTACGCCAAAGACGGAAATCAGAGCCTGGACGATTCGCTGTCCTACATAAAGCATCGCGATTCCTCCTAAACGTTTTGCCAAGCAAAGCTTGCTTCGTAAGCAACACTAAGCCGCATTATTTGATCCATTTCATGTCTTTGACAAAGAAGTTCTCCTGCGGATCGGGCTGCCACTGCAATTTTTTCGAAGCCCCGTACAGCGCATAAGCTTGGTATAATCCGATACCCGGCACATCCTGCTGGAGCACGTTAAACGCTTTTTTATAATTGTCCTTGCGCACCGCTTCATCGGTTGTCGCTCTCGCTGCGTCAACCGCCTGGTCAAACGCCGGATTGCTGTAGCTGCTCCAAATCGTACCCGTACGGAAGAGCGGGAGGATCGTGCCGTCGGCGTCCATGCACGCGCAGGACCAGATACCCATACGGATGTTCCCCCATTTGCGGGCAGGGTCTTGAACTTTTTTCAGATAAGTCGCGTGGTCAGTGCTCGCGATGTTGACTTTGATCCCGATTTTATCGAGATCGCCTTGAATCGCCTGTACGATTCGTTGGTCAAACGAAGGCGACGTGGCGAAATCCAGCGTAAGTCCGCTCGCATACCCCGCTTCGCTCAGCAGCGCCTTGGCTTTCTCAGGATTGTAGCTATATCCGGAAATGCTCGGATCGTAGCCGAACGAAAGCGGCGTCAGCACTTGGGTAACCGGCTTGCCGAAGCCGTGGAGCAGCGATGTAATCAGCGATTCATAGTTGATCCCGTAAGCGATGGCCTGATTGACCTTGCTCGATTTGGTCGGCGTATCGGTGGCCATATTGAAGGCCAGATAAGCTACGCGCTCCGTTGGCGTCGAGAAGACTTGAAGGTCGGACTTGCTCTTGATGTTCTCTACATCGTCGGGGCTAATTGCCGACACGAAATCGGCCTTGCCAGACTGCAAATCCGCCACGCGGCTTGCCGGATTCGGTACGAAACGGTATTCGATCGCCGGGATTTCCGGCTTGCCGCCCCAATAAGAAGCGTTGGCTTTCAGCGAAATTTGCGTTCCTTTCGCCCAGCTGTCGAATTGGTACGCACCGCTCCCAACCGGGTTCAGGTTGAACTGGTCGTTCCCCTTCTCTTTCACGTATTTTTGCGGCACAATGCTCAGGTTGACCAATTGGGTCAGCAGCGTTGGGCTTGGCCCGTTCGTGGTGATTTTAAGATCGTTGCCTTCCGCTTTAGCCGAAGCAATCATGTTGAAGTTGGCAAACTGCGGACTGCGGAATTCTTTGTCCAAAATACGCTGAATGCTGAAGGCAGCGTCTTCCGCTGTCAGCGGGTCACCGTTGTGGAATTTGATGTCGCTGCGGAGCTTGAACGTCCACTCTGTCGGCGAGTCCTGCTTCCATGATTCGGCCACCCATGGCACAAAGCTGTTGGTTTTCGGATCACGGTGGATCAGGTTGTCGAAAATGTTCCGGTATACGGCATAGCTGTCAAAGTTATACTGAAGTCCCGGGTCCAGGTTGGCCGATTCATTTGCGAGATCGACAACCAGCTTGCGGCTTTCCGTTTTGGCTTCAGCTGTAGCGCCTTGCCCTTGCGACTGCTGCTCATTCTTGTTGTTAGCCGCCTGCTTGGCTACGCTGCAACCTGTCAAAGCCATAAACAAAAATATGCTGAATACAATAATTCCGCTTTTCAATAATGATTTCATGTATGTAGTCCTCCCACGATGTTTACATCAAGCATCAGCATCATACCGTTCGGTATGTCTGTTGGATCCGTACAGCGTCACGCCTGGGGTTAAGAATGGGGATTCAAGGTGGCGTCCGCCCGAATTTTTTGCAAATAGTTGTAGACGGTATATTTCGATACGCCGAGCACTCCCGCCACATATTCGGTAGAGCCCTTGATCAGGAACGTCCCCTTTTGCTCCAGAAGGCGCACGCTTTCAATTTTTTCATCCGTTTCCAGCATGGATGGCGCCTGATTGAAGCCTTTGAGCACTTGGCTTACCAGATTGGCGATCATCTCCTGCACGGAGGAGTGAAACGTTTCTTTGTCCGTTTCTTCATGCTCGAACTGCACCATCTGCTTCAGCTGATTGTTTAAAGTAATATAATGGCTAACATTCAGATTGATGCACATGGCACCGATCACCTTGCTGTCGTCATCGCGAA
Organism: Paenibacillus filicis; assembly: GCF_038070315.1. Classification (NCBI taxonomy): domain Bacteria; kingdom Bacillati; phylum Bacillota; class Bacilli; order Caryophanales; family Paenibacillaceae; genus Paenibacillus; species Paenibacillus filicis. The sequence goes on along the minus strand of NZ_JBBPCC010000004.1, from coordinate 66,254 downwards.
GAAAAACTGTGGATGATTTCAGCACATATCCATTGGCCGATACCGTCTTATAGTTGGCGATGTCGCGAATTTCCTCAGCTGGCTTCTTCAGCTCCTGCAGCACCAAATCCGTAATCGGGGCTCCGATCTTGCGTTCCGTTATCGTTCCCGCCAGATGAATCAGAGACTTCTCCAGGTTAGAAAAATCATGAATCGCTACTTCGCATTCACTGCCAAGCATTTTCACCAGCATGTCCGCAGTGCGAATAGCCTGGTCAAAAATGGATTGCTTTGTGTGGTCCATGTGCCCCTTCCTTTTCCCTTATTCTCGGATCATCCGTTCACCTGGTTCAAGAGTCGGGACTTCCACCTGCACGGTTTCGGGGTATTTGATCCCGCTGCCCGTATTCAAGGCGATGACGGTCTCGCCCGCTTTGATCCAGCCGCTCTCTCTTAAGCGGCGTGCCGCCGAGAACGTCGCCGCACCCTCTGGACAGATGAATGCTCCCTCCAGACGCGCGATATCTGCCTGCTCTTGAAGCAGCGAGGCGTCATCGATGGCTATGGCGCAGCCGTCCGTTGCATAGATGGCTTCGAGTACAAGAAAATCGCCAAGCGCTTTTGGCACATTGATACCGAAGGCTGCAGTCTCGGAGTTCTCCCAAAATTCGGAGGACGACTTTCTTTCTTCCCAAGCCTTAACGATCGGAGCGCAGCCCGCCGCCTGAACGGCCACCAAACGCGGGAGTTTATCTGAAATCCAGCCTAACTCGGCAAGCTCCTTGAGTGCTTTATAGATCCCAATGATCCCTACTCCGCCGCCGGTCGGGTACAAAATAACGTCAGGCACCTTCCAGTTCAGCTGCTCGGCGATTTCCAGCCCCATCGTTTTTTTGCCTTCAATCCGGTAGGGCTCCTTCAACGTGGACGCATCGAATAAACCGTGATCTCGCACGGCTTGAGCTACTATTTTCCCAGCATCGCTAATCAGCCCGTTGACAAGATTAAGATTAGCGCCTGAAATCGCGCATTCATTGCGGGTAATGACCGGAGCTTCAATCGGCATGACGATAGACGCTTTGATGCCCGCTCTGGCCGCATATAAGGCCCATGCCGCACCGGCATTGCCATTGGTAGGCATAGCGAGCTCGCTTACGCCAAGCTCCTTGGCTTTGGACACGCCGACAGCGGCTCCCCGCGCCTTAAAGCTGCCGGTAGGGATAATGCCTTCATCCTTCATCCAAAGATGATCGATTCCCATCGTGGCACCGATGCGATCCATTCGCAGTAGCGGGGTCATGCCCTCGCCTAAAGTCACGATATTGTCCGGATCCACTACAGGCAGAAGCTCATGGTATCTCCATAGATCGTGGCCACGTCCGGCCAGACTGGAAGGTGTCCAATGTTTTTTTAGCTCCTGCAAATCATAATCGACCAGCAGTGGAGAACCGCACTCGCATAGCTGCTGGATTTGGTCATAGCGGTACTCTTTCTGACATTTAGGACAATGCAGATGGGTAATATAACTGAATTTCATCCGTACAACCTTCTCCCTGAATGAATACCAACAAAAATGAAGTTATTACAATTTTTTGTGAATCAAATCAAGACACTCTCCTGGAAACTAACCAAACAGGCAATCATTGAGTTTCGTACGTACGATGTAACAAGCTTTCGGTGGTCCGATCAGCATTATACACTTGTAATCCAGTTGGTTTACTAGCGTATTATCTTCAACAATTTAGCACGTTAAATAGACCCTGTCAATTTGGTTACAAAAAAATTTTAACAATTACAATTTTTAATAGCTTATAAAAATAAAGACGACTACTCAAGACGCGCTGAGCAGCGTCCTAGATTGTCGTCGTTTGGTGAGGGATAGGGCTGGGATTGAGAGGCCTAAGCTTAATTCTCCCATGTAACGCTAGCCATATAGGGAGATGCGCAAGCCGCATTCTATCAAGAACTTGAGATCCCCAGACGCTCATACTGTTCGTCGGGTGCTTCATTTTCTCTCATAAGCTGCTTCATAAGACTAAGCATTCGCGCTTCAATTTTCGAATCCTGAAGCTGCGACTTTTGCTGCGGGTCGTTGTGTACATCGTATAACAGCGTTCCGAACGCATGCAGATTTCCCCAAGTCCGTGCAGGGATTTTAAGAGTCTGTATCTGCTTGGTAAATGAGAATGGATTCGCCAATTCGATGTTTTGCAACTCTTGCGGGTGGAACCTGCTGCGCATATGAGTCGGCATCAGCGTATAGTTGTAAAGGGGCCGGTTGTCTGCATTTGCGGCTGCACGCATGTAAACATAGCGTCCGTCTGTGACATTGACATGTCCTCCGTGAATACCAAATAATGCTCCCTCACGGATCGGTTCGTCCGTCTCAATGGTTCGCCGTAGCGGTTGTCCCTGCATATCCTTCGGTAGCCCCACACCGAAATAGTCAAGCAGAGTCGCTGGAAGATCAATCGTTTGAACCAGACTTTGCCTGCGTTCTCCCTGCACGCCGGTTCTCGGATCCCAGATGAACAGCGGTGTATGAGCTACTTCGTTGTAGAACGGCTGCACACATTTCGCCCATTGATCATGCTCACCAAGCAGGAAACCATGGTCCGTGTTTACAATCAGCAGCGTATCCTTCCATAGATCGAGACGGTCCATCACATCTAGAACCTTCCCCAAATAATGATCGCACATCGTTAACAAGGCAGCATATTCGAACCTCATGTGCCTCACATCCTCCGGGGTTTCGGTTACTGGTCCATAAATCGGCCAATCTCCTAGCGGACCCTTGTAGTCATGGGCATAAAGTTTTTTATATTGTTCCGGACTGAAAAAGGGCTCATGCGGATCAAACGTTTCGAGCTGAAGATACCAATTGTCCTCCTCATGGTTCAATTCGATAAACTCTAAGCCACCCGAGAATGTCTGAGCTTGGGGAAACTGTTCCTCCTTCCTCATATATTGCCGGTTAATTCGATCCTGGCGGTACATTTTCCTAGCGATCGGATGAAGCCCTTCGAGCGATAAGCCGTCCGGATTGCGTACCTCTCCTTTCCAGGGATCACCTTCCTGTCCTCGAATTAGCTCAAATGAAGCATAACGCGGATGGTAGGTCCCCCCTCCGTCCTCCCAATAATGCTGGTGGTCGGTAATGAGATGGGTATAGACCCCTGCTTCACCAAGCATCTCGATTGCGGAGTCGTCAAAAGGCTCAAGCGGCCCCCAGCTTCGGTGCAGGAAATTATATCTCCCCGTATGAAGCTCTCTGCGGGCTGGCATACAGGGCATACTGCCAATATAACTGTTGTCGAAGACTGCCGTTCGTTCGGCTAGACGCTGAAAATTGGGCGTCTGAATCCAATCCGGGCCACCGTAGGGGGATAACATATGACGATTTAATGTATCGAACATGATCATGATTGCTTTCACTCGTTGATTTCACCCTTTCACTCCGGATGCTGCTACACTCCGAATAAATTGCTTTTGGAAGAACAAAAACATGATGATAATCGGCACAGAAACCAGCAGCGAAGCGGCCATCAGCAGGTTGTAATGAACGTGATGCTCACCTCGAAACGTCTGCAAACCGAGCTGAAGCGTGCGCATAGCTGCCGAATTCGTATAAATAAGCGGGTGAAAAAAATCATTCCATACGCTGACAAATTTGAATATGCCTAGCGTTGCAAGCAAGGGCCCGCTTTGCGGCAAATAGACAGAGAAGAATAAACGCAAATAGCCCGCACCGTCAATAAAGGCGGCATCATCCAGCGCTTTAGGGAATTGGAGATAAAATTGACGAGCCATAAATACACCAAACGCACCCGCAAGCTCCGGCACGATTAAGGAATAGTAACTGTCCAGCCAACCATTGCCCCCTGTGCCAAGCCAATCGTTGCCTCCAAAGAAGGGGATGGATTTCATAATAAGGAACTGAGGAATAATCACGACTTGGGCAGGCACCATCATACCGACCAGCATGACTAGGAAAATCGGCTGGTTTCCTCTGAACGCAATACGAGCAAACGAGAAACCGGCAATCGAGTTGAATAGCAAGCTGCCTATCAAAGCCGCAATCGTAACAAAGGCTGAATTTTTGAAGTACGTTAGCCAATCCCCCATTTGAATAGCCCGAACATAGTTTTCTGGGTGCCAGGAAACAGGCAGAAGCTGCATCGCATTAACCGCGAATTCCTCTTCCCCCTTCATCGAGGTAAAAAAAGCGATCAACAGCGGGAGGATCATAAGGATGGCAATTACAATCAGTGTGACATAGGCTGATATTCTTTCAATAATCGAAGTTTTCATGCTTCACCTCTACTCCGCCGTGTGATTCCGATTGCCCACTGCATACTGAATCAACGTGACAATCAATGTCGCCGCTAGCAGAAATACGGCCATCGCGGATGCATACCCCATTTTGTATTCCTGGAAGCTTGCGCTGACGATTTGCGATACGATGGTGGTGCTCGAATTGGCTGGCCCGCCACCTGTTAGAACGAACACCAGATCGAAAACCTGAAATGAACGGATGGTGGCTGTAATGAATAAGAACAAGGTCATCGGCTTCAGCAGCGGTACCGTGATAAACCAAAACTTCTTGAGCCCGGTTGCTCCATCCAGACTCGCAGCCTCATACAAATGCTCAGAGATGCTTTGGATGCCGGCAAGGAAAATGATCATCGCATAGCCTATACCGGTCCAAGTACCGACGACAATAACGGACCACAGAGAAGTTTCCGGATCCTGCAGCCAGTTACGGCCCCCGATTCCGAGCGTCTCAAGCAACCCGTTAATCGGTCCCTGACGAGGATCAAATAACCAAAGCCAAGTTAGCGATACCGCCACCGATGAAATAACGCCTGGCAAATAAATAATGGCGCGGAATACGGCAAGCCCCCGTAACTTCATCGACAGCAGATTGGCAAGAACAAGCCCCACGGCCATTCCTGGCACCACGGTTCCGATCCAAAACAGAGCCGTATTTTTGATAGCCCGGTGAAAGATATCATCATGAAGCAGCCGCACATAGTTTTTAAATCCAGACCATACCGGCGAGTTCAACATCGTGTAATCCGTTAAGCTCAAATAGAAAATCCAAAAGATCGGGATGAGTATGAATACGGTAAATAAAATGAAGTTCGGTAAAATCAGCAAATAGGGAATGATTCGGTTCAAGCCTTTTTGCACTCCACGTTCCTCCCGGAATTGAAGGGCAGCCTTAGATGGCCGCCCTCACCCGATTTTCTCTCACTTCGCGCTTGCGATTTCCTTGCGCGCCAATTCCGCATTCGTGGTTAGAGCTTCCTTAACCGGCTTGATACCGTGATAGGATTCTTCCAGTGCCAGCCTCAAATATTTCACATGAATTGCCCAGTTGCCCGAGGGACCATATCCCCTTGCATCCTTTAATGCTTCAAATGCAACCGCGTTAGCCGGTCCCAATTTCACATATTGGTCTTTGAGTGATTGAAGCGGGGGAATCATTCCCGTCTTCGTTGTAAACTCGAGGACATTGGAGCTTTCGAACCAGAATTTGATAAATTCCCAGGCTTCCTTCGGATACTTGGTCTTTTGCGCTGCCGTCACAAACGTTCCTAGCATTAACGCTGTACGCTTCCCATCCGGTCCTGCCGGCGGCAGTGTCCATCCGATCTTATCCGCGCCGACCGATTGCTGCAGCGATGCCGCACCTGCGGTTGAAATGAAAGCCAGCGCAGCTTGGCTGCTCTGAAACGGAGTACCACCCGCCTGCTGCTGGTTGGAGGGAATGATCGCCCCCGCCTTGTAAAGATCGACCAGCTTTTGTACCAATTCGATGGATGTCGGCGAATCAAACGTGGGGTTGCCGTTTGCATCATAGAAATCTCCTCCTAGCAAAAGCAGAAGGGATAGGTAAGATTGCTCCCCGTTACTTGTCTGAATGTCGATTCCCGATCGATCCGTCTTCCCGTTCTTCGTCACCTTCAGCTTCTCCGCATAATCGAATATGTCGTTAAACGTCTTCGGCGGATTCTCGGGATCAAGGCCAGCCTCCTTGAAGAAATCTTTACGCCAAGCTAACGGCCGAATTTCCGGAAATAGCAGGCCGTATTGTCCGCCTTTATACTGTCCCGCCTTCAGGATATCTGGGAAAAAGTCCTTCGTTCCTTCCCACTTATCAGCTTCTATATAGGGCTGTAAATCCAAATATTTGCCTTGATTCACCGTCGAGATCAACTGACCGAAACCTAGGCCGTGCACGTCAGGCTGTAAGCCTCCCGAATAAGCAACGGTGAGCTTCTGAAAATAATCCGCCCATGGGATGAATGTGGGTTCCACATGAATGTTGGGGTGGGAACCTTCAAACTTCTTGATCAGATTGGCTACGGCCTCCGTCGCAATCGCATCCGTACCGGGATACCATAGCTTCAAAGTTACTTTCTCCTTATTCGGTCCTGAAGAGGCTGCGCTAGCGTTAACTTCCTTCCCTGTATGGGCCGAAGAGCACGCGGTTACGAACAACATGGACACAGACAATATGGCGGATACAACTGTAATTTTCTTCACTTCGATTTCCCCTTAAGTGAATTTTTAGGTTGAGACCAGCGTCTCCATCCGGTTAACCGGTCTGAAATGCAACTCCACCTTTTCATAGCGATTTACTTGTTTTTACATTTAATGCTTAGTATTATAACATCTAGAGCTGCTTTCGTATTTATCATAAAATCGCGATAATGTTTCAAAAATACACATGATACAGAAGGGAGCACTATGAATACGCTCATAGAGTTCAGCAATCAAAGCTCGCTCGACCATGTGAACATTAATGTAAGATGGCTGAAGGAGTGGAAATTGAACGATACGCGTCCAAACTTGTTCATTTTTCCTTACACGGCCTTCTGGATTGTATTATCGGGAACAGCTGTCATTGAACTGAACCACACCCGTTATACACTCAAGCAAGGAGACATCGTCTCCATACCGTCTAAGTCGGCCCAGTCATGGAAGGAAATCGGTACCGGAGGTCCCTTCCACTATCTTTCCTTTGCATGCGAAGCCAAGACCGGCATGGTCGATTTTATTCGCTCTTATCAATTTCCGGAAGTCGTCACCGATGTAGATCAGGTGGAGATCGATCGGTTAGTCGAAGAATGGAGAAGCTTAGCGTGGGAATATAACGAGTTTTTAAAGCGATTTGATGAGAAGGATATCAAATCGACTGAGAAAGTTTTCATATCGGCTTCTATGGGGAAAGGCATCTCATTTCCTATTTTCACCTTGAGTACGGATCAGACGGTTTTATACCTTCGCATTCGCGCGAAAGGGACGCTATGGGTCCAGCAGCTTTTTCAGACGCTTCGAAGTCGTCTTCCCGATCACCCTATCGCATACGATACCCGGGTGTTTGAGGTTTGCGCTTATGTGGAGCAGCGCCTCCACGATCCGCCTACCTTAGATGAGATGGCTTCTTTTGTCTCGCTTAGTAAAGAACATCTTCGCAAGCTGTTCCAAGCCTCTTATGGCCTTTCTCCGATGCAATACGTCAAGCATGTTCGACTGCAGCATGCCAGAGATTTGTTATTGCTGACTTCCTTCCCCATTAAGGATATTGCCAGTAGGATCGGATATGAAGATCAGCATCATTTCTCCAGGGCTTTTCAGCAATCTGAGGGTATGTCCCCCAAGGAGTACAGACGTCGTACTCTGCAAGGCGGCAGAGTGTAAGGGTGTAGAGACTTTCGAGGACTTGCGCAGGATGCGGCCGTCCGATTCGTGCATCGGTTGTGCGGGTAGACGTGCAGTTGAGTTAAAACGAACAGGACAGCTGTGTGTCATATTACTTTTTTTGGTGCAAAAAATACAGGGATAAAATCGCAACTTGTCAAATAATTAGTTATCTTGTATTTTGCCAGATAAAGTAGTGATTGGAGGCTCCACGCGCAAATGACCAGCAAAAGTGACGATTTATTCATAAAAAATATTCACTTATATGAAAGTAAACATAAAGAAGGCGCCAACGTTACGGAGCATCATCATCAAATTCATCAAATTTTATATGCTTTAGACGGAAAGGGCACCCTTTCACTGGAAGGAAAGAACTTGGAGTTCAACCAAGACAACGGTGTGGTCATCGTGCCTTATGACAGTCATGCGATTTTCTCTGACTCGAAAATGACAGTGCTGGTCCTCGTATTTGATCAAACCACTCTAGATAGCTCGGTGAGTGATTCGCTGTTGGATGAATGTTTCAGCTCCTCACGATTAATCAAGCTAAATCCGTTCGCCGGGAGTGAATTCAGGCAGCTCCTAAGGAAGATGCTGTTCGAGCAGTCACGAGGAAAGCCGTTGAACTTGTTGGCTATGAAAATCCATTTATCCGAAATTCTGCTGGTCCTCGCCCGTTCGCAGCAGGTAACTCCGATATCGGATGCCAACAGTTTACGGGCCGAACGGCTGCGTAATTACATTGACACGCATTACTTTGAAATCATGAGCTCGAATGACATCTCCGCCAAGCTGGGAGTAAGCAATCGGCATATCCATAATATTTTTAAAGAACAATACAGCGTGACCCCGATGCAGTATTTAACCGAAGTCCGGATGGAGTTGGCGAAAAAAATGCTGGCTGAAACGCAGAAAGATATTATATCCATCTGTTTTGAAGTAGGGTTTGAAACGGTGTCTACGTTCTACCGCACGTTCAAAAACGCCGTTCACATGTCCCCGAATCAATACCGCAAAGCATATAAAACCGAACCACCAAACACCGTAACCTAATATACCCATAACCTTCTTCGTTTGCTGGCAATGAAGAGGTTATTTTTTATTCCGGCGGGAGTGCTGCCGGCAATAAAAAGAGTTCCAATATTAAGAAAGCGATTCTCATTCTAGTAAGACAGAGGCTCGCTCTATGCAATACGATAAGTGTATCACGTGACGTAAGTGTGTCTTGTACACCACTGTCATCACGCATATGCCACGCAGATAAGTAGAGGAGGAAGCTGTAGTGCGTACTCTCATTGCTATTTCCAATCCGGACTTGCGTAAGCTCGTTATCTCCGAGCGTGCGATAGCCGCATTGACTGAGGTTTCAGAAATTGATTGGGTTCCCGTAGGAGAATCGTATACGAGTGAAGATTTGGCCAGAGATATTCCAGCTTATGATGCTTGCATCACGAGTTGGCGTTCGCCTAAATTTACACAAGAGGTGCTAGAAAAGGCGGAGCGGTTAACATTTATCGGTCACGCAGCAGGTACGGTCATTCCCATTGTCGATGAATCCGTGTTCCAAAAGCCAATAACGATTGTGAATGCCAACTCGGCGTTAAGCAAATCGACGGCTGAAGGAACGGTTATGATGATGATGCTCGCTGCATGGAATGGCATTCCTTATATTGAGTCGCTGCAGGAAGGGAAATGGTCGCAGAGCAGCCAAGAAGCGGTAATGGGATTGTCTGGCACCACGGTCGGTTTGATTGGCTATGGCGAGATCAGTAGTGAAGTTATTCGCTTACTTGCACCTTATCAAATGAAGATTCTGCTTCATTCACGGTATTGTACGGAGGAGGTGGCGGCGGCATTAGGCGTTCAACTATGTGGTTTAGACGAATTATTGCAGCAAAGCGACATGATCTCGCTGCATAGCACGTTGACGTCAAGGAACTCAGGGATACTTGGCGCACGTGAGCTGTCGATGATTCGTGATGGCGCTGTCCTGATAAATACAGCCAGAGCTCATCTGATTGATGAGCAAGCGCTGATCGACGAATTGCGCAAAGGACGATTTACAGCTGCACTGGATGTATTTCATCAGGAGCCATTAGGCAAAGACCATGAATTGTTGCGCCTATCCAATGTGATTTGTACACCACACATAGCCGGGTTTAATCGCCACTGGAAATCGCAACAAGTAGAAATGGTTGTCCAAGATTTGTTGAGATTGTTAAAAGGTGAGCCATTGCATGGTGAGATCACATTGGATAAGTATCGCCGATTAACATCGAGGTGATAACAGCGTCTTTAATCCATTCATGTGACTAAGGAGCTTAACTTCATATCCAGAACCGCGCTGCTACGCTGGCGTCAAATGCTTGAATGACTTATCCCGCGCGCTTAACGACAACCCGCCGGATGAAGATGGCGACAATCAAACCTATAATCGAGACGATTAGCGAAAAGAAGAACGCGTTCCGGGAGCCAAATGCTATCGCGTCCGCCATTCTATCGAGAGAATTCGACAACATGGAATCCTGCAAGCGCGTATCCGTCCCTCGTGATAGGAGACTGACGGCAATGGCCGTTCCGATCGCGCCTGTCACCTGTTGAAGCGTACTCATGACGGCTGTGCCGTGCGGATGCAGAGCAGGCGGCAACTGGTTCAGCGCGTTCGTCTGCGCTGGCATCATCACCATTGAGATTCCAACCATCAGTCCGATATGAAGAGCGACGATCCATCCCGCTGAGGAAGAAGCCGTTATCCAGCAGTAGAACCCTAACGTTGACGCAATGACCAAGAAGCCCGGGATAACCAGCCGCTTCGGACCGTGCTTATCGAATAAGCGCCCCATCGAAGGGGAGAGGATTCCGTTCAATGCGCTGCCCGGCAGTAGCAGGAGGCCGGTCGTGAACGCGGAGAACTTCAAGCTGTTCTGCAGATATATGGGCAAAATAATCATGCTGGACACAATAATCAACATGCCGATCAGAATGATTGTTTGCCCCACTGTGAACATTGGGTACCGGAAGACGCTTAAGTTCAGCAATGGCTGACGTATGGTTAGTTGCCGAAGCGCGAACAACGCAAGGAATACGATTCCGATCAGAAGGAATACCGTAACCGCCATGCTTGTCCACCCCGCCTCCGCTTCGCCGGCCTTAGAAAAACCGAATACGACAGAGCCGAAACCTACAGTGGATAATACGATAGACAACAAATCGATCGGCGGCTTCGTACGCTTCGTTACATTTTCCAAGTACCTCAGTCCTATTAACAGGCCTATCCCTAGTAATGGCAAGGAAAACCCAAATATGTAACGCCAGGACAAGTATTCAATCAGCAGCCCGGATAAGGAGGGGGCGATGGCAGGTGCGAACATGATAACGAGGCCGACGGAGCCCATCGCCGCGCCTCGCTTCTCTGGCGGATAAGCGACAAGGATCATATTGAATAAGAGCGGAAGAAGCAGGCTCATACCGATTGCCTGCAGAACACGGGCTGCCAATAACATCTCGAAACCGAACGCCAGCGACGCGATCAAAGTGCCGGTTATCGAACTCACAAGCGAGATGATGAACAACTGCCTGGAGGTGAACCACTGTAGCAACAATCCGGTCATCGGCATAAGAATGCCGAGCGTCAGAAGGTAGCCTGTCGTTAGCCATTGCGCGGCAGAGGCCGATATGTGGAAGACCTCCATCAGATGGCTGATGGCGATATTCAGCGCCGTCTCACTGAACATGCCGACGAAGCCGCAGACGAGCAAGGACGTCATCATAAGGCTTCGATGATTCAATTCATTCCTCCGTTAACATGGATGGTCTGACCGGTTATCCAATCGGCTTTATCGCTCACTAGGTATTCAATGGCATTGGCGATATCCACAGGAGTACCCAAGCGGCCAAGGGAGTTCATGCCCTTCATGAACTCAATTTCTTCTTCTGACTTGCCAACGAAGAATTGCTCGGTTTGTATCGGGCCAGGTGCTACTGCATTGACGGTAATTTGCTTGGAACCGAATTCCTTGGCTAACTGACGAGTAAGGTGTTCAACCGCACCCTTGGTGCTCGCATAGACACTCATATCAGGGAAGGTTAGTCTCGTCCCTGCTGTAGAGATATTCACAATTCTCCCGTTGCTCTCCATATGCTTCCATGCTTGCTGACAAGCAAAGAAGACCCCTTTGACGTTAACCGAGAATTGATGTTCGAACTCCCTCTCAGTCACCTCGGACAGAGGGTTGTTCGTGAGCACCGCCGCATTGTTGATCAGAATATCCACTTGGCCGAACTCAGCCAGCGTCTTGGCGAACATCTCCTCAATCTCATGTATTCTGCTGAGATCGGCGCGAACCGCCAACGCTTTTCCTCCATTGCTCAAGATGGTATCCACCAAAGCTAACGCATCCTCTGCGCTATTCGAATAATTGATGACCACCTTGGCCCCCAATTCCGATAACCGCTCGGCAATGCCGCGTCCAATTCCTCTAGAAGATCCGGTAATCACTGCTACTTTTCCATTCAATGAGTTCATGCCTAATTCCTCCAGCTTTCTTGTGTATTGGTGTGTAATTAAGTTGGGTAATTACTTGTTCAAACTTTAACAGTTAGATTTCTAACAGTCAATATTTTTTTATTCGACTTCTATCCGTATTCGAACTAACCACGGTTCCGTTGACACTATTCTTTCATTCTTATATAGTTTAATTACTTACAATTAGAAATTTAATCGTTAGAAAGGAGGAGTCCAGCATGGATACCAACCCCGACACCCCATTTCTGGAAATGCTGCAGCTTATCGGACTTAAATTAAAGAAACAAGCCGATGAGAGCATTAAAGAACTGGGCTTGAATTCTCAGCAGGGAAAATTAATAGCCTACATCCATGAACATCAGGAGCAAGGCCTTATTCAAAAAGATCTTTCCGAACGGTTCCATGTGCGCGGAGCAAGCATCACAAGCATGCTTCAGGGACTTGAGAAGAAGGGATATATCGAACGGAAGATCCCCCCTCATAACGAACGGCAGAAGAACATCTACGTCCTCCCCAAGGGCCTTGCCTTGATCAATGACTTCGAACTATCCTTCCAGCGGGTAGAAGAGAAGATCGTTCAGAACCTCACCGAAGACGATCGGCAAGTTCTTCAACAACTTTTGACGAAGATCAATCAAAATCTGTAGACCATGTTGAGATTATCCCCAGATAAATGCAACTTGGATACAAATTCTGCTGGGAGATGACGCGGCTGAAAGCCAGCATCTTTTGTTTCTAATATATACCTGTTCTTCCATAGAAACTTGCCCAACTCCCTTGGATTCCATCCAGCGCAGCATTTCATACAAGTGCTTCGTCGTGGTCGGGAAAGAGCGGGTTTCGGCGGTTGGCGTTTCATCAGGTAAACCGATCATGACACAAACCACAATGTTTTTTTGATGCACGTCCGTACCTGCACAATGGGTAACAATCGCTTCCAAAAATCAATCTTATGCAAGTACATTTTCTCTGGTTTTTGGCATGGGTGTGAACGTGGTTGCTAAAAGGCAGGTTCATTAAAGTTGGTTTATCGTTTGGATTTTTGGTAACAATACGCCTAATCATTCTTTAGGTGGGATAACATGCGAAGAATTTTTTGCGCAGTGATTGTTGCGGTAATGGCTTCAACCAGTTCATTGGTTCATGCAGAGGTAAGCCCTAATCAAACATCAAATTATCACAAGTTGGATAGCACTACACTGGGTAAAGTTAAGCAGAAATCAAAATTCAAGTTATTTGTTCCTAAAAGCATACCTACAAAGTGGACGGTAGAACTTAAATATCCTTATCCGTTGGATATAACCAAACCAATCCAGAAAGTCAGACTACATTACTTCGATGATGCTGAGAACTACATGGTCGGAATTGAACAACACAAGGCGATCGGGTACAAAGTTAAAAAAGAACAAATAGAATTTGATGTTCGCAATAAAAAAAGTACAAAGAAAATTGTCGAAGAGGATTTCAAATTTGATACACAAGGCGAAATAATCAAGCTTAATGGAATCGAAGCGAGGTTTACTCCTTGGGGAGATCATACACTTGGCGGAATTTTACGATGGGTACAAGATGGTACTTATATTGAGATGGAAAGCACTCAATTGCCGAAGAAGGATATGACTAAGATAGCCGAATCATTGGGGTAAAGACCTACGACCCCGTAGAATAGGCTCAAAGCGGTCTTATGAAGATGTAGATAGGTAGGGGGGTAAATCCTTTATTTTACAAGTGACGTAAGCACTTCCAGCGACCGACTATGATTACTTACCAAATATCTGTTGGACCTTCGGTAAAGTTGGTGAACCATACTCACTTAGCGACATACAAATTGCCTGAGGATTTACAGGAGTGGGTGCAGTAGCATGTGATAAGCTCCCCTTACAGTAGCAGGCTTTTATTCTTTCACCTGTCTACCGTATGGGGAGTATATCAGTCTTAGACTGCCGCTGTAGTCATTTAAATAACGTACCCTTTTAGTATAACAATGCATCCTCTCTGCAGTCCCCGAAAAAGTTAATGCACAATGAGGACTGGGCAACTTGATAGCTGTGAAACCTTGTGGCTGACACTTCCAAGCATCACTTCTTTTATGCCACTTAGCCCACGGCTCCCAATAATAATGAGTTGCTGCTCGGTATCCCCTGCATATTTTAATATTTCATGTGCAGGATCTCCCTTAAGATGAACTGTTTCCGGGTTAATCCCCGCAGATTTTAATTTAGATTTGGCTTGTTGCAGCTGTTCCAAACTCGCTTTCTCCATTTCGTTCAATATTTCTTCCAAGAAATTCTCTGGTAAATATGTCATGCCATTCGTTACATATTCCTGGCTGACATTAACCAAAGTAACTTGAGATTGTTTGTTTCGGGCTACTTCAACGGTTGCATCGAGGAGTTTGTTCGTTATTTCAGCTTTATCAATTGCCACAATAATTTTGTCAAACATATTTATCATCCTTTCCGTGGCAGCTCGTAACTATTTCGGCTACCTACAAAACGGTTTCTTGCTGCTCCTATACCGACTAAAAAGAGCAATACCGCAGCGCCAAGCAGAATGAAAAGTGGCAAGTTCCAACTATTTGTCGCATCATGCAGATATCCTATAAGAGCAGGACCGACTGCGGCAAAAAGATATCCGATCGATTGCGCCATGCCAGACAGTTCCGCTGCTTGATGCGCATTTTCAGTACGTAACCCGAAAAACATCATGGACAAACTAAAGGCGAAACCTACACCTATTCCAAGTAAGATGATCCACAACAGAATGATATTGGAGCTTCCGTAAAGAAGTCCGAGCGTTCCCGTCAAAAGCAAAATGGTTGTGATGACCACTAACAACCGTTGGCTAGACATGCGCCCAGCAATAACGGGGACAATAAAGGCAAATGGAAGCATAACTAACTGCATGATCGAGAGGTACCATCCTGATTGGCCGGAGTCAATTCCTTGCTGCTTTAAAATCTCAGGCAACCATGCGATCAACACATAGAAAACCATGGACTGTATACCCATAAACATGGTTACTTGCCAGGCAAGCGGGGATCGCCAAACATTCACATCGTTGCTGGACATCTTTTGACTCGTCGTGGCTGTTTGCTTCGTTTGATTTCTTAATTGGGGTAACCAACAGAGGATCGATACAAAGCTTAGAATCCCCCATATTCCCAATGCTCCCTGCCATTTTAGACCTGCGTTCACGGCTAGCGGTACACTGATTCCCGATGCGATTGCTCCGCATAAGCTCATTGAAATGGAGAAAACACCTGTCATGGAGCCAATTTTATTGGGGAAATCCCTTTTGATTATACTTGGCAATAATACATTGCATACGGCAATTGCGAATCCAAGAATTGCTGTCCCAATAAACAGATTAGCTGCGCCAGATAAAGAACGTATTACAATACCGACAGTCAGAAAGATCAGGGCGATCATTATGATACGTTCAACCCCATACCTTCGTCCTAATTTTGGTACTAGAGGCGATAATAAAGCAAAGGCAAGCAAGGGTACCGTTGTTATCAGACCTGCTAATGTATTTGAAATATGAACGTCATCCCTGATGAGACTCACTAAAGGACCGACTGAGGTTAAGGGAGTACGTAAATTAGCTGCAATAACAATAATGCCTAGAATTATCAGCCCTATAGAGGATGGTACGGCTTTATTATTTTGTTTATTCGGCACTCTTCATTTCTCCTTCCTGAATTCTTACGTATTATTTGCTTCCTGCTGATTGAAAAAACTATGCAATACATTCGCGCGAACAACAAAAGTATATTATAATATACTAATTTTATCAATAAGTATTTTATAATATACAAAACTCATCTAAAAACAAAAATACAACTCTGAATTCCCGTCATGGAATTCGGAGTTGTATTTAATAATTGGAATTTTCAACTTTTAGAAACCATACTTTAAGGATATATGGAGCACTGTTTCGCTATCCGTATGATTGGTATAAGAATGAGGACAATCTGCACGAAAACTGATCGTATCATATTGATTCAATGTGTAAATCTCTCCATTGACTTGAATTTCAATGGAACCAGTCATGACTGTAGCAATTTCAGTTGTATTGATATGATGACCTTCAGGCTGATACGAGCTATTTGGCTGTAAGTAAGCCCGACACATTTCAATATCGTTACTTTTAAAGATTGGTTCAATGATCCAATTTTTTTGATCATTAGAAAACCGCAGTCCTTCACCTGCTCGATACAAACTAGCAGAGTCTTCTGATTTGAACAAAGCCAATAGCGGTAAAGATATACCTTTTGAAATTTTCCATATAATCGCCAAAGTTGGATTTGTCTCGCCACGTTCGATATTCCCCAGAGTAAGTTTGCTTACGCCCGTTAATCCCGATAAGTCTTCTAAGCTCATGTTTTTTTCTTTTCTGTACTTTTTCAAGGCAACGCCGATTTGTAATACAATTTCTTTTGATTCATCGATTTCATCCATTAGATTCACCTCAACAAAAAACAGTTATAGCTAGTATATTATTTATCTAGATTCTTTTCCATACGATTAGTATTTGATGGTGGACTACACTCCTATGAAAAAATCTGCCCGTTAGCTTTAATGAAGCTTTGTCAGTCTAATACTTTATTTTCTCAGTTTATCAAGACTAAAATTTGAAAAACCAGCACTAAATAAGGAGTTTCACATACTAGTCATAACTAATATGTGAAACCTACTAATGTGTTTAACTAACGTGCCCGCAAAGGCTTTACTTCTACCTACGATGCGGTTCACTTAACATCCCATTGGCAAAGTATTGTACATGCGTTATCAATTGGTTACGACTAGAGGATTTCTGTCCTCCGTATTTTTTACAACAACATTTCCACCTGCTATATACTGATTTTGGAAAAGCAAATCATAGGTTTCGTTTCTGTTACGTAGGTTTTCATGGGTATCAAAAGCTACCATCGCCCCTTCTTTTAAAACCATCACCTTGTCGCAGTCCAATATAGTAGATAAACGGTGAGCAATGGAAATCATGGTTTTCCCCGATGAAAGGCTCTTGAGTTCGGTAATGATGTCATTCTCATTTTCGTTGTCAAGAGCGCTTGTACTTTCGTCAAAAATGATAATGTCCCTGTCCTGTAAAAACGCACGGGCAATTGATAGGCGTTGTCTCTGGCCCCCTGAAAGTTTTACACCTTTTTCTCCGATTATCGTATCTAATTTATTATGCAAGGTTTCAATGAAGTCATAAATACTCGCTCTGCGGCAGCACACTATCAATTCCGCATCGGTTGCGTCGGCCTTTGCCAGCAATAAGTTTTCTCTGATCGTCATATTGAAAAGAACCGGCTCCTGTACAACGATACTAACTTTTTCTGACAGACTCTCGCTGTTCACGGTATATATATCAATGCCGCCAATGCGAATAATACCACTTTGCGGTTTAGCTTTCCCTGTCAACAGTTTAGCAATGGTAGACTTGCCGCTGCCGCTTTTTCCGACGATTGCCAGATGTTCACCCTTATTCACGGAGAAAGAAATCCCGTCAAGAGCAAATGAATCGTTTCCCTTATATGTAAATTTCAGATTTTCAACATGAATATGTGTTCCGTCCATTTTCTGATAGGGTCTCCTATCTACTTCTAAATTCAGGATCTCGACAACTTTTTCGATATTCACCGAATCATTCTTAAAGTTTATTATGGAATTACTAATGTTTTCTATATGCCCGAAAAACTGCCCGTAAAAGCTAATAAAAACGAGCAGCACACCGACTTGCGAGTATCCATTTATTACGAATAATCCACCAATAAAGTAGATAAACAACTGGGTAATGAAGTTTTTCGTGAAGAACGAATAGGTAACCGCTAGATGCGAATAGAGCTGGCTTAGAAACCAAATAGGCCTTATCTTCTTATAGTGTCCGTTTAATTCATCAAGTTGCACGTCCTCAAGGTTGTTGATCTTGACATCTTTCCAGTTTTGAATATTCGAGTGTAAAAAAGTTTCATATTTTGTTTGCAGTTTCCATAGTTCCTCTTTGGCTTTCTTCGATTTTCCTCCCAAAAAATTAACCATTAATAAAGAGATCGGAACAAAAATAAAGCTGAGAAGCGCGATCCGCCAGTCGTAACATAGCAAAATAACCGCCAGCGCAGCAGCGTAAACGACGCCGTAAATAAAATCTAATAGATGGGTCGTAAAAAAATTCTCGGCAACCATTGAATCGCTTTCAATCCGACTCTTAACATCGCCAATGCTATATTTGCTATATGCATCATGATCAAGGCTGATATACTTTTTGAGCAATTTATTTTTTATTCTCAGGTCAAATTTCAGTATTAACCGGTTTGAAAACCTCTTGCTAACTGCGATCCCGATTGTCGCGAACAGGAAAACAGCCAAATAACCGATGATGACAGGCGAAAGCACGCTCATATTTTTATCTACTAAAACGCGATTCACCAAAAACGAGTACAAGAACAAAGGGATAAGCCCGAATATTAAGTTCCACACCTTGAAAAAGCCAAGCGCAATCAACGGCTTGTTAATGCCATCTATATCCCGAGTTAATGCCTTAAAGGTTTCCAACCGGTTCATACGCTTCATCTCCTATGTACTGTTCGCGGAATAAGTCTATATACGTTGCATTTCTTTTAATCAGTACGTTGTGAGTATCATAGCCCACGACAACGCCGTCCGCTAAAACCGCGATTTTATCACAGCTTTTGATGGTAGAAAAGCGATGGGCGATTATAATAAGCGTCCGATCTTTCGACATATCCCTTATCATGTTCCGTATAAGCGCTTCGTTCTGGCTGTCAAGGAACGATGTTGCTTCGTCGAAGATCAAAATCTTAGGATTCTTGACTAATATCCTAGCGATAGCCAGACGCTGCTTCTGCCCGCCGGATAATTGTTGCCCGTCAGTTCCAAGCAGAGTGTCCAGTCCGTTCGGGAGTGTAAGGAAAATATCATAAAGGGCGGCTTTCTTAAGCGCTTCCATCAATAAGTCATCATGATCCTTGTTATTCGTAAATGATAGATTGTAACGCAGAGTATGATCGTAAAGGATTGTCTCCTGATGGACAATACCCACTTGGCTCCGCAAGCTATGTAGGTTATATTCATTGACATTCATTCCATCGATGAGAAGCTCGCCGCCGTCAACGTTATATAAATTGTAGAGCAGGTTCGCCATCGATGTTTTACCTGCGCCGCTCTTTCCAACAATGCCAATTGTGCTCCCAGCTTCAACACGGAGATTGAATCCGTTCAGAACATGCTTATCCTCGGTGTACCCAAATGTGACGTTGTTAAATTCAATCGTGCCAGCTGTAATTTGTTTCGGCGGATGGCTTTCTTTGTAATCCTCTTCATCTTCATTCAGAATATCCACGACACGTTTTATGGAGACAAGTTGCTTCCCGACCTCAACAATTCTACCGTTTATGGTGCTAAAGTAGGTCACAGCCATATTGAAATAGCTTACGGCGGCTACAAAAACGCCGAGCTGCATGTGGTCTTTAACAATGAAATAGGCACAGGTCACAAATATAACCAGTTGTGCGATAAGCATGATGAACGAATTAACCCTTTCTGCCGTCACGTCGATTCTTCCGCTTACCACGTTCATTTTATTGATGGCTGCCGTCTTTCTTAAATAAAACCTCGTTACTTGTTTACGTGCGTTAAGGATTTTTATTTCCTGCAAATTTTTCACGATTTCAAACAAGTAGGAGGACAGTTTACCCTGTTCCTTTGAAATATCATTTCTGACATTTTGCGATTTTTTCTTGAAATGTTTCGAGGTAAAGAAAACGACGGGAACCAGAACGACTGTAAAAACTCCCAAAAGTATATTGTAGTAAAACATAAAGCTGACAGCGAAAAGTATATGTAAAAAGTTAGAATATCCCCAAAGACCGCTCTGGAATACGAAATTCATAATATCCTTCGTGTCGTTGTTCATTCGGCTGATCATATCTCCGCTGTACATCCCAAATAGGTCTTTCCCTTTTTTATGTAATATCTTTGTGAACAGGGCCCGCCGTATATCAAAAACAAAACCCGTCATTAACTGTGATGAAATGAGATTGTTTAACGTCATAAGAATAAACTGATTGAACAAGAGTATGCCAGCATAGATAAAGCACAAATTCAAAAAGGCTGTCGTGTCTTTATCATAAAAAGCGATATTGACAATTTTCCCGTTGAGGAACGGAAAAATCATATTGATCATAGTGCCTAATGTAGTGACGATGAACCCACTTATAAATACCCATTTGTGCATCAATACAAATTTTGTGACCCATTGCCTTGTTGTCACAAATACACCTCTCTTATCTATAACAGATATGGATAACACCTACGCCACTTTATCATTGGTTAATGGCTCAAATAAAGCAATGTTCCGATTCTAGGAGTGCGGTTACACCGAACCATTCATCAGCAATATCATTCCAAAACTTTTTGTTTTGTTCTAAAACCCCTTTAGTATCAAGTGTGTTTTGTTTGAATTTATTATTATATTGCTCATTTAAACATCCTCCTTAATGCTTGGTTTAGGATGTTACCTATCGTAAAACATAATATCTTATTTTACAAACCTCAAAAACGCATGTTCGCTATTTTGCATAGATTTACACATTCACATTACAATGCCTAATTCCAGGTTTTTCAGAAAATAACAACTCTGTTTATCTCTAAAAAACTTAGATTCCCTCACATTTCCTCTATTTGTAAATTGAGATAAACTGCTTATCTCTTAGTTGAGCAAAAAACTGAAATGAGACTGTTTCTTCGGTAATTCAACTTATTGCACAAGAATCCTGTCCAGCCGCGTTGCTTTAGCTCAAGTAGCCGAGGGGAGAGAGTTTTGTCAGATCTTTTGATAGACCTCTGCATACGAAAACTTAAGTTGTTCTCGTAACTTTTTATTTTCTTCCTCGAGCTTCTTCATCTTACGCTTTAATGAAGCAATGATGGCGTCCTTGTTGTTTTCATCCATCTCTTGCTTGATTTGTTTTGGTGTCGGCACTTGAGCTTGCTGCTGACGAAGCGATTCAATGCGCACACGTATCTCAGGATTGTTATAGAGCGTTGCTTTGCTTGATGTATCGATTCCCGCCGTGAATCGGCAAGGCTGTTTCACGCTGAAGGGGATCGGCATAACCGCCATCACAGCGGCCAATTGCGCAAGGCACCGAAGCCAGCACGGTGGTAACGGTGGAGAAGCAGGGTACGTCAGCGGTCTGACCGAGCTCAGCGAGTCAGTCGGCAAATCGACGACTACTTTCACGCCGAAGCCATTTCCGTACAGCTCGACCAGAGTCACGATGACTCCAGCGGCAGAGGATGCTCACGTCCGTCTGACGGATCCGCAAGGCCGGGGGGCAGCCGCTCCGCTGCATTCGTGGATGCTATGCGACCCGTGGATATCAGCGAGCATGCCGAGTGGGTGCTTCAGGTCGTTTCGGAGGACGGCCAGACGATATGAGTAAACGATCTAGATGGTGCGAACGTTCGGTCTCGGCCAATTGTTGTATCGGCCGCGCCTTGATGCCGGCGTTCGCCAGCGACGTGCTCAAGTACGTAATCGAGGTGTCCGCGGAGATAGCCCAGATGCCGCTCCAAGCCGAGACGCTCGACCCTCAATTCTTGTTAACAGGATTTATTAGAGAAATCGCCTTTCTCGAAACTAAAAACAAAATGAAATCTCATCCAGACAATACAGTGTTTTTATTCCTCATTGGTTTTCTACTGAAGGGATGTAATTAATTTTCCAGAGGACAAGAATATACATCCATTACAAGCCGCGCACAGCGCGGTTTTTCGTTTTTAACGGTATAAGTTACTGCCTAGGCACAACCAACCAGTGAGGAGCCGTAGAAGTAAGTGTTAAATCATCTCGGACTAGAGGTGTTTGGTAGAAGAGATCTAGAAGTATCGCTCCTCGTTGTAAACTTATTTTCCGGAAGATTATTCTCCTAATATTAATATTGAGGCTTTCTTGGCTACCTCTTCTTTGTCAAATGTAACTTGCCCAGAAGCCCATAAGTAACCAGCCTCAAGGATAATGTTGGCATATATCGGCACATAAAAACTCTTCTCTATATCTGCGTATATGAAATCTAAACTTTTTGATAATTTTTTTTTCAACTCTAATAACATTTTATCTTTCAATTGCGGGATTAAACTAAAGTAACTGCTGCGACATTGAAAATTTGGTGGTTGATGATAATCACACACAGCTAGAACGAGCTGATGAATGTATTCTTTATCGAATTTCATATTTCCTGATGTGTGTTTTTCAATGACAGCTGAAGCAGATTCATTTACAATGTAATCCAATAATTCGTACTTATCATTGAAATGGGCATAGAATGTAGCTCGATTTACATGCGCTCCTTTGGTCAAATCGGCTACTGTTATTTTTTCAAAATCCTTCTCATTCACCATATTAACAAACGCATTAATCAAAGACTGCTTCGTTTGTGTCGTTCGTATATTTCTCACTTTTGTCCCCATGTTTTCCACCCCAATGCTGGCATTTTTCATTCCTGATATTATAGCAACATTTCAACTTTATTGTTGGTTGTTCTGTTTTGTAATTCGGTGTATGTTTATTAAAGTAACACCAGTTGCTTTAACGTATCATAAAAGGAGGGAATATACAATTGAGTTGGACTGTTCGAATTTTACAATTTTTAATAGGAGTGGGGTTCTTATTATTCGGATTTATGAAAGTAAGCGGAGATCCAACTCAAGTTGAAGCATTTGCGGAGATTTACGGATATGGGACAGGGTTCATGTATGCGGTAGGGGCAATAGAAGTTCTCGCGGCAGTAGGATTACTTTTAGGGTTTTGGAAGAAAAAGCTCGTCCCTGTATTCAGTTCAGTGTTGGTCGTGGTCATGGCTGGGGCTATTTTAACGCATATTAGAGCCGATCAAGGATTTGACGTTATCGTTATTCCCTTGGTGCTTCTCGTGTTGTGTATGCTTCTGTTTCTAGGTCACAGAAAAATGCGTAATTAGTCTTTGGCGATATTTGTTGCGATATTCGCTTTTAAATAAACTGTAACGAATGAGGAGAATAGAAGATGCAAACAATACTTGTAACAGGCGGAACGGATGGTATCGGAAAAGGAGTTGCTGCGCACTTCTTGAAGAAAGGTGACCTTGTAATAGTAGTCGGTAGCTCATCTGCTAAAGGGGACCTCTTCTTAAGGGAAGCTAGACAGTCAGGAGCAAAGGAAAGGGCTTTTTTTCTTCAAGCAAATTTGAGTTTGGTCAAAGAAAACAAGCGCATTATTGAGGAAATAAAAAGCCGGTTCAATTCATTGGATAAGATTGTTTTGTGTGCAACCAGTCACAAGACCAGAAAAGAATATTCTGAAACCCAAGAGGGCTTTGAGTTTAGCTTTGGGTTAGCTTATTTGAGCAGATTTGTTCTTAGTTATGGCTTAAAAGAATTGTTGGAAAATTCCGATAATCCTATGATCCTTAATGTTTGTGCTCCTGGAATGAACGGAACGGTTAACCTAGATGATATCCAATGCAAGAGGAATTACAACGGTGGAAAATCGAAATATCACGGCAGCCGATTAAACGACTTGCTAGGTGTAGCCTTTGCCCGCAATGATACTATTGGAAAAGTAAAATATATTCTCTTTAACCCTTGGGCTGTCCAAACCTCTGGCACTTTTGATGCCATTGAAAATCCAGTGTTGAGGAGTATTACGAAGCTCCTTTATAAAATAGTAGGTAGACCGGTAGAAGAAGCGGTTCTTCCGATTATCGATTTGCTTGAAAATCCGCCTTCACCTTCTTTATCTGCTTATAAAGTGTGGAAAAAAGTAAGTCTTGCGATGAAAACTTTTGATAAAGAAAATGCTCAAAAGCTTTATAACCTAACAGTTCAATTACTAAAAGGAGTTTAAGCATGATGAAAACTATTGCAATAATTGGTGCGGGTCCGGGGTTAGGATTGTCCCTTGCTAAAAAATTCGGGGAGAATGGCTTCAAGGTAGCTGCAGTTGCGCGCAATTCGGAGAAATTGGCCCTTATCATGAATGAACTTAACAAGCAAAATATTGAAGCGAAGTCTTATGTTGCGGATATCGCGGATTTGATCGCTCTGAAAAAAGTGTTACAAGCTATTAAACAAGATTTTGGTCATATCGATGTACTGGAATTTAGCCCATATGCAGGACCTGAGATATTTAGGCATGTATTAGAAACAAAACCTGAACATGTAATGGAACAAGTAAATAGTCATTTACTGCCAGCCATTCTTTCTGTCAACGAAGTATTGCCAGACATGATCAATAGTGGTTCAGGAGCGATTCTCTTTACAACAGGTTTATCCGCAATGTTCCCTATGCCATTTACCAGCAATGTAGGAATCGCCATGTCAGGTCTTCGTAACTATGCAACAAATCTTCACAATGAATTAAAGGAAAAAGGCATATTTGTCGGACATCTCTCCATTGGCACATTGATTCAACCAGGTACAGAAGGTGATCCAGATGTCATTGCAAAAGCTTGGTATGATTTATATGAAAGAAAAAATCACTTTGAACAAACTTTCCCTCAAGGAATTGATCTGACACAACTGTCGTTTTAATAATTAGAAAGTTATAACTACGGACAGAGGGCAACATGGCTTGTGACGCACATGTTGCCCTATAATATAAAACAGGAAAATGGCAAACTGGGACGCAAAGCCATGCCCTAGAGATTGCGTCGGAAAGAAGGCAGGATACAAATACTACTGGTGGACAGCGACCCCATTTTTTCCTATTCGATAGTGGATGTGCCCGGAACGGCGGTTATTAGACGGACGTTTCAGTAACAGCTAGTACAAACGGTAAGTGGTTGTCACATATATGTGTGGCCATTGGTTGCGGCTGCGATTAACCCCGCTTTTGTCGCAATACCATCTAACAATTGCTTTAAAGTGTGCTTTAAGGATTATGATATTAGCCATAAAAAATAACAGAATTTATACGGGAGAAGGAGCAGATAAGAATAAGACTAATTTATAACATTGACTGTTCGAACAAACAGCTTTACTATTAATCATAAGAACTGACTGTTCAACCAAACAGTATGGGAGCGAGGAAGCAATGACTAAAACACAAGCGCCTAACCAGGATGAACGAAGAAGCGCCATCATGCAAGCGGCATTCATGTTATTCGGGCAAGTAGGCTACGCGAAAGCGACCATGAAAGACATTGCGGCCAAGGCGGGTGTGGCTCAAGGGCTGATCGGTTACCATTTCAGCACGAAAGAAACGTTGCTGGTCGAAGTAGTCAGAGAATGGATGATCAACAAAGGAATGAAGGAGGCATTCGCGAGGCTGGATTTGCACGTTTCTCCTGCGGAGATTCTTCAGCAGGGGTTGCTCCATGTGGTTGAATTTCGAAAAGAAAACCCGGAGTGGTTTACGTTATTGATTAGTCTTTGGACGGAGAGCGTGAATAACGAAAAGCTAGCTAAAGAGCTGCTGGAACTTTACAAGGAGATGAAGTCGGGCATTATGGAGGTCATCGATCGCATGGAACTGCAGCTGGAAAAGAGTGAAAAGGAAACTTTAGCTTCGCTGATCCAAGCCGTTTTCGACGGATTGGCACTTCAAGCTCCTGTTCTGCTGTCTCCGGAGCCTCTCTCCCGCGAGCAGGTGTCGCGGGGCATCGGATGGATGCTTGAAGGAATTCGATCTGCAACCCAGAAAAAAGGAGAATCAAATCATGAATAAGAAATTAATTAGAATCGAAGGACTGGTCGTTCTTGCCTTAGGCACCTATTTCTACTTTTCCAACGGGTACAACTGGGCCGTCTTCCTGCTGCTGCTGTTGCTACCAGATGTGTTCATGATCGGATATGCAGTCAGCAAAAAAACGGGAGCATATCTGTATAATTTTGCCCATACGTTCGTTACGCCTTTGCTGTTGCTACTGGTAGGGCTGGCTTTCTCGGTCAACTTCCTCATTATGATCGGCCTGATCTGGGTGGTTCATATCGGCATGGACCGTATGATGGGCTACGGATTGAAATACGAAACTGGTTTTAAAGACACGCATATCCAAAGGTTATAAAGCTCGCACATCAAATACCTCGCGTTTCGGCCGCTATCGTTAGTGGACGGATACCGACGGTTAATATGTAAATAACTCATATCGATCTTACGCAGTAGAACTGAGGACATTCGATTTATGTAGATCCTCAATCAGTCATACGAGCTACGAGCGCACCATTGGGTATGATGACTGGCTTGAAATGGTGGGACCCTTGGTAAACAAGGGTCATTTCTTCTCAAATTATTATTGTACAAAATACTATATAATCTACATTTACAAGGTCGACAGAAAATTCTAGTGTTGAAGCGCATTTTTATGGGTTGTGACACAATATATCAAAAGCAATGCTGAGGGCGGCAGAAATGACTAGTTAGTGGCAGCTTGGCATTGCCGCGGGCGCTGGTATCGGGGGATTGCCGCAGGGAGCTCATCGATGCTGGCGATTACTTGGGTTGGGGCTTCAACTAACGTTCCCCGAGAGCTGAACAGGCTGCCGAGCGGCAGCCTCCAAATTCTTAATAACTATAAAGTCATAAAATACATTTTCTATGCAAATAGAGTTAATTTTGTAACGTGATATATTTACTAAAAGGTAGGAGCAGGTGGTTCGGCTATTTTTATACGTAGTAAACTATAAGGCTTCTGCCGCAGGTCATTTCCATAATGAAATCTTGACTGCCGATGTAATTGGTTCACGATGAAATATAAGTATTGATCTGGACCAACAGAAAAAGTATCCGGCCATAAAATTCTCGGATCATGTGCGATGGTTTCCATTATTCCATTCGGCAATATCTTTCGAATACTATTGTTTTCATAGTCTCCAGCGTAAACGTTTCCTTTTGCATCAGTGATCATTCCATCTGAAGCACCTTTTTCTCCCCAATACTTCACGTGATACTGTAAATTCATATCCGGTATCGTTCGGTCTCTTAGGGCCTCCGTTGAAATCGAGTACAGATGACGACTGGAGAGAGG
The DNA here is from genome assembly GCF_038070315.1 of Paenibacillus filicis. NCBI lineage: Bacteria > Bacillati > Bacillota > Bacilli > Caryophanales > Paenibacillaceae > Paenibacillus > Paenibacillus filicis. The sequence continues at coordinate 39,003 of NZ_JBBPCC010000004.1, read as the reverse complement.
ACAAAAATACAACATCTTGCCGTCCGGGGAAATCGCTATACCATCGGATGCCAATCTAAAGGGTGAAGTAGATCCGTCTTGGTTCCGATTCATCAGGATTTTACCTTCAACTTTCGGTAAGAGATAGAGATCGGGCGAAGTTGAATTTGCCCCATTTAACCGTCTCCAGGCATAACCCGTTTCTAAATCAACGACAATTATGGCTCCTGGTCCTCGGGAAGACGAATCCGTTATATAAGCATAACCTGCTTTACCAACACGAAAGTCAACTCGGACATCATTCAAATAAGTGGTTGGCAGAACAACATCTTCCGTAAATGTATATACCCTTTTTATAGTATTTGAATTTAAATCAACAGCGACTAACTTCGCCCCCCCTTTCATGGGTTCTGAGAAATTAGGAGCTCCTGTATCCAATACCCAAAGTGTACCATTTCCATCAGCAACGATACTTTGGACACTAATGAGGGACGTTGTGATATTCGATGGGCTTACCACATTAACGTCTAAACTAGGATAAGGCTGTAATGTATCGTGAACGATTTCAGCCACCGTAAATTTAACGTCGTCTCCCCATTTCGGAAAGCAAATGAAAATACGCCCGGTTTCAGAAACAGCAACGCCTGTAGGCATGGCTCCGTAAAATAAAAAAACCGCCTCAAACTTACCGAAATACTTTTCACTCGGTAACATCACTTGTATTAAATCCTCCTCAACAGGTTCGAACTGCTATCATCTATTTATATGACTGAATGTGGTTCAATTGCCTGGATAAATAAAATAATTTTACGGGAACCCGCAAGTTCGTATTTATGACGGACAACGAGTAAACGGTGTTGTATTTTTTGCCTAAGTATCACCGCCCACGAAAGTATGAATAAAAGAAATATACTTACATAGGAGCCTCCTTCCTTGTACAAGCTATGGCCATGGACATCGAACGAAATTTATTGCTACTAGTCTGGTTTGTGTGTATAACCACCATCTATTTTCTTGTTCCATGAGCAAAAGCTCATGAATTTGTATTGTGCTTTCTTGCATGTCAGGCTGTGGTATGGACGGTAGAAATGCTGCTCGTTCACTTTGATTTGGTGGCCTACCCGTTGCGTGAATTTCCCAAAGCTTCGGATTTGAATATCACGTTCAAAGTGGTGTGGACGCCTGTTGCGAGCGGTCTTTATTATATGTACAGACCTCGTTCGAATAAGTTGACGAAGTGTTTTTACTTTGCCGCCTGGATTTCACTGCTCACCTTAATTGACGGGTTGCTAGCCGCCAATACCGACTTGGTGGATTATGTACATTTTCACTGGAGTTCGATGGCGATCGTGTTATCGATTATATTCCTATCCGTCTACGGACTAGCGAGCTGGTTCTTTAGAAACCGCAAAGTTTTCAGGAAGGAGGCGAGCGAGCGACGAGTTTGCTACTGCAATACGGCATTATCGTTTCAGTGTGGATCCTTTCATTGTTATTGATTCTCATTATCCCGAGGCAGAAACGTCGATTGGCGATGGTCGCTTTTTTGTTCAAACAATATATTACGTGTATTTTCGGTCATGCCATGGTCGAACTCCAACTTCTCGCCTATCCCGTAAAGGAGCTTGCCGACGTTAGCCGGACGAGCTTCACCTACGAATATATGGCCTATCCGATGATATGCGCGGTGTTCAACGCGTATTATCCGAGCCATCGGAGTGGCTGGATTCAATTCGGCTATTACGTGTTATTCACTACTGTACTGACGATAGGTGAGGTGCTGCTCGTACAATATACCGATCTGATTCGGTATGTTCGTTGGAACTGGTTGTGGTCGTGGGTTACGATTTTCCTCACATTCCTGATGACTCGAGCGTTCTGCGTGACCTACTTCGGAACCATGACACGAGTGGAAACGGCAAAACAAAAGAACGCAGCCAGTACGACACGTTCCTAAATGAGGGGCTATGCCCCCTAGGAAGCAGAAGAAAAAGGGGCTGTCCCAAAAGGCTATAGTGCAGTGGGCCAGTCCCTTTCGCTTGTCATGATTCGCTGCGCTGGTCCGGCAAATCAAGCGCGTTCGTCGGTGACTCTCCATGTCTATGGCAAATACGTTCCTCCGAGCGTCAACGCAGGTCATTTGCCCATGCGGAGAGTATCGGCGTAAATTCGGAAAACATCATACGAAGCGTCTACATAGATAGACGACCATACCTCGACATTAGTGAGCTTGATTCCACGTGTAGCCGAAAAAGAAGGAGAATCTCTGCCACTACCAAAGCTACCGTTTTATTGTTGGTCCGGCAGAAGTAATGCGTTTGCCGAAGTTTGCGCTTGATCTAAAAATCCCTCTGCTTGGGTCAAATGCTGCCGGGCCGTCTCCAAAGCTTGTGAATTTGTTGCCGCATTAGATTCACTTATTGAGCTTATCGCCTGATTTAAAGCCGTTTGCGCATCAGAAACCGCGTTAGATGCATGCTGCTCCAGCGTATTGCCGCTCGAGTGAAGTGTACCTTCTGCCGGTTTTCTTGCATTTTCGGTAGCTAGATCAATTTTGTTTTCATTGGGCAAGATGATTCCTCCTTCCTTGAGCAAAGATCAATAACTTAAACAGAAATAAGTATGCGGTTGAGATTTTGTTTATATTCTTGCGACTGCATGGGAATATTCGGACCCCACATTTCCGGCAATCCATTTTAGAATAGGGATCCAATGCGTAGGAAAATCTAACTTTGATGAAAGAAAGGAAGGGATAATTACTCAATGAATATGCCAACACTAGCGCCACACGAATCGATGGAACTGCATGAAGCGTTAAACTTCAAAACGCTCTGCCTCGCTAAGTCAAAACTTATGCAAGGCTTGGTCTTTGACCAAGAGCTGAAAGCGTTAATGCAGAAGGACGTCATATTATCTACGCAACAGATCGCCGAGCTCCAGGCCATCTACGCAAGAGCTCCATTCCAAGCGCCTGTTCCGAATAGCCCGACACCTATCACTCATTAAAGGGGAGCGCCAATGAACACCGATTATTTAGACCCGATTAATTCATTAAACATGCCGGAGATGGCAGATATGACATTTGCAATGGACTTCCTTATTCGTGCCAAGGAGGGTGTGCGAAATTTGTCCATCGCCCTGACGGAAACGGCTTCTCCCGATGTAAGAGCGCTGCTGCGCAAACATCTTATGCAGGGGATTGCACTGCACCAAGAAATCTCGGAGCTTATGATTCGCAAAAAATGGTTCCATCCTTACGAGCTTAACGAACAGTACCAACTCGACCAGCTTTCAGCGAAAAATACGGTGATGATCGGGCAGATGAATTTGTTCCCGGATGATACGTCGCGTAAAGGGATGTTTGATCGGACCCCAGATGAACATATTGGAGGACATAAAGCATGAAGGCGGTAACGTATCAAGGGATTAAAAATGTCGTGGTCAAAGAGGTGCCGGATCCGAAGATTGAGAAACCGGACGATATGATCGTAAGGATCACCAGTTCCGCCATTTGCGGTTCGGACCTTCACCTGATTCACGGGATGATCCCTAACCTTCAGGAGAACTATGTCATCGGGCATGAACCGATGGGGATCGTAGAAGAAGTAGGCCCTGGAGTGACCAAGGTAAAGAAAGGCGACCGGGTGATCATCCCTTTCAACATCGCATGCGGAGAATGCTTTTATTGTAAGAATCAGCTGGAAAGCCAATGCGACAATTCAAACGAACACGGGGATATGGGCGCATATTTCGGCTACTCCGGAACGACCGGTGGTTACCCTGGCGGACAAGCCGAGTATTTACGAGTTCCGTTTGCTAATTTCACCCACTTCAAGATTCCTGAAAACTGCGAGCAACCGGACGAAAAGCTAAGCTTGATCGCCGATGCCATGACGACGGCATTCTGGAGCGTAGATAACGCCGGCGTCAAGAATGGAGATACGGTCATCGTGCTCGGCTGCGGTCCGGTCGGACTTCTGGCCCAGAAATTCTGCTGGCTGAAGGGAGCAAAGCGTGTCATCGCTGTTGACTATGTCGATTACCGCCTACAGCATGCGAAGCGAACGAACAATGTGGAAATCGTAAACTTCGAACAGGATAAGAATATCGGCAACACTCTCAAGGAAATGACCAAAGGCGGCGCCGATGTCGTGATTGATGCGGTAGGAATGGACGGCAAGATGAGCGATCTCGAATTTCTAGCCAGCGGTTTGAAACTGCAAGGCGGCACCATGAGCGCATTTATCATTGCGTCTCAAGCTGTCCGCAAAGGCGGGACCATCCAAATCACTGGGGTATACGGCGGACGCTATAACGGATTCCCGCTCGGCGACATCATGCAGCGCAACGTGAATATCCGTTCCGGACAAGCCCCGGTCATTCACTACATGCCGTATATGTACGAGCTGGTTACATCGGGCAAAGTAGACCCTGGAGACATTGTTACGCACGTCATTCCACTTAGTGAGGCCAAGCACGGCTATGAAATGTTCGATACGAAAACGGACAATTGCATCAAAGTCATCTTAAAGCCCTGAATACGGGTAAAAGCAGGGGAGGACAATCCGAATGAATTCCAATTACGCTTTGCATGAGATGCTGGAGGTTCATGAAATGGCTGCGTTCAAGACCGTTTGCATGACCAAATCCAAAACCATGCAAGCTCTGGTAACCGATCCGGAGCTCAAGCAAATTTTGCAGCAAGACGTGCAATTATCACAGCAGCAGCTTCAGGAGCTCGGTGGAGTGCTGTCTAAAGTCACCCTAACCTAAAGGAGATAGAAACATGAACACCCTATTAGAACACTTGACAGGGCTTCATACGCTGACCGACGACGTGATCGCAATGGATTTTTTGATGAACGCCAAGAGCGGAGTCAGAAACTACGCCATGGCCGTAACCGAATGTGCCACCCCCGAAATCAAGCAAATTTTGATGAAACAGCTCGACGAAGCTATAGACTCCCATGAAAAGATAATAAACTATATGATGCAACGGGGCCTATACCATCCCTACCATATTCCGGAGCAAATTCAGCTCGATCTGAAAAATATTCAGACCGCTATGAACATTCCGTCCTGACACCGTATTCGTCCCGACAAAACGCGCAAAACCACCATGGTTCAGGCGCGTTTTTTGATTTTAGCCGAAGACTTTAGAGAATTATATGTTCCCCGCGTCAAGAATCCAACAATACAACAAGGGCAGACATACTCCGCTCTTATTTGGGCTTCGTCACAAACACACTTGAACAAGCGCGCCTTCGTTTGTTTTGCTTTTGATTGTCATTGCCACGCACATTCAACTATTCTGCTAGTTTGCTTAAGATCCCCTGCTGATGTTTTGTCCGCTTATGAGATAATCTTCAATCATACTGCCGGTTAGCGTAACGCCGCAGTCGGTCTATATCTTTATTTTCATAATCTACAACTAATTCCGAGTCTATCACTTTATTTTGCAGGGACAGCATGAGCTATGGATATTACTTTGAGGAAAGAGTTTCTTTGCCGAAGAGCTCATTTATATTTGTTTATTAAGCTCATTTGGTACCTATGTAGCATGTAAAAAACTTACTTACTTCATATTAGCTTCGTTTTATTAATCTTAATCTCTCTTTAAGTCGCATTATCTCAATAATTAAGCGTTTCCGCAGAGGGATTACTATTTCCCATTTCAATTTCATTCAGGTTCCCTTGGGAAATTTCAATACTTTTTGCAAACTGAATTTGGTTTAGATTACTCTCTTTTCGGATACATTTGATTCTATAGCCATGTCACTCAACAATTTTACCGCCGATCGTGAAGTTCACTTTATAATTAAAAATATTTATTCAAATTAAAAGGGAGCACCGAATTAATCCTCGGGCTCCCTTCTGGATGTCCAATCATCTTGCTTATCTGTTCCACAGATCTTTACTGGTTCCAGACTTTTTTATCACTGAACATCAGTGTTCGAAGATAATAATGTTTTAGACTAGAGTTCTAGGTTTGACACGGCTTTTAAGTTAATAAATTCGTTATTTTAAATTAATAAAGTTTTAGACTGGCTGTATACATAATTAAATGGAGTATTTAAAACCTGATAATAAAGTCTTAGACTGCTTGTTAAATGCTGTAACACAATCACGTCTCCATCCGCCAGTTTTCTCGCCAATCTAACGAGTTTTGTTCCATTTTATATTACGTAAAACCATTGAAATAATTACTACACCGAAACATTATTCCTTCTGCAATACAATAACAGTCTCTCTTAACCATTTAACCTGACCCGTTTGCTGGCTACTTGTTTTAATCTTTCTTGCCATTCTTATTTCACACACTTTAAAGCCCAAATTGTTTGATATCTCCTCAATAATTCGATCTGTTTCTATAACAACTCCAAAATAAGATGAATTTGCAACATTTATATACAGCTTACCACCGTTTTTCACCTTACTTTTTAGCTTTGTAAGCAATTCTTCAAGATCGCAAAAATAGCCGGCAATCATACTCGGAATGCTTTTATTCCAAAATTTTTCTTTATATAAAAGGATTTTATCCATTCGTTGTTTTAAAATCTCACTTTGGGGGAGAACATACTCTCCCCATCTAACTTGGACATGTGATCGCATTGTGTTTTTTCGCAAATCTCTGACACCTTCATAGTCTCGAACATGACCTAGCATCCATAGCTCAATCATATGGGAATCTGTATAATCTCTAGAGTTTAAATACGGAGGAGAAGTAATGACAATATCAATCGAATCATCTATTAAAGATTCAGCTAACTGTCGACAGTCGCCAGTCATAAAAAATTCTGTGTTTTGAATTGTATTGTTTTTTTTCTTATTTTCTATTTCCTTAATATCCGGTAAGACGTGCTCCAAACATTTTTTTATAAAGGTATCATATACGCTTTTTGTTCTAACAAGTTTTTTCGTCCATCCATCTTTATACTTCAATGCTTTTCCGTCACGATTAACATTGCTGAACTGTAACAATATCGACGCTAGAGTGACATACAGGATGTCCCTGTACTTAGGAGAATTTTCTGTTGCAATATCGATCGCTTTTCTAACATTTAATAAAGCATCGAAAGCAGCCTTATGAAATAGCCACTTCTCTAAGTTTTTCTTCTTTGAAATAGTTTTTAATCCAATCTTAAAATCATGCTTTATTCCTGATTCCAAAGTTTGTTTAATAAGATTTACAACCTCAATAAAATTTACAGAGGAATAATCATCACGCAGTTTCGCTCTACAAACTTGGCTCATAAACGGACTTATCTCAAATGCATAGCATTTAACTCCATTTTCTTGACAAACTAATGAAGTAGTTCCACCACCAGAAAATGGGTCCAAACAAGTGATATTGGTACTATTCTGTTCTTCTAGTATTGACTCAACAAAACTATTTGAAAAACCCTCAAGAATTGGGTACCATCTGTTCACTGATTTTCTTTTATTTTTATTGGCGCTAACGAAATTTAAATATTCATCAGACCAATTAGTGATCTTTGTAGCATTAAATGATAACATTATGATCAAAATCTCCTTTCTTATTAAGCAATTGTACCAGATAAACCTAGTTTCCGGAACAAGATTTTTAGACTATCAATTCAGAAAAAAAGACTGATCTCCCTATTAATCAATAAGGAAGAACAGTCGCAAAATAATTTTAAGATATACATCTAAGCAGGGTGTCTCTTTTCTAATTTTATATTAGGAACTACACTAAATAAAGGCAAATAAGTGCGCAACTCCGGCTTAATAAAATTGAATCCTTGGTAATCTACTTCTTGCTTATCATCCCGTGCATCAAAAAGAACTAAATATCCTGCACGAACATTATTCCCCATTGTTGTAAGTAACTCATCTATGTATTCGAGAGTTTGTGTCACGCCCTCTCTTGCTCGTGCATCACCATAAGAGGTAGATAACTTTGTACCGCAATCACTAATCGACTGTCCTAACCACTTAATTTCAAAAAAATAAAATTCACCATTGACTTCTGTAAATATATCTAGTTCTCGTTTACTGGCTGATAATTCAATCTCAATGCCAAATGTGTGCCTCATTCTCTCATTTAGAAAATTTTTTAAATGATCTCTCATAAATTTTTCTGGTTTATTTTTCAAAATATTTCTTTTAATTAATGATTGATCTATCCGTCTAAGAGTGCTATTGTCAGCAAAAAATACCATGTACTCACTTTGATTTGTTAAGTGTGTTTGTTCATAACTCTTTAAGACTTCAAGGATTTGAGACATGTCCTTTTTCTCTGAAAATCTTGTTAAGTCTTCTGTACAGTAAAATAAGTTTAATTCCCCAAGGTTTTCTCCCCTAATAAAGTAATCTACACCCTCTTTACCGAAGAAAATAACAACGTATCCATCTCTTGAGGAAGCTTTATAAAACTGTTTTGCTTCTGCGGAGGTTCTGAAATGCTGGCTTCGCTGATCTGTAATTTGGAGAACATTATTAACTTCAATAATATTAGTTGTCCTGAGTGCTTCAAAAATCTCTTGTTCAAAATTCTTGTTTATATCTTTCAGATTAATCAAATCTATATCACATTCTTTAATTAATAGAGAAAACAATAAGTTCTTATTGACACGGTTTTGCCAAAGCTTTTCAAAATTCCGCATTTTTAAAATCTTAAATTTTGGGTTGTTTAGTATGCCATTCTTCATTTGAATCAGTAAATCTTCTGCTTTTGCATTTATTTCATCAAGAAAACTTGGGTCGTCAAAATCGTGCCTCTGCATTATTCAGTTTCACCTCGAAGTATCTTACTGAAAACATAGTCAAAATACATATCCAAATATTTTTTGTTCTCTAATTCAGATGCTGAACTACCTAAGCTTTTCTCAAATGCAGCCTTCATTTTTCTTATAGTAATATCTGTTTTATTTCCTGGTTTGATATTTATTTCTTTAATCGAATTCCTCTGTATGTTATCTTGATACTGCGGATCACGAAAGACAAAGTCATATATTTTTTCTTCACCATAAATACCCAGGATATAAATAATCGATTCGATCCAATCTTTACGTTCTTTAAAGTAAGGCATTGAATATAGATCTGGCATCTGCCTATCAGAAAGACTCAATTCCTTATGATCCGTATAGTAAATGAATTCATTAGCTAATAAAAAACTTAATGAACGTGGTATTATTGCTGAGAATGGACCTCTTAATGAAACAGAAAAATCATAATCTTGTTCAAAGGGATTAAATTCGTTCTCGTGTCTAAAACTAAAAAGCACAGATGCTATGTACATTATCCTTTGAACAGAGAATTCTGTGACTGACTCCCATCCTATATCTTCAGAAGTTTTCAAAGCAGATAAAATATCTCCATTAACTCTATACAGAACATCATGCGAACCTTTTTGCATTTACCTTCTCCTCGATCCTTTTTGAGATTGATGTTAATCTCTCACTCCTCTGTTGTATCGGAGATGTTCGACCAAATTCTAATAAATTCAAAAAACTTAATTTATCAGCTTTGTCAATAATCAGATCCATAAATTCACTATTGTTCAAATTTGATGTGATAATTAGTGTATTAGGTTTCTGCAAGTATTTAAGAAAGATTTCCGCTGCATTTGCTTCGTATGAAATGTCTAGACTGCTATCTGGCGTCTCACAAACAAAGAAGGATGGAGTAGTATAAAAATGTCTTAAGAGACTCATTCGAAATGCTTGATCAGTAAAAAATCTTTGGGACTCTGACAATTCCAAAGGATCTGTACGTGGTTTACCTTTTATTACAGGTGTATACATTTTCACATCGTCTTTCAAGAAATTTTCAAATGTCAATTTACAATCCATACCTAAAAAATCACCAGCAAAGTCTGAAAAAATTGCTGACAGTTCTTTTGTGATCTTAATTAAATTCCCTTCAATTTTATTAATAATATTGTCCGCATCTTTATTGAATTTTTCGCTTAATTCTAAATTAAGTTGCTTCTCTCTTTCTAATTCTTCAATTTCTGTCATCATTGCTGTATAAGTAAATGATTCGTTAGACTTTTCTTTGTTACTATACAGATCATGTTCAAAATCCCTAAGCCTGGACTGTAGATCAAAAACTTCTCGTTTAAATTTATTATATATTTGATCTAATTTTTTCATTTCATTTTCTATATTATATATTTCCTTTTCATGACCCTGATTTAATACTAATATTTCATCTAGTTTATTTTTTAACCCAACAATGTGTTCTGGGGTATCAGTTTCTACCGTTAGACTTTCCTGACACAAAAAACAATGATCAGGATTAGCTGTCAAGGAACCATATTTATGTGACTCGATTTGTTGATTACACATTGGGCATGAATGTAGGTCCTTTATATTATCTAAGTAAATATTATATTTAGGATTTAAGGTTCCCCAAATTTTTTGATAAATCTGTGCTTCCTCATCTCGAATTGTTTGTTCTAACTCTTTTGCTTTTCTATTTAAATTATTTCGTTCATTATAGAAAACACTTAATTTTGTTTCTAGATTCTTTCTTTCCTTCTGAGTGTCATTTAACTTATCAGTTTGAAGCTCTAGATTTTTTCTTAGTTTATTAATTTCATTAATCGCATTAACTTCTGTATCTCCTGGTTCGTTTTCAATTTTTTTGATAATTTTACTAATTGCCCTCATATCTTCCGACTTATGACGAGCAATGCTATCATGATATTTGGCTTGACGTTTTGATTCTTGAAAGAGTTCATCTAATTCCGGATCATTGAAATACTTACTTGATAATCTTTCTTGAATTAGTGGTTCCCACATAATAGTTCTTCTATCTTCATCAAAAAATAAGATTTGATTAACAAAAAAAATCAAGTCATTAAAATCATTAATATTAGACAGCTTAGCAACCATATTTTCGTATTGTCCTTGAAGATACCTGTCTTTTTCATTTTCATTTAGACGCTCAAACTTATCCTGCCTAATTACTTCCCCGTCCAAATAATAACTCTCACCATTTTCTAAAACCTTTACACTCTTTAATGTAATCTCATGTAGACCACGAATTATTTCAAATTGAGTAGTATTAATTGAAAATGTCAATTTGACTTCCGCATTTGAATTTCTATCATAATCCCCCACCATACGGTTTTTAAAGTAGTCCATTGAATACTGTTGCCTAGCTAATCTTTTTTCGCTTTTATAAGTTCGAACATCAAGACCTTTTTTGTACAGTCCAATAAGCCCATATTTTATTAAATAAATAAAAGTGGTTTTACCTAAACCATTTCCACCAATAATTAGATTAATTCCGTGAACAAAATCAAAGGCAATGTCCTTCTTGTATAAAGAAAAATCCTTAATTTCAATCTTATGGAGTTCCGGAAGGTATATGTTATTCATAAAATTCAACCCCATTTTTGGATAATATTCATCTACTAAAAAATACCACATATAAGACATTTTAACCAGTCACCAATTTTTTAATAAGTCTTTTTGCTCAATATTTCATCTCTTCACTATGTATATGTTTCATTATAGCCATAAATGTGATCAATTAATTACATCAAGAAATTACGATCAGAATGCCCCCAGCACTAAACCGTTCAATAACCTCATATTCAATGCATGTTCATAGATACACAAGAATACTACTCCTGCTTCCGATTATTCAGTTATAATCAACAATTTTTCTGTAAATTCGTTCCTCCCAAGCAACAATATCATCATTTTGATAATGTTTAAGTTTTTGAATATCTAAATTGCAACCATTTAAAATATACTGATCCCAATGACCACCTTTTCTCACTACTTCCTCTAGTAGATATTTTATGTTTTTCTCGATCTCCCTCACGGTTAATTTTCTCTCATTTGTTAAAATCAAAGTCGATATCGACCACCCATCCGGACGCGCCATCTCAAGAATATACTTCTGCGAAACCGCCGTCGTAACTTGAGCAAGGGCACAAGTCCTCCGCACTCCATTATCGCAAACAGAGTACCTCTTCCCTAGGGGAAGCTGAAATACGCTCATCTTAATATTCATTCCATAATCATCGATCAGCTTACGAATTACTTTGAAGAAATCCTCTAGCCCTATACCCTCAGACATTGGTACAGCCTGCAAGCTTTCAAATTCAATCGGAGGAACTTCTCCACCTATTGCTGTATCCTCTAGACTTACCTCTTTTGCACCATCATTTTGATTCTTTCCGCCGCGCCCAATAGGTAATATGACTTCCTCACCAGCATTTACCTTTCGTCGTTCTTTTCGATCTATAATGATCTCAGGCTTTTGAGCAAAGCCATAAAAGGTAGGGGGTACATCGAGTACATCTTGATGTGTATTTTCTTTTGCGAAATCATTATCATCGGTTATTTCCAAATCTTCTTGTTCTGATTGATCAGTTATTCTAGTCTTCTTGGGTCCATCATATGTAATCTGTTTCTTCATAACTGGATGACTGTACACTAATTTTTCAGCAGGCAATTTCAAGCTAGATATTCCCATTATCTCTAAAACTAGAACTTGATTTCCTTTGCGTATGCAACGAACCAACACTTCGCATGGATCAAGGAAAGGTAGGTCAAATTTTAACGCTATTCCTTTACGGAAAATACTTTTAGGATCCAAACTATCCTTCTTTGAAGCTGACCGGAACAGGTAACTATAGATGGAATCCCAAGAATTTCGTATGGTTCCATTTCCATGGATCCAAGCTATGTGGAGAGCGCTATCTTTATTCTGTGCGATAGTCACAGGAAGAAGCCTATTAAAATCAATGAACATGGTTTCGTCTCGTAGCTTTACATTTTCGAATATCTGTTCTAAGCCGTGAGGCTGTAAAATTAAATGAGCAAGGGTTCGGTTCTTGACGAACAAGCATCTTGCCCATTCCAGCATAGGGACATAATACTCAAAGCCATTAATCTCATATTTCCAAACGTACTGTTTACCGAGATCCTTTTGTTTATCTAGATATAATAACTTACTAGGAACGTCGAACCCAAATACAAGTTGTCCCTGCTGGATATCTGTAACTTGAATGGTTTCTACAATACCCGCTATTGGTCTAGTCACTTCAAATGCGTTATCGGTATATATCTGTCCTAAACGTAGCATTGGCCAAACTCCGATTGGGTGATCAATGATTGCAATCGACTTATCTGATCGTCGAAAGGCCACATTCATTCTCCAATCTCCCTTTATCCCCGTGAAAAGAGAGCCTATCCAGCATAATTCAACTGTTTCTCCCTTATCAAATTGCCATCTACGAAATTTAGCCGCACACATTAGACCACCTCATTGTCCACATACAGAAAATTTGATTGTGATATATGCTTCTCGATTTCATGTTCCACACATTCTGAATACTTAGGACGAATGCCGGCAGCTTTAAACAACTCCCACTTTCTTAGTGGACAATTTCTTCCCCTTTTGAGAGCAGCCCACTTTATTCGGCGAATCTGAAACTGCTCAACAGTTTCTATATGTCGCTCAAGTTCAGCCATTGTTTTGGGGAGCTTTTCCTTCTGATTTTCAAGAAGACTCAATTTGCCTATTTTCTTGGCTACAGTGGTGAATCTTACTTGTACTGGTTTTTGAGCTGAAATCTGGAGCATTTCTTTACATTTCGCCGCGACAATGATGCTTAATTCTTCATCTCGCCGAACCCAGTTCACACGACTTCTTGTGATACTATGAGTGAATCTCCGTTTTTTCGAGCTATCTTCAGCTTTCTGAACTTTTGATTCCCCATAACAACAATTTGAGATTTCAGGCTTTTCGGATCGTGTATATTTGATAACAGTTCCTACATCCACACCTAATATTTTAGCTGTCTGTCTATAAGACAGTCCTTGATTGCGGTATTCTGTAGCCTTATTTATCCAAATCAAACCATACTCCCTAATCCTTCCAATATGTATCCGGTCCTTAATAGACTGATCCGGTCCACGTCTGGAATATATATGGCCACATTCACAGGAAAAGATTCCGATTGGCTTGCCGGTGTCGCTGCATCTGGATATTTGTAATGTTTGGACAACATTTTCTCCAAAATGATCCGCTGCTCTATTTAAGCAAGGCCAGGGGCTATCACCGAACGGTCGATAATTAGCACCATCAGCCTGAATAAACTCGTTCCACGAACCGTACAAAAAACGAATCAATAATAAATATCGGACTGGGCTTATTACTCGCCGTTCTTTTCTGGTCGCAAAATTTAGCCAGGAAGAATCTTGAGAAATACCACTCCCCAAAAGCTCTAGAAAATCTTCTCCGTAGAATGTATTAAATTGCTCTTGGAGCTGAGCCTGTCTTATTCTATTTGCAGAGGTAACATAACCTTTTTCCGCAAGACGAGGGAGTAGGAGCCTCTTGCTTGAATAAAAACATCGATTCTCATTGGTTTTCAATACATTCGCTATGTCTAAAGAAAGGCTCGCGAGTTTAGATATCGTTCTCTTCGATGTAGTTAGAGGAAGACAAGGATTGGATTTAAATAGTTTTGTTGATACAGGTAGAACTGTTATCCCCTGACGATCCTCTAAAGGCTCACTAACATTGTGGAGTATGCAGTTATGTTCAGCACATACAAACACACCTGAGGCTTGATGACCTCGATGCCAGTAGGGCTCACCATAGTGCTTAATGTCATCTTCATAACAAAGATGACAAAAGGATAGGGTTTCTTTAGATGCAACTCCTCCCGCAGACAAGCCAACAAAAGCATGTATGCCAGAGCGTCGTCGCACAAGGCAGCAGATCGATTGAGAGGTTCCTCGTTTCGCAAATACTTCAACATTAACTGCTCCAAATTCCCCGTAAGAGCTATCCCCAATTTATAGATATCCTGGTTATCATATTCGCGGTGAAACCATGAGATGTTACGTGTTTCATTCTCTGGAATTTCGTTTTCAGTCACTATCGCCCATTCGATGTTCCTTTCCTTCCAGAAGCGCCGCTCAATCTCAAGCTTCTCTATAACTCTATCATTTTCTAGGTTGCTTGACGGTTTGATACTTCTTGCTATATTCGAATTGCTAATCGAAATTAAAAAGTCGGTAGTCATAACGATTGGATCGTCGGTTTTAGGGTCTGTAGGATGTTTCACACCTAATTTTTCTGCAATAATTAACGTATCATCAAGGGGGAGTAGCGGATACTGCTCGCGAATATCAGTAACGGATTCAGAAAAATCCAGAAGGTAAAAATAATCTCTTTCAAGATTCGACATTAAATGGTGATAGCGATTGCTTGTCCATCCTTTAAGACGAGTTGCCAAGCCCTCTGATGGGACATCTTGAATGGTAAGCCAAGGTTTATACTGTGAGCCTTCACCTTGGCCCCTTCCTTCTTTTATCCACTTTTGGATCTTATTCATTGTTACATCGCGGTTTCTTTTCGCCACAACTAGCCACACTACCTCTCTCAATTACAGGAACTGATGATCCTTTAGTTTCTTTAGCCTGCGCCGCCCTGCACCGCGATATTTTCGCTGACTTCGCTTTAACCTTTTAAGTCTTTCTAGCTCCACAAAATACAGAGACTTAATTTCATCTGGTATAGTCTGATGTTTAACTTTGTAACAAACTATGAGTTCATTCTTATGAAAGATATAGATGCGAGACTTATCCTTGGTTCTAAAGCAAACTTGAAAAGCCCACCCACCATTATGTATAGCTTTTGAAAACCACTGTTCCTGTATCGCTTGTGGACAAGAATAATAAGCTGCTTGATACATGATGCCAAGTTCAGTTATTACTGCAAATCTAGTAACCTCCGTATAAGTCATATGGATCACCTCATAATAGATTTTATATCCATTATTAATCTTATCGGATATTTTATTCCAAAAAATATTTATTTAATTCGGATATCCGATATTATTCTTTTTCGCTTTAATTTTAGCTATCTGATGAAATTCGTCTTTCTCCAATTCAGGCAAGGTACGAAGTAATTGTATTAGTGCGATCTCCTGCTCAGAGACATTCACAGCAAATAGTTCATTATCGGGTACTGAATCTAACTCTTCATCAATAAGCCAATTCAAATCGCACCTAAATGCCTTTTTAAGAGCAAAAATAGTTTCATAAGAGGGGAAACCATTCCCACGTTCAATATCGCTTAGCGTGCCTTGTGAAACGCCAATACGATCCGCAAACTCCCTTTGGTTCATTTGGTTGGTCTTTCGGATTTGTTTAATCCGTTCTCCTAATTGCATCTGATTCCCTCCTGAATACAAAGAACCCCGAAATTATGAAAAACATAATTTCGGGGTCCAAATGCATTGATGTAGTAGTCTTGAAGCTCTTGTTGGAAGAACTGCCCGAGCAGAGTCAGTCTAAAACTTTATTATTCCAGTCTACAACTTTATTATCACAGTCTAATACTTTATTATTCAGTCTAAAACATTATTATTTGCGGACAATCAGTTGTTATCCTTGAACTCTCCCTACTCTACCGTCACGCTCTTCGCCAAATTCCGCGGTTTATCCACGTCATGGCCCAGAGCAAGTGAAGCATAGTAGCTCAGCAACTGCAGCGGAATAACCGACAATGCCGGAGCAAGCAGCTGATGCGTTTGCGGGATCGCGAACGTTTCATCCACGACCTTGCTCAACTCGTCGTTGCCTTCCATATGGATGCCGTACACCTGAGCGCCGCGAGCTTTGACTTCCTTGATATTGCTAACGGTTTTCTCGAACAGCACCTCTTGAGTCGCCAGGGCGATGACAGGGATGCCGTCCTCGATCAGGGCCAGCGTACCGTGCTTTAACTCACCTGCGGCATAAGCCTCGGAGTGAATGTAAGAAATTTCCTTCAACTTCAACGAGCCTTCCAGCGCGGTTGCGAAGTCCAAGCCGCGTCCGATGAAGAACAGGTTGTGATGCTTCGCGATCTGCTCAGCAACCTCACGGATCGAATCCGCTTGAGCCAGTACCTGCTCGACCTGCTTAGGCAGCTCCTGCATAGCAGCCAGCACTTCCTTCACATAGCCAGCTTCCACCTTCTCCAGCGTCTGAGCCAGATAGAGGCCTAACAGGAAGAACGCGATCAACTGCGAAGTGTAAGCCTTGGTCGAAGCGACCGCGATCTCCGGTCCGGCCCAAGTAACGATTACATCGTCCGCTTCGCGGGCGATCGAGCTGCCGACTACGTTTGTAATCGCCAGGACGCGTGCGCCGTTGCGTTTCGCTTCGCGCAGCGCAGCCAGCGTATCCGCAGTTTCACCCGATTGGCTGACTACGATCACCAGCGTTTGAGGCGTGATGATCGGCGAACGGTAGCGGTACTCGGAAGCGACATCAGCCTCGACAGGAATACGTACGAGCGTCTCAATAACCGACTTACCGACTAAGCCAGCATGGAAAGCCGTTCCGCAAGCGATGATATGCACGTTGCGGATATCTGCAATCTGCTCCCGTGTCATGCCGACTTCAGGCAGCAGCACCTTGGTTCCTGATGCATCGATTCTCGCACCCATCGTGTCCCGGTAAGCCTTAGGCTGATCGTAGACTTCTTTCAACATAAAGTGATCGAATCCGGCTTTTTCCGCCGTCACAATATCCCAATCGACATGAAATAATTCCCGGGAAATAAAATTGCCTTCAAGCGTCATCAATGTGACGTCGTCTTTTGTCAGAAGAGCCATTTCGCCGTCGTTTAGAATATAAACGTTGCGCGTATGCTCGAGAATTGCCGGGATATCGGAGCCGATGAAGTTCTCGCCTTCGCCCACGCCGATGATCAGCGGACTCGACAAACGAACGGCTACCAGTTTCTCCGGCTCATGCTCAGTCAGTACGCCCAAGGCGAAGGCGCCTCTCATCCGGGTAACGGCCTTCTGGACCGCACGGACGATATCGCCCTCGTACAAGCTGGCGATCAGGTGGGAGATGACCTCCGTGTCTGTTTCCGACACAAATACATGACCTTGTGCAATCAATTCTTCTTTGAGCGAGATGTAATTCTCGATAATTCCGTTATGAACGACCGAGAACTTGGACGAATTGTCCGTATGCGGATGCGAATTCACATCCGAAGGCTTGCCATGCGTCGCCCACCGGGTATGACCAATCCCGATGTTTCCGTTCAGCGGCGCTTCTTCGAGCTTCGATTCCAGAACAGCCAGACGGCCCTTGGACTTCTTGATCTGCAGGCCTTCCGTCGTGTAGACCGCTACACCGGCGGAGTCGTACCCGCGATACTCGAGTTTCTTCAATCCGTCAATCAATATATTTTGGGAATCCCGTTTACCTACATAACCAACAATACCGCACATATGCTCTTATCCTCCAATGGTTAGGAAAAGCCCTTCCGGCTCTTCATCGGAGAAACGCATACAGCGTTTGCGGGAAGCTAGCTTCGTGCTCCGTGCGCAAAGAAAGCTTCGTTCGCCTGTTCCAGGCGTGATTATTCAATTGTCGACACGAAGCGAAAAGCTCCCGCAGCTTGCGCTCTCACGAAGAAGCGTTTGCCCATGGCAAAGAAGCTTTTCATTCGTTTTAGTTTAGTGTCGGCTGCTGTCGAAGCATGCCGTTGTCATCCTGTCGAGCTTTTGTCCGCCCGGTCGCCCGGTCGATTTGTTGCTCGGCTTACGGTTAGGATGCTGACCGGAAGGTCCCCGCCGAATGTTTCGAACACCTTCACCTCGTCAACTGGATGAACGTCTGAGTCCCTGCTTCTGATGTGTTGTCTAAGAGTTTGTGAGAAGCCATCCTGCTGCTAGCGATGACTTGAGACCGGATCACATCAGAGCGCAGCGATGCCAACGCTCCCTGCCAGTTCTGGCGCTTGTATAGCTCGTGTAACCTCTACCCACCTTTCTGTATATGAATCAGACCTAATCACATCTTATGCATTTTGTATGAAAAGCGCAACCCTTTATTTTCAAACGGTTTTCATTTCATCCGTTTGTCCTGCGGAGGAACCAGCCACACGGCCCAATTCGACAAAAACTCCCTGAAACCGGCTAACGACGGTCCCAGGGATTGGTTCGCTGTCGTTCGTTAACGCACTATCTCGTAACCACTTGATTCAAGCCATATAGACTAGACCAGCTCACGCTCGATAACCGCCGCGATCTGCTGCACATAAGCTTCAACAACTTCCTTGTCCTGACCTTCGGCCATGACGCGGATCAGCGACTCCGTACCCGAAGGCCGTACCAGCACGCGTCCGTTATCGCCAAGCTGCTCCTCGACCTTGGCGATTTCCTCCGCGACCGCTGCGTTGTCCTTCAGCTTGCTCTTATCGCCAACGCGAACATTGACTAGCTTCTGCGGATATTTGCGCATAATCTTCTTCAGCTCACTCAGCGACTGTCCGGACTGTACCAGCGTATCTACCAGCAGAAGCGCTGTCAGGATACCGTCGCCCGTCGTGTTGTAATCGAGAAGAATGACGTGACCGGATTGCTCGCCGCCAAGGTTATAACCGCCCTTGCGCATCTCCTCCATCACGTACCGGTCGCCGACGGCCGTCTTAGCTGCCTTCATACCGACAGCTTCGATTCCCTTGAAGAAGCCGATGTTGCTCATCACAGTCGTGACGATCGTCTGCTCACGCAGCTTGCCCTCCTGGTTGAGCGCATGCCCGATAATGCTGAGAATGAAGTCACCGTCGACCTCTTCACCATGCTCGTCAACCGCGATCAGCCTATCGGCATCTCCGTCGAAAGCCAAGCCGATATGCGCTTTATGCTCGACAACAAGCCGCTGCAGCTCCTGTGGATGCGTCGATCCGCAGTGATCGTTGATGTTGCGGCCCGTCGGCTCCGCACCGATTGTGATCACTTCTGCACCGAGCTCCTCGAATACCTTCGGAGCCAGCTCGTAAGCCGCGCCGTGTGCACAGTCCAGAACGACACGGAAGCCTTGGAACGAAGACTTGACCGTCGATTGGATATAGTCCAGATAAGCGAACTTACCAGCCGGATCATCCGTTACCGTACCGATGTCCCCGCCCGTCGGACGCGGCAGCTCATCAACTTCGGCATCCATCAAGCGCTCGATCTCCAGCTCCGTCTCATCGGATAGCTTGAAGCCGTCCGCTCCGAAGAATTTGATCCCGTTGTCTTCCACTGGATTGTGGCTGGCCGAGATCATAACGCCGGCATCCGCCTTCAGATGACGCGTCAAGTAGGCGACGCCTGGCGTCGACAATACACCAAGCCGAATCACGTTGGCGCCGATGGACAGCAGTCCCGCTACCAGCGCAGCCTCCAGCATAGGACCGGATATCCGTGTATCCTGCCCGATAACCACGACAGGCTTCTCCACCTGTCCGGCGAGTACATAACCGCCGCAACGGCCGATTTTATAAGCGAGCTCCGGTGTCAATTCCTGGTTGGCGACTCCCCGTACGCCATCCGTTCCAAAATATTTCCCCATGCGCCTCTTCTCTCCCCTACCGTTACCTAATTGCTTCATGCTGCTTGTATCTACCATGCCGGCAAACTACACCCATTATCTCTGATTCGGTTCAGACGGTCAAATCCTGCGCAAAAAAACAAAGGATACGGCACCCGCTCCCGTATCCTTTCTATGCATTTTCGACCCCGTTCAGTCCGCTTCCAGCTTAAGGTGTTGCCCCCGCAGGAACGTTCGGGGAAGCCGCACCCTCAGTGACAGGCTTATCCCCCTTGGCGCTGATTTCCACCGTAGCCTTGAAGTCCTGCTGACCGCCTTTCTTCACGAAGGTCGGCAGATTCCAAGTGACGGATACCTCATGCTTGCCCGGCGGCAGATTGCTGACGTCCAGGATCGCCTGAACGTCCTGCGGCTTCAGCTTCTCGATAATCGCCGGTGCGCCTTCGACGGTCAGATTCAATTGCCCGGACTCGGGAAGCACGACTTTCGTATTAAAGCCGTCGTTCTGTCCCACGAAGGATAGCGGGATAGCTTCCAGCGTCTTGGTGACAGACGGGACGATAGACACATTGACTGTCACCTTATCGGGATCAAGCTGCTTCAGATTATTGCGCACAGGAATCGTCAGAGAGAACTCCGTATCTTCCTTCAAGTCATTGAGATTGACCTGCGGGCCCTCATAGAACTCCATCCGGTCCAGTACGTTCTGCGGCCCGTAGACCGTCACCTTGTCCGTGCTTTGCCGCACGGCCGACACCGCCAAGCCCCGCGGCGGCTCGCCAATGAGCTTGATTTGCAGCGGCACCAGCGTGAACGGGCTCGTGATCGGCACCTCGACATCGACGATATTCGGAGTTATGACAGCCGTCTCAATCAGCTTACCGTCCTTATCGTACGCCTGCAGCGTAGCCTTCTTGGTCACGGCAGAGGTTGCCTTCTCCACGTTAACGTCCGCCCGCACGGAATCGACCTGATCATAGATGCGGCTCGGGACCGAGACCGTCACCTGCTTAGGCTTGACGACAGGTTGTCCAGCCTTCAGACCTACGCCCGGAATACCGGTCACGTTTATGGTCACCTGCATCGATTTGATCATTTTCTCGTCGATGACGACCTTCACATTGGAGGGCACGACCTTGGCCGTCACATTGCTGGGAATGTCCACTGGCGTAACGGGAAGCACGAATTCTCCCTTGCCGACCTTGGTCAGGTCCAGCTCCACGGACAAATTGCCGGAGTTCATCGCCTTCTTCAGAGCAGCCTCCCGACCGCTTAGCGACAGAGACACCTGCGCCGGCTCGATCGACTGAATAAAATATTTATCGGTATCGTACTTCGGCGTGATCGATACATTCCCGATCTGCTGCTCGATAATTTCCAGGGCATTCGTGCCCGACACCGAGCTGCCATCCGACCGTACGACCGCCCACAGCATAATGCCGATGATCAGTGAGATGATTTTGACGACATTCGTATTGCTCAGCCAGCGGTCCATCTATCCCTTCCTCCATTTCCAAAGGGAACTGATCTTGCTCTTCTCCTTGGGCTTGGTCTTCGGCTTCAGCTCCTCGAACATCTTGGAGAGCAGCGGCTCCTCCTTGATATCCCGCAGGATATGACCGTTCATCGTGACCGAAATCTGGCCGGTTTCCTCCGAGACGATGATGCTCATCGCATCCGACACCTCGCCCATGCCGATCGCCGCTCTATGACGCGTGCCAAGCTCCTTGCTTATGAACGGATTCTCGGACAACGGCAGATAGCATCCCGCCGCCATAATCTGCTGCTTCCGGATAATAACCGCGCCGTCATGCAGCGGAGTATTCGGAATGAAAATATTGATCAGCAGCTCCGAGCTAATCTGCGACTCAAGGGCTATGCCCGATTCTATGTAGTCGGTTAGACCCGTCTCTCTTTCAAATACGATCAATGCGCCGATCTTCCGCTGGGCCAAATAATGGACCGCCTTCAGCACCTCGTCGATTTTGCGGTTGACTTCCTGATCTTCCTCCGTGTTCGAACGGCTGAACAGCGAGCCTCGTCCAAGCTGCTCCAGCGCGCGGCGAAGCTCCGGCTGGAAGATGAAGATGACGCCGACCAGGCCGAACGTAAACACCTGGTTCATGACCCACTGCAGCGTATTCAGCTTGAACCAGGAGCTCAGCGCCCAAGTAACGACGACGATTAGAATCCCTTTCAGCAGTTGAATCGCACGAGTACCCCGGACGACGAGAATCAGCTTGTAGATGACATAGCTGACGATACTTATATCAACGATATCCAATATGCGAATTTTTGTAATCCATTCCATCATCGTAAAATCCCCCAACTTTACCCGGGATGTTTGTCTCTCTGCAATATTCTTCCCTCCATCATAACATATTTGCAACAAAAAACCCTCCCCTTTCTGACAAGGGAGGGTCTAAGGTTAAGTACCCAAAGTTCCGTCCGCCCTTACTTGGCGTCGGAAACCTGGGAGAACCATGTATTCATCTTGTACCAGAGCCAGCCGAAGGCCTGATCGATCTGCGTAATTTGCCCGGAAATATGCGCCGTGGAAGCATAATGAACAGAACCGTCGATGACCGTCACATTCCCTTCCACTTCGCCGTCAACCTGGAGCTTGCCATTCTCAATGGTCAAATCCCCAGCCACCTTGCGCCCTGCCGGGACATACACCGTATCCCCTTTGATGACAACCGATTGCAAGTCCGCTCCCTTGACCAGCAGCTCCCGATCGTCATTCCATGTGGAAACGAACGTGGACAGCATGACTAGAGCGAAAATAGCGGCCACCGAAGCCGCCGGATGCTTGCGGATGTAACGGTAGAAGGCATTCCGGCGCTTGACCGGAGGCAGCGCCTGCATGACCCGTTCGGTCAACCCCTCCGGAACCGCAGGTGCCGTCCACGAGTGAACTAACGCCTCCACCTTCTCGAATTGCTGCAGCCGGCGCCGGCAATCCGCGCAAACGAGCAGATGCTCCTTCAGGCGGACGGAATCAGCACCATCGAGACTACCGTCCAAATATTCGTGCAACAAAGGGAGGGCTTCCTTGCATTCCATCTGCGAGCCACTCCTTTCTCCTGTCTCCATAAACTATCGTGATATACTCATACGCACGAATGAATTCAGCGTTTCAAAAAAACTAAAGAAGCAGCTCTAATTTTTTGCGCAAATATTCCCTGCCGCGGTGCAGCCTTGTCTTGATGGTGGTTACAGGCATCGACAAGGCATCGCTAATTTCCTGCAGGGATAAGTCCTGCAGGTAACGCAGCACGACGACCGCCTTATATTTCTCCGGCAGTGTTTCGATCGATTCGCGGATCTGGGCCTGCGTCTCGGATAACGCAACCTGCTGATCCGGCGTCTGGTCCAGACTGGCCAGCGTCGAGTACCAGTCACTGCCCTCTCCGTCGCTCATCTCCGCATCCAGAGAATAGCTGATCTTGCGCTTGCGCAGACGGTCGATACATAGATTCGTGCCGATACGGTAAATCCAGGTCGAAAACTTCTGCTGGTCGTCGTACCGTTCCAAATTCGTATAAACCCGCAAGAACGTCTCCTGCACAATCTCCTCCGCTTCATGACGGTTGTGCAGCATCCGGTAAGCAAGATGAAATATTTTATCTTTATAAAGCTCCACCAATTCGGCAAAAGCGGCTCGATCTCCACTCCGGGCGAGCTTGGCGAGCCGGGTATCCATGTGATTCACCAACTTACCTCCACTCCGAAAGACCCCGCTCCACGCAAACCAGGATCTATTCAGATTCTACAGGCGCGAACGAACCGTTCTACTCCGCTGATACGGGGCCTGTCCATAGGAAAAGCATACCAAACCACGGGCCTTCCTGTACAGCCTCCGGGCAAAAAGAATGCGTCCCTCACCCTATCGTGCGCAAATAGAGACACCTGTAGTCGCCTTCTCGTACCCTGTTTCCAGAAGCACCCGGTAAATACGAACAGCCGGGCAGCCTGTATGAAACCAGACCGTCCGGCTGTTCACGCCGTCCTAGGAGGAACTCGGTGTCCGATCCGCTTGGGATCAGCCCGTATTCCGGAGTCCTGCGGCAATCCCGTTGATCGTCAGCAGCACTTCGCGGAGCAGCAGCGGATCGTCTTCGCCGCCTTCATCACGCGAGGAGCGCAGCTCGGATAACAGATCAACCTGCATGTAGGACAGTGGGTCCACATAAGGATTCCGTAACCGGATCGATTCCTGGATGACTGGCACATTGTCCAAAATTTCCTGCTGACCGGTAATTTGCAGAATCAGCTCGGAGGTTTTGCGGTACTCATCCTCGATCAATTGATAGATCCGGGTCGCCACACTTTGGTCGTGAATCATGCTGCCGTATTCCTTGGCGATCAGCAGATCCGCCTTGGCGAGCGCCATCTGCAGGTTATCGATCAGCCCGCGGAAGAACGACCAGTTGCTGTACATGTCCTTCATCACTTCGAGATGCTGAGGATTATCTTGGTAGTAGCTGCCAAGACCTGTTCCTGCTGCATACCAAGCCGGGAGCAAGTATCGGCACTGCGTCCACGCGAATACCCAAGGGATAGCCCGCAGATCCTCGAACCGATCGCTGTTCTTCCGCTTGGAAGGACGGGAACCGATATTCAGCTCGCCGATTTCCGGCAGCGGTGTCGATTCTTTGAAGAAGGTCATAAAGTCCGCATCGCGGAAGATCAGATCCTGATACTTCTGCTGCGCCCGCTCAGAAATCCCGCGCATGATCGCTTCGTATTCCTCTTCGGAAGCATCCACCTGAGGATTACGCGCCATGAGTGCGCTCGTGATCAGAGCCGACGTCGCCTGCTCCAGACTGCGGTACGCGATACCCTTGATCGAGTAGCGCGAGGAGAGAACCTCGCCCTGCTCGGTGATCTTGATGCCGCCGCCGACCGTATCGGCCGGTTGGGCCAGAATGCTGCGGTTCAGCGGCATGCCGCCGCGACCCAGCGCCCCGCCGCGGCCATGGAAGAACTTCAGGCGCACATCATACTTCTTGGCCGTAGCGGTGATGCTGCGAAGGGCCATCCGAAGCTCCCAGTTCGCCGTAATTACGCCGCCATCCTTGTTGCTGTCGGAGTAGCCAAGCATAATTTCCTGCAGGTTGTTCGTGCTGTCCAGACTTCTGCGGTAGGCTGGAATCTGATACAGCGTCGCCATAATCTCAGGAGCAGCGTGAAGATCATCGATCGTTTCGAAGAGCGGCACGGATTGCAGCGTGCAGGTGACCGAGCCGTCCGGACCTTGCAGATACAGTCCCGCTTCCTTAGCAAATACGAGCACTTCCAGCAGATCGCTGGCGCCCTGAGTCATGCTAATCAGGTAGCTGGAGATACAGCCGCGGCCAAATTCCACCTGTGCCTTCTGAACGACACGGTACACGTTCAGACACTCCTGCGTAGACTCACTGTAAGCAATATAAGGCGAAGTAATCGGACGCGGGTCATTCAGGAGCGAAGTCAGCAGCGTGATCTTTTCTTCTTCTCCAAGGGCCGCATAGTTCTCGGTAATGCTCATGCCGGACAGTACTTCCGTCATAGCTGCCTCATGCTCCTTGCTGTGCTGGCGTACGTCCAGCGAAGCGAGGTGGAAGCCGAACAGCTCGACCTGGCGAATCAGCTTCTGCACATAAGCATCCGCGATAAAATCGGCGAAGTGGTTGCGCAGGCTCCGTTCAATAATATGCAGATCAGCCATGAATTGCTCAGGACCGGTATATTTTTTCTTATCCGATGCGGACGGATTGCCCGTATTGCGGATTTTCTCCAACATAAAACGAACCTTAATCCGGTAAGGCTCCTTCTCGTTGCGCCAGCTCTCGTCCAGCGTCAGCTCCACATTCGCCCGATCCTCTTCAATGGAATCCAGCAGCTCCTGCGTCACCTCAACGATATTCTTGCTGAAGCTCATATGGCCCAGCAGCGCGTTAAGCTCTTCCTCATACTTGGTCAGTGCCAGATTACGGTGCAGCTCGAGGGTCTGCCAGGTGATGTCCGAAGTGACAGACGGATTGCCGTCCCGGTCTCCGCCGATCCACGAACCGAACTTCAAGAACGTCGGTACATGCCATTTTTCCTCCGGATAGTATTTGAGCAGACAGCGCTCCAGCTCCTGATACACCTGAGGCAGCACGTCGAACAGCGTCTCGTCGAAGTAATACAGTCCGTTGTTGACTTCATCGATAACCGTCGGCTTCCGGTCTCTCAGCTCGTCCGTCTGCCACAAGGTGATCACTTCGCCCAGCAGCTTCTCACGCAATTGCTCGCGCTCACGGAACGTCAGGTTCGGGTTGTCCAATTCGGCTACGTCGCGGGCGATGCGCTGATGAATGTCCAGCACGGCGCGACGGGTTGCCTCGGTTGGATGTGCAGTCATCACAAGCTCCAGCGAAATGCCGGAAATCATCTCCTGCACTTCCCCGGACGAAATATTCAAGCTCTTCAGTTCACGGATTACATCCTCAATCGAACCGGGTTGAACATTCTCACCAGCCGAGCGCTCGTAGTCCCGCTTGCGGCGGATACGGTGATTTTGCTCCGCTATATTGATAAGTTGGAAGTAAATAGCGAACGCCCGCACCACCTGGTGGCGAATCTCAGGGGCAAGGCCTCCCACCGTCTCTTTCAGCTCGGCGTACATCTCTGGTGTGTACTGGGCACGCAATGTTTTACTCATCTCTCTAATTTTCTCTACGATGGTAAACAGCGAGTTGCCGCCTTGATGAATCAATACTTCACCCAGAATATGCCCCAGAAAGCGGACATCTCTGCGCAGCAAATTGTTGGACGTGTTTTTGTTACTGTTCGTACTTGAGTCCGTCATGGTTCTCCTCCATCCATCTACATCCATCTACATGCAACTACATGCAAGGTCATAGCCACTATTTTACCACATCCCCCCGCGACGATGTACCCCATTTATGCGCTAAAGCGAAAAAAACATCTTACTCCGATTTGAATTGCCGCCTCCTGGGGGAAAAGTTACAATAGAAGAAGTCTGTCCTTTAGTTGGAGGAGGAGCCTTACTGTGGGTAAGAATAGAACTTTTGGAATACGCGCCAAAATTGGACTCGGGTACATCGCATTACTGCTATGCTTGGCTATTACGGCCTTTTTACTGATCAATCGCATGTATGCGCTGCAGCAGGAGCTGCGTCATATCGTCGATCATGATCTGGAGGTGCATAATCTGTCCAACCGGCTTGAGAAGCATATGCTGGATATGGAGACCGGCCAGCGAGGCTTTGTCATTACAGGAAAATCAAGCTATCTGGAGCCTTACAACAACGGCAAAAATACATGGCAGAAGGACTACAACGACCTTCGCGCCCGGATGGGAGATACCCCGTCCCAGCTGCAGAAGCTGGAGGATATCCGGGATCTGATCCAGACCTGGATCCGGACGGCTGGCGACGCGACCATTAATCTGAAGGAATCGAATGACGCCGCCGGACTTGCGAAGTTCTATGAATCCGATCCGGGCAAGCGGTACATGGACAAGCTGCGTATCCAGATGGAGGAATTCCGTTCGACCGAGAAGCTGTTCACTCAGAACCGCGTAGAAACGCTGGAAACCCTTAACCGCTGGATTCAGACCCAAATTTATCTGCTCATCACTGCGGCCATCATACTCTCTTGCATTGTAACCCTGGTCGTTTCCGGCTCCATCGTCGGCACCATCAACCGTGTATCGGCTACGATCCGCTCGCTTACGCTCTCGGAAGGACAGATCGGCACCCGGATTACCGTAAGCACGAAGGATGAAGTGCGCGAGCTGGCTGAATCCACCAACGGCCTGCTGGAACGCATGGAACGCCGCAACTGGATCAAAACCCAGTCAGCCGAATTTGCAGGCTCCTATCAAGGTCAGGCCAACATCCGCAGCCTCGCCGAGGCCTTTATCCAGAGACTGGCTCATACTCTTAATCTGCCCTACGGCATCGTCTACATACGCCAACCGGGACGGGTAAGCCCAACTTATGCACCGGCGGCTGCTTATGCCGCCGAAGGCGAATTATCTTCCAGACCGTCCTACCGTGCCGGCGAAGGTCTCATCGGCCAAGCGGCGCTGGACCTGCGGATGATATCGCTAAGCGAGCTGCCCGATGCTCATGTTCGGATTTCGTCCGGCCTTGGGGACAGTCTGCCACGCCATCTGCTGCTCGTTCCTGTTCCGCATGAGAACGAAGTGGTCGCCATCGTGGAACTAGCCGCCTTCCAGCCTTTCGGGGACACGGAGCTGGAGCTGCTGGAGCAGCTTCGGGAGAACCTCGGAGCGGCGATCCAGGGCGTGCTGGATAATATGGAGCTGCAGCGTCTCTACCAGGAATCCCAGGCTATGACCGAGGAACTACAGGTGCAGGCCGAGGAACTACAGACCCAGGCGGAAGAGCTCCAGACGCAGCAGGAGGAGCTGATCGCCTCCAATGACTCGCTCCGACAGTCTGAGGACCGTCTGATCTGGCAGAAGCAGACGCTGGAGCTGCAGAAGGAAGAGATGGCTTCCATCTCCAAGTATAAATCCGAATTTATGGCCAATATGTCCCACGAGCTGCGGACGCCTCTCAATAGCATGCTCATTTTGTCCCAATTGCTTGCCGAGAATAAAGAAGGCAACCTGACCGGGAAGCAGATCGAGTTCGCACAGACGATCAACGTGTCCGGCAGCGATCTCCTGAGACTGATCAATGAGATTCTCGATCTGTCCAAGGTCGAGGCCGGCAAGATGGAGCTTCAGTTGGAGCATTACGCCTTGGAAGATTTGAAGGAATCGCTGGAACGCAGCTTCCAGCCGATAGCAGAGAAGAAAGGCTTGCAATTCCGCATTCAGGCCGCATCCGGCTTGCCCGATGCACTCTTCACAGACGGACACCGGTTACAGCAGATTTTGCGCAATCTGCTCTCCAATGCTTTCAAGTTTACCCATAGAGGCAGCATTACGCTGCAGATCGACCGACCGGCCACACCTCTGTACGGGACGGATGGTCATCCGGTGTCCGGCCTCTGTTTCTCGGTTATAGATACAGGTATCGGCATCCCGCCGGAGAAGCTCGACGTTATCTTCGAGGCCTTCCAGCAGCTGGACGGGACGACCAGCCGCAAATACGGCGGCACAGGTCTCGGGCTTACAATCAGCCGGGAGATGGCAAGACTACTGAGCGGAACGCTCCAGGTACAAAGCACACAAGGAAGGGGAAGCCAGTTTATCCTAACGATTCCGGAGCAGCTTGGCGACGAGGCATCGATCTATTTGAATCCAGCCGATACGGAAGCGGCGGCGGCGGTGACTGACGGGGACACAGCCGAGCGGAAAGCCTGGGGACAGGATAAGCTGGACCCCCTTCCCGCTCCTGCAGTGCTTGGTGATGCTGCATTCGAACCGGCCAGCTTGCGTGGGAGAACCGTACTTCTCGTAGAAGATGATATCCGCAACGTGTTCGCTCTCTCCACCTACCTAGAGAAGCTCGAACTTACCATCTTATACGCAGAGACGGGCCTGGAGGCCCTAGACCAGCTTGAGCGTCATCCGGATGTCGATCTGGTGATCATGGATATCATGATGCCGGAGCTAGACGGCTTCGAGACCATGCGGCGTATCCGCCATCAGCTACGCTTCCAGCAGCTTCCGATTATCGCGCTTTCCGCCAAAGCCATGAAGGAGGATCAGCGGAAATGTATGGAAGCCGGCGCTTCTGCCTATATGAACAAGCCTGTTGATCTGCAAAAGCTGTACAGCCACTTAACCTATTGGCTGGAGTTATCCTAGTCTTAACTTTATTCGAGTAAGAAAATCAGACCTCGGGACGATGCGTTCCGGGGTTTTCGATTCGGCTTCTTTGGGAACCAAGTCGTCTCTCGCTGTCCTCGCATGCACAAGCTTACGTCCTCAGCCGGTTGTTTGGGGAGAATTTGAGGTGGGTAATACACCGGTAAGCAGCCAGTCAGCAGGAGAATAGCGGCGTTATGCATGCAATCTGCTCTTCCGTCAAAACCTAAAACCTACAACTAACAACAATTCCAAGGGAGGCTTCTGATATGGATCAGCCTAACACTCAAGCAGATCCGGTCCGGGATCGGCGGTTAGACGGGAAAATCGCTTTCATTACAGGAGGCGGATCGGGGATCGGACGCGCCACCGCTCTATTGATGGCCAGACACGGAGCTAAGGTCGGCTTCGTGGGGCGAACCCGGGACGAGCTGGAGGAGGTTCAGCACGAGATCGAGCGCGGCGGCGGCGAGGCTCTGGCGCTTGTGGCTGACATTTCATCCCCTGAGGCTATCGAAGCAGCGATTCAACAAACCGCAGCCAGATGGGGCAAGCTCGATATCGTATTTGCCAATGCGGGTATTAACGGCGTGCTGGCACCGATCGAGGACATGCAGGTCAGCGACTGGGAAAAGGTCATCGGGATCAATCTCAAGGGGACCTTTCTGACGGTGAAGTACGCCATCCCGTTACTCAAGACGCATGGCGGCAGCGTGATCATCACCAGTTCCATCAACGGCAACCGGGTATTCTCCAACTTCGGCTTCAGCGCATACAGCACGTCCAAGGCCGGACAGGTCGCTTTCATGAAGATGGCCGCACTGGAGCTGGCCCCATTCAAAATCCGCGTCAATGCTATCTGTCCGGGAGCGATCGAAACCAAGATTGGTGAGAACACCCGACACACGCCGGAGCTGGAGAAGATCCAGATTCCCGTTGAATTCCCTGAGGGCAGTCAGCCGCTTGAGGATGGCCCGGGATCTGCCCAGCAGGTCGCTCAGCTCGCTTTGTTCTTAGGCTCCGACGACTCTTCTCATATCACGGGAACTGACATTTATATCGATGGCGCCGAGTCTCTGATCCGCGGCTAAATTCCTTCACCTAGCTCCGCACTCCCCCTCCTTGGCTCACGGGAATGCGGGGCTTGTTTATCTTCCGGACTTTACGATAAAAACATATAACCACGGCATGCGCTTAACACTCCCCACTTACAATGGACAAGATCATCTATATAAAAAGAGGGAGTGAGTTCAGGCTTGAATAAGAAAAGAAGAACGATCGTTTCCCTGCTGCTCGCCAGCGAACTGATCGCAAGCTCTTTGCTGGCTATTGTACCCGTCCGCGCAGCCGAATCGGTAAATCCGGGTACGCCTTATACGGCGGACGGCAGCTATGATGTGACGGTACCCCATGTCTTCATCAATCAGATCTATGGCGGAGGATTAGAAGCCGATCCCGATACGCCTGTATCCCACGGATTTATCGAGCTTTACAATCCTACAGAACAGGATGTTCCATTGAATCAGTGGTCCCTCCATTACGCCTACAACGACAAGAAATCCTCCACTAATCCACAAGGAACCACGACCGACTGGAAGTCGCTCAACCTGACTGGCACGATCAAGGCACACTCCTCCTATCTGATTACAGGCAAGCCGACTGGCGCTTTGACAAAGAATCAGAAGATCGATCTCACAAGCAAAAGCGACCAGACCCTAGATGAGTCCATCTATAATAAGGCCATGAAGGTTGCTCTGATGAGCAATCAGGCAACGCTTACGCTGGCTCAGCCTTTTTCCCCGACCTCCAAGCCCGCGGGCTACATAGACCTGGTAGGGGTAGCTGACAATGATTCTGAAAGCGTGATCGACGGCTACGAAGCTGCTTTCCCTACAGGCAAAACGGAAGGCAAATCGAAGAAAAAGGGGATCGTCCGTAAAGCCTTAACCGACACGGATAACAATAAAGCCGACTTCCAGCAAATCGACTACAGCAGTGCAGATGCGGCCACCCTGCTCGCCAAGGGACCACGCGGCAGCATCGACGGCTCATGGCCGCTTGGGGCGCTCGGCATCTCGACGGACAAGCTGGCCGATGCCTATGAGGGCAGCAGCTACTCGGTTACTGCAGCCGCTTATGGCGGCAAGCCGCCTTATCGTTTTCAAGCCGAGGGACTGCCTACGGGTCTGTCGATAGATGCTGCCAGCGGCAACGTAAGCGGTGTGCCTGCAACAGGTACAGCAGGCTCCGCAGCCGTCACGGTGGTTGTCTATGACAGTGCGCAGCCTGAGGCCCGTGCCAGCCGCTCGCTGACATTGGCTGTCAAGCCGCCCAAGCCTGTTTTGACGCCAGACACCTTGAACATTCAAAAAATCGGTCAATACCAGGTAGGCGCATCCAATAAGGATGGCGGCGTTGCGGAGATTGTCAAATATAACAAGGACAATGGCAAGCTGTATGTCGTCAGCGGCTCCAGTGTGCCCCCAAGTCTGGATATCGTCCCACTGACCGGTGGCGGTACCTTGTCCAAGGAAAAATCCGTTCTGGTCAAAGACCTGTCCGAGCGTGACGGGTTCATCTTCGGAGATTTGACCAGTGTCGATGTGAACACCGCCACCAAGCGTGTAGCGGTCGCTATCCAACATGCCGACTCCATGAAGAACGGTAAAATTTTGCTGCTCGATTATGACGGTGCTCTTATCCAGTCTTATGAAGCCGGGGTTCAGCCGGATATGGTCAAGTTTACCTCCGATGGCCGGTATATCCTGACGGCCGATGAGGCAGAGCCTCGTCTGGGCAACCAAGACCCTGAGGGCAGCGTCACCATCGTAGATACGGTTAAGGGTGAATCGGTCCAAGTGAAATTTGACGACCCTAGTGTCATCGATGATGCCGTTCACATCCGGGGGACTGCCGACCCAGTCAGCGGCCTGATCAAGGGAAGCGGTACGAAATCCGATGCCGTGCGTGATCTGGAACCGGAATATATCGCGCTTTCCTCCGACGAGAGCAAGGCTTATGTAGCCCTGCAGGAGAATAACGCCATCGCGATCGTGGATATCGCCGCCAAGAAGGTAATGGCAGTTAAAGGTCTTGGCTACAAGGACTTTAATAGCGCCAAGAACGCCCTGGACATCGTGAAGGATGGCCAGATCAAACTGGAGAACGTTCCTTTCTACGGCATGTATATGCCGGACGGCATTGCCACGCATACGATTCAAGGCAAAACCTATCTCTTCACAGCCAATGAAGGGGATGCTACCGATTGGCCTGGCTACAAGAATGCAACGAAAATCGGCAAGCTCAAAGCGGAACTGAATTCGGAATCTGCAGCAGCTCAATTCCTGCAAGGAAAAACGCAGTATGATGAATTAGAAGTCGCCAGCGATATGAGTAAGGATGGCGTGTATCTGTACGGAGGACGCTCCTTCTCGATCTGGAATCCCGATACCATGACGCAGGTTTATGACAGCGGCAGCGATTTCGAACGAATCACCGGTGAACGCCTGCCGGATTATTTCAATGCCAGCAACAGCAAGAATGAGAAGGATGACCGCAGCACCAAAAAAGGCCCTGAGCCGGAATACGTCGCCGTAGGCGAAGTCGGCAGCAAGGTACTGGCTTTTGTCGGCCTGGAGCGCATCGGCGGCGTCATGACTTACGATGTAACGAATCCGTCCGAGCCCGTATTTGTCAATTACTTGAATACACGAGACTTTACAGCAGGTCTGAACACGGACACAGGACCGGAAGGTCTTGAGTTTATCCCGGCGGCAGACAGTCCTACTGGCTCCCCAATTCTGCTGGTAGCCAACGAAGTGGGCGGCACGATCGCCGTTCTTGAACTGAAGACGCCTAAGGTACAGCTTGACCGCAAGGAACTCACGCTTCGTGCAGGCGATGCATCCGTGAAGCTGACGGCCACGGCAGATGGCGGCTCAGAAGGCCTGAGCTGGAGCTCGTCCAACCCGGCTATAGCCAAAGTCGACAATCAAGGCAATGTGACGCCTGTAGCTAGCGGAAAAGCCGTCATCACCGTCCGCACAGCCGATGGCTACGGACAAGCTCAAGCGAACGTGACCGTTTCCGGACCATGGAAGCTGACGGTCATGCATACGAACGATACCCATGCCCATCTGGCGGATGTAGCGCGCCGGACCACGCTCGTGAAGCAGGTTCGTCAAGAAGCCGGCAATAGCCTGCTGCTGGATGCAGGCGATGTCTTCTCCGGGGATTTGTATTTCACCAAGTGGAAGGGGCAAGCGGATCTTGCCTTCATGAACCTGATGGGCTACGATGCCATGACGTTTGGCAATCACGAATTCGACCAAGGCACGCAGACGCTGGCAGACTTTATCAGCCAGGCTAAGTTCCCGCTCCTGAGCTCGAACATCGACTTTAGCGCTGACAGCAAGATCAGTCCTCTGCTGAGGAAACCTACAGTGATCGATACACAGAAGCCTAAGTCAACCGCTAATTCCGGTGTCTATCCCTATATCGTAATGGACGTTAACGGCAAGAAGGTTGCCGTATTCGGCCTTACGACAGAGGATACCAAGGAAACATCCAGCCCGGGCAAGGATGTTCTCTTCAATCCAGCTGCTGAATCGGCAGCTAAGACCGTGCAAGCGATTAAAGGTGAAGGCATTCAAATCATCATTGCCCTGTCCCACCTGGGGTATAACCGTGACCGTGAGCTCGCTGCCGCCGTACCGGGCATCGACGTTATCGTAGGCGGACATACCCATACGAAGCTGGATGAGCCTGTCGTGATCTCCGGCAATCCATCTGAGCCTACTGTCATCGTGCAAGCCAATGAGTGGGGCAAGTACCTCGGCCGCCTGGACGTCACATTCGATGAGCAAGGCGTCGTTCAGACAGGACAAGGCCAGCTCCAGGGCAAGCTTATTACCGTAGACGATAAAGTTGCTGAAGACCCCGAAGCCAAGAGCATGCTGCAGCCTTACAAGGCCGAGCTCGAGCTGCTGAAGCAGCAGGAAATCGGCAAAACAACCGTGCTGCTGGACGGTGTGCGCGAGAATGTGCGGTCCAAAGAAACGAACCTGGGCAACTTTATCGCTGACGGCATGCTAATTAAAGCCAAGGCGCTCAAAAACGCCGATATCGCCATCATGAACGGCGGGGGCATCCGTGATTCCATCCAGCAAGGGGTCATCACGATGGGGGCGTTGCGTACGGTAATGCCATTCGGCAACACGCTCTATGTGCTGGATGTAACAGGCAAGCAGCTGAAGGAAGGGCTCGAGAACGGCGTCAGCGGCGCCAAATCCAAGGACCTCCCAGGCAAGTTCCCACAGATTGCCGGCATGACCTTCAAATGGGACCCTGCACAGCCTGCAGGCAGCAAGGTATTTGACGTCATGATTAAGCAAGGCGAGCAATTCGTTCCGCTGCAGCTCAATGCGACTTACAGGCTGGCTACGAATAGCTTTGTCGCCAATGGCGGGGATGGCTATGCTTCCTTCGCTGACGCAGTAGCGAGCGGAGCCTATCACGAGGATCTGGGGTACCCGGACTATGAGAATTTCATCGACTATGTGAACTCGCTGGGCGGTACGATCTCTCCTGCGGTACAAGGCCGGATTATCGAGACATCCAAGCCAAGTACCGAGAGCGGCTCGGACAGCGATAGCGATACAGGAAACACTGGTAACTCTAGCCCGGCAGCTCCAGGAGAATCATCCGGATCGAAGCCATCCGGCAATTCAGAATCCAACACGATTCAACTGCCAGCAGACGCCCTACAAATCAAAGAAAGCAAGAACAGCGAGGGTCAGACGGTCAAGTCTGTCACTGTTAACGCTGATAGCTTGAGGGCTGCATTGGCTCAAGCGGTTGGTGGCTCTGGAGGCGGATCTGTACCGTCTCAGGTCGCGATCAACGTTCCGACAAGCGGTGGAGCTGCCCAAGTGACCTTGCCGGGTGAGGTACTTGCTGCTAATGGGAGCTCAAGTAACCAAACCATCATATCAATCCGTACCGAGACGGCCAGCTATGAGCTGCCGCTTCATATCTTGAATGCAGCCGGTACCGGCTTAGGAGGCTCTAGTCCATCCAGCGTTCAAGTCGAGATTACACCGGCTGCAGGTTCACTGCTGCAAAGCCTTCAACAAAGCGTCAACGGATTGAATGGCGCTACACTGGTGGGTAATCAAGCTATTGACTTCCAAGTGAAGGTTACCGTCAACGGGCAGACCAAGAACTTGACTGATTTCGGTAAAGCCTATGTGAGCCGCACGATCCAACTGCCTTCAACAGGCAATTGGCTGAATGCCACAGGCGTTATGTATGATCCGAAAACGGGCGAGTTCCAATTCGTCCCTGGCGATGCCAAGACGGTGAACGGCCAGCCGGCCTTCGAACTGAAGCGCCCAGGCAATAGTGTATACGCCGTGTTAATGCATACCAAGAACTTCGCCGATCTGAACGGCCACTGGTCGCAGAATGACGTGGAGAAGATGGCTTCCAAGCTGATCGTCCGTGGTGTTAGCGACGACCGGTACGCACCGGATCAAACAGTCACCCGAGCGGAATTCACAGTACTGGTCGTGCGCAGCCTTGGTCTGACAGCTAGCGGCGATGCCTCCGCCTTCAAGGACGTCCCTGCCGCTTCCTGGTACGCCGGAGCTGTCGGCACTGCAGCCCGCCTCGGCCTTGTCGAAGGCAAGGAAGCTGCCTCATTTGCACCTGATGCCCAAATTACACGCGCTGAGATGGCCGTGCTCATCACACGCGCCATGCAGTTCGCTGGAGTTGCCACATCCGCAGCAGGCAAGGATGGTCTGACCAGCTTCAAGGATGCTTCCTCCATCCCACAGTGGGCTTCCACCCAAGCTGCGTGGCTTGCGGACAAGGGAATTATGCAAGGTGATTCGGACGCGAGATTCGCGCCTGCTGACCCTGCTACACGAGCTCAAGCGGCCGTGACTCTGCTTCGTACGCTAAAGAAGGCAGGCTTTGTAAACTAATTGCTGGCCAACACAAAAGCCCGGTTTCTCTCCAGATTGGAGGAACCGGGCTTTTGTGCATGTTTAAGAGAAATAAAAAAACCTTGATTTCTCAAGGTTTGACTGTTGTGTGTTTGGAGCGGGTGATGGGAATCGAACCCACGCTATTAGCTTGGAAGGCTAAAGTTCTACCATTGAACTACACCCGCAATATAAAGATGGTCGGGACGACACGATTTGAACATGCGACCCCCTGGTCCCAAACCAGGTGCTCTACCAAGCTGAGCTACGTCCCGATAAAACAATTAAAACTAAATGGCGTGCCCTGAGAGATTCGAACTCCCGACCTTTTGATTCGTAGTCAAACGCTCTATCCAGCTGAGCTAAGGGCACAAAATATGGAGCGGAAGACGGGAATCGAACCCGCGACCCTCGCCTTGGCAAGGCGATGCTCTACCGCTGAGCCACTTCCGCACGGTACTAACTTCGCTAACTTGTTTGTCCAATTCGTTTTAGCGACAAGTGTTATAATATCACTTACTAACTCGAATTGCAAGCCTATTTCAAAAAAAATTTCAAAAATTATTTCGCACTCTTTTTTAAAGGCATTTCTGTCTGAAAACACGGTTGCGATCGAAGTATTCTCTATCAAATATTAACCCTTATTGAGCGTCTGTTGCCCCTTCACCTTAGAAAAGCTATATGGAGATATTTCCGGTCAATCGATAAAGGATCAAAATAGACTTAGGTACACATAGTTTAAAGATGCATTCAGAGGCCAACAAATGCTCCTCACGCCTCGCAGTGCGATCAGATCGCCTCTTATACGGCTGCCAAGTTAATAGAACCGACAGACCATCCTGACGAGTCTACACCGTCTAATGGACAGTTCTATACATTCTTAGGGCAAGCATCCGTTAGGCCATTTGTTAGCTGTAAGAAGAAATTAAACGCTCAGAAGGCATAATAGGCATATTCTAAGACTCTATTAGACTTTCATAGGATTACCTTTAGACAAACATAACTACACCCAGCAGAGCCTAAATTGATTCGTTTAACACGAAGAAAGTTTCCTATGAAGCTTGCTTTACCTTCGTTGTTTTAGCTGCACAAATAAAAATAAGAAAATCCCCTTATTTAAGGGGATTTTCTATGTACTGCGCGTAGAGGGACTTGAACCCCCACGGTCTCCCGCCAGATCCTAAGTCTGGTGCGTCTGCCAATTCCGCCATACGCGCATAAACGTGAGCCATGTAGGACTCGAACCTACGACACCCTGATTAAAAGTCAGGTGCTCTACCAACTGAGCTAATGGCTCGCAATGGCTGGGGATCTAGGATTCGAACCTAGGGGTGACGGAGTCAAAGTCCGTTGCCTTACCGCTTGGCTAATCCCCATTATTGCTGGTGCCGTCGAGAGGACTTGAACCCCCAACCTACTGATTACAAGTCAGTTGCTCTACCAGTTGAGCTACAACGGCATATAAAATTAGGTGGTGGAGGCTGACGGGATCGAACCGCCGACCCTCTGCTTGTAAGGCAGATGCTCTCCCAGCTGAGCTAAGCCTCCATGTTGGTGACCCGTAGGGGATTCGAACCCCTGTTACCTCCGTGAAAGGGAGGTGTCTTAACCCCTTGACCAACGGGCCGTACTGGAGCTTCCAACCGGAATCGAACCGGTGACCTCATCCTTACCATGGATGCACTCTACCTACTGAGCTATGGAAGCAAATGGCTCCCCGAACAGGACTCGAACCTGTGACAACTCGATTAACAGTCGAGTGCTCTACCAACTGAGCTATCAGGGAATATGAAGTTAAAAGAATCGGCTTGGCGACGTTCTACTCTCCCAGGACCCTGCGGTCCAAGTACCATCGACGCTGGAAGGCTTAACGTTCGTGTTCGGGATGGGTACGCGTGGTTCCCTTCCGCCATCATCACCAAACCGGATT
>NZ_JBBPCC010000039.1:0-34142 GCF_038070315.1 Paenibacillus filicis | reverse complement strand
AAAAAGGCCCACAGCCTCCTTCGCCCATCGCGGGTGCATCGGGCCCGCCAGAGGCTCCGGGTCAAGCTGCGGCTCGCTGTTTGCTAGATTCTGCTTTCAAAGGTTACACTTTTTAATTGACAGTCTCAATCAAATATAGATTTCATTGAAAAAGCCCTGACTGTTATAAGTCAGGGTTAACTTGTTTTCGCCATAAGTTCTCTTGCCCTTGAAAGGATCTGTACCAGGTTATCATAATCCTCAGCTAATTTATGCTCTGGTTTCATCAACAAATCAACTTTCTGTGCAATATAATCGACTTCAGTTGCTCTATTATACAAGGTAGCTTGCATTCCATCTATTTGTTCCTTAATGCGTCTTAACGCTAAATTCACGTTCTCTAGCTAAAATTACAAAACAAAATAAATTATACATAACAGATACAGAAGTTGAAACCGTTTTAAATGAAATGGATAAGTCCTGGCTGGATCTGACTTTCAAGTTCATACCAATAGCAAAAGGCTGGAATACTGTAATTACCGATAATGACACAAACACAAAAGTTGAAGTGGATGAATTAAATGGTTTCGCATTTGATTTTTATATACGAAACATTCGTGAGCTGACGATTGAAAGAGCGAAAAGAGAAATCAAAGAAAAGTTATATTCAGGAGTTGGGGCATAAAGAAAATAATGAAATCCAATTAAAACAAAAAATTGTGTTTAATTCCAATTTATTATAAGTTATTACTATCAAAATAAATTAAGGAGCCATTTATTATGACATCGCATATAAACAATACTTACGACAACAGCAACGATCAATACCCACATTTCAGTGAAGCAATTAAAAATGTATTTTCAAATTTTGGTAGCAAACCATTATTCACAACTGGTGTGGAAGATCTTTTTGAAGTGTTCCTGAATAATTTACCACAAGAAGCACGACAACATTACACTTGTAGCTGCTGCCGACATTTCGTGAGTCGTTTCGGTGGACTAGTATCTATT
The DNA here is from genome assembly GCF_038070315.1 of Paenibacillus filicis. NCBI lineage: Bacteria > Bacillati > Bacillota > Bacilli > Caryophanales > Paenibacillaceae > Paenibacillus > Paenibacillus filicis. Next base: position 33,152 of record NZ_JBBPCC010000039.1, on the reverse strand, counting down.
TCAGAAGATGGTGAAATCAGTTCTGTTCTATGGGATGAAGATAGAACTCCTACGTTCTTTGTCGAGTCTGTAAAAGCAATGAAGGGAATTGTTCTTAATTCAAAAGTCACAGGAGTATTCTTTTCAAGTGAGAGAACACTTGGGCAACCAAACTCAGGTGGATGGAATCATATGTCTGTAAGTCTACCGGAAGAAAAAGTTTACCGTTCTAGACTGAAAACTGCAGGACAAGAAATGGCTGAGAAAAAAGAAGATTTTAGAATCTTGAATGCTGGACTTGGGGAATTTCCTTTGGACATAGTAAATCAAGCAGTGACTTTATTGGAATCCGAGTCTCTTTATCGTTCTGATATATGTATTGGCATTGCTAAATTTCTTCAAGGGTTACATAGCAAACATCGAGACACACAAAACAGTCTTACTCGAGATAACATCACCTGGCTGGCTGTCGCAACTGCACCATCTGGATTTTGTCACATCAAGAGCAGTATGATCGGAACATTGCTTGACGACATTTCTGAAGGATACTCTGTAGATGTAATTTCTCGTAGATTCGCAGAGAAAATGAATCCATCTAACTACATGAGATCGCAATCTTCACCCTCTCAAGGCAACATTCAGCAAGCCGAAAAGATCGTTGAAAAGCTCGGTATCGCTAAATCCTTAAAGCGTAGATATGCACGATTTGATGAAATTCCTCAATTCATCTGGAAGGAAAAAGAAACTGTCAAAGAGGCTGTTAAGAAAGTTGGTGGCGTATTTAGTGGAATTACTCCCAAAGAGAAGTTAACTACTCCTAATAATGTTATGAATTTGCCTAGCACAGTAATGACATTTGACAAGTTCCGACGCACAGTAATACCCACAGCGGAAAGTATCGAAGTTATGGTAGATAAACCGAACAGACTGATGGCTCTGGTTACTGCTTCCGACACAGACGCACCAAACATTCTGCAATGGGATAATACTTTTAGTTGGTACTATCACGGTGGAATTGATGGTGAAATTAAGCGCAGGGTTGAAAGTGCAGGTGGTAAATATGAGGGCAATGAAATTCGATGTTCTCTTATTTGGGAAGGATACACTGATCTTGACTTGCATTGTATAACTCCACGAGGTGAGCATATATTTTATGGTCAAAAACAAAGCAACTGTAGTGGATGGTTAGATGTAGACGCAAATGGTGGTAGAGCTACGACACAATATCCAGTTGAAAATATAAGATGGAGCGAAGGTTCTGCTGTAAATGGGCATTATCATTTTTATGTGCACAATTATTGCGAACGAGGAGATGGAACAACTCCGTATAAGGTAGAGTTAGAAATTAATGGAGAGGTTTTTGTGTTTAATGGGCTTGCTAGTGGAACAGGTTACAAACTTGATGTGTTTAAGTTCGATTATAAGAGGGGACAGCGGCCTAATATTGTTAATGTAAATCAATACTCTTCTGATGGATCGTGGAATGTACCCGTGAATGGATTTGTAAAGGTTAAGGGGGTCACAGATTCTCCTAATCATTGGGGTGAAGTAAAAGTAGCTCATTCAGGCCATCATATTTTCTTTTTGCTGGATGAATGTAAGGATTTGTCTCAAGGCAAGGGAAGAGGATTCTTTAATGAAATGCTGAAATCTGATTTGCGAGAAATCAGAAAGACATTAGAGGCATATACGGCAAATGCCCCTATTGATGAGATTGAGAGTGCGTCAGCATGTGGGGTTGGCTATTCAAAGGATAGTGATTGGAACTTATTCGTTAAAGTAACTTCAAATAATTCAACACGATTGATCAAGATTGATCGTTGGGACTAATTTTTATTGAGACATGGGGAATGTTCATCATTCCCCATAAAATTTGCGTTTGATTCTAATTCAAATAATAAAGGAGATATAAAATGAATAGAGATAACATTGAACTTATTACAAAGTATCAAGAGTTTGAAAAGATGTTTCCACCATTTATTCGAGATATGGATAAAGGACTTTGCATTCCCGAAATAGCAGTCGGATGGGAATGGTGCTTTGATCCTTCAGAAGCCATTGTTCTGGAGAAGATTGATGGTACCAACGTGAAAATTGTAGTTGATGGGTTGAGGTTAGAAATCTATGCAAGAAACCAAAAACATAAAGGTTATGTGAAAACAGAGTTAAATGACCCACAATATAAGTACATTAATGAAGCCGTGATAAATCGCGTTTCTAAGAGATCAAAGAAATTCAAAGATGGGGAGTATTATGGAGAAGCAATTGGTTTGAACATTCAAGGCAATAAATATGGTTTAGACAAGAACTTATGGTTTACGTTTGAGCCACATAAAGATGGAGTTAGTGCCTATAAAGATTATCCTACTACAGATGGTTTTGATAGTTGGAAAGAATGGATCTTGAACCTACGTTCGATTCTAAATCCCAGCGTAGAGGCCGAAGGAGTCGTGTTCTTAAATAGACATAATGGCAAAATGGCAAAACTTCGAAAAGATATGTTTTCAACAGAATATAAGCATAGATAATTTCCAATCAAACTCGTCTTTCATAAGAAACTTAGGAGGAATTTATTAGAATGATTAATACAAAACAACCAAAACCATGACTAACTTTATTAGTATCGGCAAAGAAAACGACTTTATATTTCAAGCCCTTTCACATATGGGGAATGCATCTAGTTTGATGTCTTGGGCTAACAATGCAGTCGAGGACGAAAAGGAAGTTCCCAGACAATTGAAAGAGGAAATGAAGCAAGTTAATGCCAGAATCCATGAGCTTCAGGAGTGTTTGAGAGACATTAAAAATAAATAGATAAAATTCGTATTTCATTTCATTTGGTCTGGAGTAACTGTCGCAACAACACTTCTAAATTTCATTTGTATACGATATTGTAAATATTTCAAAATTAATGTAGCATTAAAGGAAAAACTGGATTTATTAATTAAATTTGGATATGTAATGTAACGCATAGTCGTCCGGAAAGGGCTGGAGAGGTGGCATGAGGACTTGTCCAACTTGCAACAGCGACAAAGTAAAACAAACAACTTCTATTTTCACTAGATTATTGTTATCTGCGTATACATTTTTAACTTTTTTATTTTTTATCGGTAGGGTTAATGACGACTCATTAATTGCTCTATTCCCTTTAATACTTCCCAATTTGTATTTTTGTCTCGATTGCAACAATATCTTCCTTAGGATATTACCAAAATGGAATAAGGATAGTATATTAAATGTTACTGCTTTGGATAAGTATTTATTTGCATTATTACCTTCAATATTATTAATTACACTACTAATCACGTTTTTTCCCTATACTGGACTTGGTAGAATTGTCTATTTACCGTTTATCTTTCTTCTAAACAGTGCAATATTGATTATTAGTTTATTAAGAACAAGACAATTGAATCGGAGTGGTTATCTTTCTGGTGGAGTACTGTTGACTTTAATATTCACAATAGCATTGTATCCCCAAGAGTATAATCCACATGTTTTAAAGCAAATTTGGGTGGCAATATTCGGCTGATAAATAAGTTGAGAAGCTAGGAGTTTTGTTCAGACTATGATGTGGGTTAAATAATTCTATTCTGGAGGTGCAATGATGGAACAGTTAACGCCAGAACTAAGGGCATCACTGGAAGCAATAGACTTTATTGAGCGACACAGAGGTCTATCTTCAAAGTATAGAGCTGATCCAAATGGAAGGTTTGAAAAATATGGGAAGAATGAAGCATTAGCAATATTTAGTGAACTAGGTTACAATGCTTCATTTAACAAAAAAGAGAGTTTCTTTAAAATTGTAGATAAATTTCCTCGATACAAATTCCAATTTAATGTATCCCTAAAATATGGATCTGTAGAGTTGATTTGGGCGGTATGGAAGGATGAATTGATTCAAAGATCTCTTGGTCCTTGGTGTATAATAAAAAGTCAACTGGATGGAAATTTTGAAGATGACAAAATTTTTCTACCAATATTTCGAAATTACGATGAATTAAGAGGGATATTAAAAGAGGCATTACACATGTATGAAGACTTTAAAAGGGAGATGCTTTCTAGGTAGTTAACCATTAAAATCCGCATTTCATTACATACAAAAAGACCCCATTGAGGGTCTTTTTTTGGTTGGCTGCCACTGGATAACTGGATTATGTATTTTGATATCCATAGTATCTAAGGCTTGGATAATACCATTCAAGTTTTCCCTGGTAAAGGTTTTATTCTCATCCTTCACCGTCTCGCCAATGGTTGCCTCGCGTACATTGAATTTCTGATGCAGCGTCTTTTGATCCATTTTATGTTTAATTAATAACTCTTTTAAATTTGACTTAATAACTCTACGTGTAGGCATTTAATCCCCTATCTGCCTCTAGAAGATGATGCCTACATTATAACTTTAAAAGATAAATCTTATCTTTATAAGAATAGAGCAATAAAAGTAAATCAGATGATGTAATAAGGCCGCTCAACTTATTATTTTCCAACAGAGCTGAGAATGAAAGGGAATTAGAAATTGTTCAAATCCCGATTTATGGAACAATAAAGGCAGGATATGATTACATGGCAGAGCAAAACATTCTTGGATACAAAGTTGCAGCAAAAAAAGACGTTGCAAATGGAGAGTACTTTTATCTAATCATTAAAGGTGATTCCATGATCGACGAGGGAATCAGGGAGGGAATGCATGTCCTCGTGAGGAAGCAGACCTTTGTCGAGAACGGGAAGATTGGTGTAGTGATTGTCAATGGAGATGAGGCTACCCTGAAGCGAGTGTTTTATGACGGCTCCAGTGTCATCCTCCAGGCTTCAAATAAGACAGTACCACCAAGAGTGCTATCAGTGGGAGAAGTGATGGTACAAGGCCAAGTTGTGTCCGTGACGTTTGATGTGTAGTGGCCAAAGTTGATGTTTATTATGACTATGTTGAAGCGCAACTCGTGCCAATGGATGTTAATAAAGTTTAAACCAGCAGAGATCCCCTGGGAAAAGGGGCGTATGTTTTTATGCTCAATTTTCCTTTTTTGATTTAGATATGACACTATCTATAGCCGATGGATTTAATCACTCACCCAGAGAAAGAAAATTGCTTGGGGATTGACTTGACCAGAGTGCAGCAGCGTATTAGTCAAATGAGAGGCAAAGGTGAGTTTCACCTTCTATCAAATAAATAAAATATGTAACTTATCAATAATTAGTATCGAATATAATTGACTCAACATATATAAAATGGTATGTTTTAGTAAATAGGATTTTTGTCAGGTGACCAGAGTTAATGTAGGTTCTCTAATAAAGGATAAAACAAGTAAATAAAATTCAGATTTTATTCGAATGAATGTTGAAATTGGAGGATTTATCTATGGGGCTTGATTATAGCTTTGTTACAGTGATTCATGATCACTATAGGGACAAATTGTTCGAATACATAAAAAAACATGGTACTTTAAGTTACGGAGATTGTGCGTGTATCCATTTTGAGATGGATTCATTCATTTTAAAATACCTTGAGGGAGGCTACGACTGGACTCCACACTATGACAAAACTAGAGTCGAAGAATATATAGAGCCGGATGGAAAAGCAAGGATTGGTTGTATTTATATATCTGTAAGGGAACTAGAGGGAACTAACAAAGAAATTGAAGTGTCATTTACTGCTGCTACTACTGATATGAGTCTGCTATTTAAAGATTCAGTTTCGATTTCTAGATGGTTTATAACACTTAGTAAGGAATTAAATTCCATAATTACATATATCGATTTGGAAAGTGAGGGTATAAGAATAATTTATTGTAAGGGTCTAGAATTACGTTTAGAACTTAATGGCGGTGAGTATCATTTAAGTGAATTAAGTAAAAGTTTTCTTGATATTATTAAGGAGTTTTCCGTTCGATATAGACATTTTGAGGAATAACTTATAGAAATCGAATGAATGCCATAAAATCTGATTCCGTCAGAATTAACTTTGAACGCGGGTACTTAAAATGAAGATATATATAAGAAAAAATTTTGACAACGAAATTGCAAACCACAATTTTTATGCAGCCTATGATGGATTTAAACAAATGGGATTTGAAATTAATTATTTCAAAGATATAGCAGAATTATCTGATAGTAAACAAGAAGATATAGTTGTTAGCTATGTTGACGATGTTAGAAAAGTACTTTTTAAACATAATCTAATTACACCTGAAATTGACTATCCAGAGGAATTAAAGGGTTACCTAGGTAGAAATGAAAATTTTATTTGATAGCGGAGGATAAAGTGGAGAAAAAGTATGAGTTTTTAAATAAAATTAAAGATGTACTGTCTGATGGGACATTTGAAGGGGTTTCCATAGGAAGTGTATTTGATGAATCCAGTTTTGAAGGAATTAAGATAATAGATGATACTGGATATCCTATATATTTATTTAATAATCTAGAACTTGAAATTGTTGATGATTACATTTACAGAATTGGAATACGCTATGATGAGTTGGTATTTATAGATGATGTAGAAGAAGTATTTGGTGAAGGTGAGCTTAACACTATTGAACAGTTTACATTTTTATCATATGCGTGTGATTTTTGTGTAATTGTTTTCAAGTTTGTGGGATTAGATGATCATGTTATGGACATATCAATAAATTCAACCATGTTCATGGGCTAATTTAGTTAAATAATGTTCTCCAATAAAAACTGAATCTATGGGAGCTGGAGTCATCATATGAGATACGAAATTATTATTAATATAATCAAAAATAATTCCTCTAAGCATAACTTCGAGGCTTTAACTGAAGATGAAATAAAAAGAGAGCTTGAGGTGAAAGATATCCCTGAAGATTACATAGATTTTTTGAGAGAAGTTGGCTATGGAACTGTTAACAATAATTACTTTAATTTTTATAGTGGATTAATTGAAGTAGACGAAATTTTAGGCCATCTTTATGACGAGGACTCTCATCCGGAATTAAAAGATGTTTTATTGTTCGGTGACAATTCTGCTGGAGATGGAGTTGGATTTTTAGTAACGGATAATTGGAGTATTGTTGAGATATGGCATGATGACAATTTGTCAATTAATTATCGTGATGAAGACACATTTGAAGAATTTGCGCACTCTATATTTGAAGATTAAAGTAACTGATAAAACGGAGATTTCATGAACTGAATTGACAGTGAATGAAAACAGCTAAGGAGATGAATATAGTTGAACACAAGAGACGAAGTAGTTAATAGTATTTTGGACTTCTTGCAATCTGACAAAAGGTCACTGCTTCTTACTGGCACTCATCAATATGAAAAACATAGGTTGATTATGCACGTTTTAAAAGAATATATATCAGAAAGGTCGAAAGTTCTATTCCGTGCAAATTATATGCAAAACATCGGGTCGTTTTTCGATGAACACTATGAGGTTTATAAAACAGGAATAGGCTATGAACTTGGGATACATACTCTATATTTCGACAGTATCAAAAATACGAGCTGGAATAACACTGGAATGGAGTATGACTTTGCTATCTTGTATCCTCTCGACAATGTGGTTAAAAGTAAGCAGCGGATCGAGATACTTAATGACTTGTTTGAAACAAGAAATATCAATAAGTTGTTTTTAGTATCTTGGACTGATGATTTGTCATATGACTACTCTGAACTAAAAGATTATTATGATCAGCATACTGTTTTCGATGAGTTAGAAGAAAATCTATCCTGAATACCACCAGCGAATGATTACAAAAGACTCCGAAAATTCAATAAATCAAATATGCCTTAAAAGATTGGTTTGGTTTCATAGGGGGAACTTATCTGAAGCCATTGAGAAAGCGTACCAAGAAAGTAATAGTGGATGGTTTTCAATTCAAATGTGTGATTGACGAATATTTTAAAAATTTGTTTGTTTCTTTTCGAGCATATCCCTTCAATACTAAAACAACTTTTTTTGAAGTTTGCTTCTCTTGGAAAGGGTGTTGGCACTTTAACTTAAACTTGCCGAGCACCTGCTCAAAATTAATCCAGTATGCAATACGGAATGGTTGGGAGTTTAATCAGGAGAAGAAACAAGTGCGTATTGTTCAAGGAGACTTTTTAATTAAGGAATTATCACTAGAAGGACATAACATCAAATAGAATTCTAGTTTTATTTAAAGGAGAAATTTACTGTGGCCAAACCAAATGTGGATTTTTTATTGAAGATTATTAAGCAGAAAGACCAGGAATTAAAGCAAGCAGAAGAGGATGCATTTTCGTTAGAACTCACTGACCCAAACTTCGAAGAAAAGTACAATAAACTTGAAAAAATAAGACAGGAAGTAATGGACTTAAATCTACAGGTAAGTAGATTAAGTACTTAAACTTCTAAGGAATGGGTAATGGAGGTATACATTGAAAGCACATGTTTTTGTTGATGATGGTGTAGGATTAAATGAAGAACAAGCAGGCCTCTTGTCTGGTTATGAATCGTATATCACCTTCGAAGTCCCGTTGGTGGTTAACTTCGATGATCTGACTGAGTTAAGTAACAACCTCGATTTGAAACAAGGAGTAGACTATATCTTCGGTTGTTCGAATATTAAATTTATCAATTTTTTTATGCTGAAATTGGCCAAAGAGGCTGGGCGACAAAACATGTCAGCTAGATTTATTAACCTTGAACATGCCCCAATAGATGTTTATTCCTTTGTTTATGACGATAGTAATGAGCAGTGGCTGCTTGTTAGGTAATTCTGAATTTTTCTCATATAAAACCTGAATTCTATGAGGTGCTCATTGACTCATTAGATATATAGGCTATTCAAAGGAAATTGATGGTATATTAAAAGGAGTAGAGACTATGAAATGCCCTCATTGCAACAAGGAATTAAGTGAAGTCCCTTTATGTTACGGAATTGAAGCACCAGACTATTTTTACAAGGTACCAGAAGAGAAAAGAACAGAGTTAATTAGAGATTTTTGCGTAATTGATGAACAGTTTTTTTATATTAGGGGACACATTGAAATACCAATAATTGATAGTAGTGAAAAATTTATATGGAGTGTTTGGGCTTCACTTAGTGGTGAAAATTTTTTGAAATCCAATGAATTATTGAATGTACAAGGAAGAGAAAATGAACAACCATATTTTGGTTGGTTGTCGACTGAACTTTCTATATATCCAATATCTACACTGTCATTAAAAACAATGGTACATACACAAGAAGTTGGCGCCGTTCCGTTAATAGAACTAGAACAGACTGATCATCCACTTGCAGTTGAACAAAGAGAAGGAATTACAATGGTGAGAGTAACAGAGATTGCTCATTTAATAAATCATCACAATAGCCAATGAAAACTGACTTTTATTTGGAGGGGCAGCAATGAAAAGATGCATAAACGCGTAGTTATAAGACTATGGGGATATGTATTTTTTTGTTTCTATCGTGTATACTGAGTAATAGCAAATTAATGTATAAGGAGTGTAAATTATGAGTATTGCAAATGCGGAAAATGTAGAGATCGACTTGAATGAATCTGTAGCGCTTGTTTTTAATGAAATTAATAAAGATAAAGAACAACAAAGAGAGATCGAAGATAGATTAGTTGAAAAGAACATTCCAAGAGGGACTTTTGCGGAATTATTAGTGAACCCTGATAAAATTAATACATTAGAAAAAGATGAACTGGTGTTTTTGCTTGTTACAGTATATCAAGTAACAAATGATGAAAGAATTAGACCAACTCACTTTTTCAGTGAGAAAGACATTAATAAAACAAAAAAATATAAGAGAGCTGCTGAGTCCACGTTTAGCTATCCTTATACTTTCGAGAATACTGTCCTTGGTACACCAGATGGCAAGGAATTTGTGACAATCATGACATACAAGGAAGTTGCAGATATTTGGAATAACAAATTGCTTACTTATAACTACCAAACTCAACGTCTCAGTAAAAAGAAAGTAACTGCTAAAGGTAAGCTTACTGAAAAAGCAGATGTTAACATTAAAAGCGTGAAGAATATAACGCGCTTAATGCTTGAAAGAAAATATAAGGCTGATACGTTATTGTTTAACATCCTGGTAAATGGTAATGACAATATTGACTATGACAACGGAGAGCTTACTATCCACGAGGGAACCTCAGTTAACTTGATTGATGGAATGCATCGTGTCCAGGCGATCCTGAGTGTGCTAGAAGAAGAGCCTGACTATGTTGGCTTTATCAATGTGGCCATCAAGCACTACCCTCTGCAGGAAGCTCAATTTATGTTGGGGCAAGTTAATACCGTTAATAGATTTGACAAGACTCTAATTAAGAATTACATGGCAGAGAGCCATGGTGCGCAAATTGCTAAAGATCTTATGAACATACCTGAATTGAGAAGCAGAATATCCATTAAAACGACTTTGGATAAAAAATTAAGCTATCTTACGAACTTCGCAATTCTTTCCGAAGCAATTGATTCTATCTTTGATCCACAGAACACTAAAGAAAGATACGATGCAACAGAAGTGTTGAAAAAGTTCTTTGGATATCTGATTCCTGCGTATGACCAAGCATTCAATAGTAAAACTCAAAAAGAGTTTTCTAAGGATTCATGGTTAAACCATCACAATACTTTTGTTGGATTTGTCGTTATCGCAAAAGCTTTGTATGATAAGTTCGGTTTTGACTATCCAACAAATGAGATTGTTCGTATTATTGATAATATTAATCTTTCCAAAGAGGGGTCTGAATTCAACGAATTGATGACCACACAAGGCAAGGTTAATTCTAACCAGGTTAAGAAAAGTATCCGTAAGTTCTTCGAAGACAAGACTAGCGAGATATTATCTTAATGCTGTTAAAGGAGATGAGATTTAGTTATGTCTAATGTTATATATGAAGACAAATATTTTAATGAAGAAGTCAAGAAAGAGTTTATTGAACAGTATGGGGCTGGAACCCAAAAACTAATTGCAAGAATGTTTAAAATTTCTAATGCAATTGAAAGTGACCTGGAAAAAGATGTTTATGATTTTACCAGAGAAGAACTGCGTAGATTAATGTTTCTATATGCTCCAACAACGGAAAACAGCAGCAAACATAATGTTTCCTGGATTAGTAAATATATAGATTGGGCTATTGAAGAGGGTCATGTTAATGGACTTAACCCTTTAGATCTAGTGCCAAAAGATTGGGCTAGTCAATTTGTTAATAAAACCCTAAAAAAGTACTGGACAGATAAAGAGATTAATCAGATCATTGATAAATGTGCGAATGCTCAAGATGCGGTTATTATTAGCTTACTGTATGAGGGTGTGTGGGGAGAAGGCCATAGCGAGATCCTAGGACTCGCCAAACCCCACGTTGATGCATTTAATAATACGCTCCATTTGTCAGATGAGAATGGAAATAAACGCTCAATTGTTGTTAGTGATAAATGTATCAAACTTTGTGAGCAAGCTTTAAGAGAAGATACTTACGAAAAGATGAATGGTAACACAAGCCCTGATAATCGCGCGGACCAGGCCAATTTGATTGAGAATGATTATGTAGTCAGAAGTGCCAAAACGAATACGAAGCACATTTACGAGAGTGAGAAGAACGTTGTTTATCGTAGACTTACTAAGATTGCAAATGAGCTTAATGAACCACAGTTTCAACCGCGTAACATTGCCTATAGTGGTATGCTGTTTAGGGCAAAGGAGCTTTACCAGGAACGTGGACAACTTGATAAAGAGGAATATGCACTTATTGCCGAGAGGTTCAATTTTAATCTAGATCAGAGTTTAACGCGGATTAAAAATGAATTTCTAAATGTAGAAACAATTAAAGAGCTGTACCAACTAACCTAGATATTTTTCTAGGTTTTTTCTTTTTTTGCATTCGAAAATGTTGACTTATAAAAACAAAAAAATGATATATTACTTATATGAAATTGATATTGTTCTTGTTGAAATCATTTTACAGTGATATGCTTTATTTAAGATATATGGGAGGTGATGGGATATATTGATTGGGAAATTAGCAACTGGAATAGCAAAATACATATACACTGACAACAATAAATACAACTTAAGTTTCGCTAGAACCCAATATACTTTACATGTATTATTGAATTTTTTGTTTGTGTTACTATTTCTTCTAGTAATCTCTTTCTTCATTGGAAACACAACATCAGTTATCCTTTGCTTCATATGCTTTGTTGCATTAAGACTTGTATCTGGTGGGGCATGGCATTTTAAAAATGATTTTCATTGTTTTATTTTTTCAACATTGGTTCTTATCTTAATACCCTTAATTGAGCTCTACAACATTGACTTAAGTTTTCTTAATGTAATCACTGCTGTAATTATTCTGTACTTTGCTCCATTATCTAAGTCAATAACACGTTTTTCAAAAAAGTATTGGACGTTCAAATCAATTGCTCTCCTTTTTATAGCATTTAATTATTTTGTTCTAATATCACCTGTTGTCACAACTGCTTTTTTCATTCAAGCTTTATCTCTGCTAGATATAACAAAAATGAGGGTGAACTATAGTGGTGGTTCGTGAAGTGGTATCATTTGTATTTTCTTTGTTTGATGCAGCTTCAATTCTTTTACTAATTCTGAGTGTGTTCAGGATTAATATCAGGAGTAACATGGTAAGAATCATTGGATCTGTCATTATTTCCACTGTTTTATCCACACTACTATCTAATTTCATTCATCAATACGCTATTTTTTTTCTAGTTCCTGTAATGATTGGAATCGTGAGATTTGTATTTGGAGAAAAAACAAAATATTCAATATGGATCACAATAGTAGGATATGTTTTGTTTTTACTAATTCAGGCTTTTCTTGGGCTACTATTTCTATCGTATGGTCTTATGGGTCCGGAAGACATGCAACCTTTTACAGTTAAAGGTTACATTGCTCAGGTGATAACATTTATTATTGTGGTGATTATTTCAATATTTCTCAAGAGGACTAATGATGGATTTGATTTTGATTTTTCAGATAGAGTTAATACAGGCAGGAAAAGCAGCAGCAAACCTTATGTAATCGTTGCAATTATCTCAGTATTCATTGTTTTAATAACCTACCCAAATCTGTACTATCAAGAAACAATTAGAATGTTTTATTTAGTTCTTGTAATCAATACGTCAGCGTTTTTTCTTCTTATTTTTCTATCAATGAAGAGGGATAGGGAAGAAATGTTGAGATAAAAATTTTCGCAATACGAAGGGAGGTGAGCTAATGAAAAAAATCGTTTCTTTTATGGCAATGCCACTTGTTGCAACTTTTGCTTTTGTTCTTGCTGTAGTTCAACCAGCATGTTTTGGTATTTGGTTTGAACCAGAAGCTCCAAAAGAATAAGAATATTTTAGTTATGTGACAGGGATGTTGTCGAATACATCCCTTTGTATAACTAAATAGAAAGGACTGTTTTATTTGAAGTTGATCGATTGGATTAAACATAGGGTAAGCTCAGAACTTCAAACAGCAGATAGTGAAGTAGTAAAGCAATTGTTGAAAAATTTTGAAGACAGTCTCAAGACATCCATACAATTTATTGATTTAGAAAGTAATTTTATTGTGATTGAACATAATGATGTTTTTTATGTCACTATAGATAGAGCGAAAAGACAGCGAATAGTTACATCCAGGTATGGGACATTTATTACGAAGGAAGAGATACTCGAAAATATTGAAGGAGTCGAAGATTTTGCCTCGCTAGGAAAGACCCTGGTCGTTAACATGAGTAACATCAAAAAATATCATAGTCACAATGGCACTTTATTCTTTGATCTTGATGCTCTTCATAGTGTACAGATTCAACTCAAGTTAATTCCTTATGTCATAAAGCAGGTTGGACAGGAAAATGATTTGTACAGTCCTCTCAATTATCAATATGCCCCTCTTAATACAAAAAAAGTATGAATATTGCTTGATCGACCCGTGTCTCGGTTCGATTATTTTTTTGTCCAAAAAGAATATAATTCGACATTCATCGACAAATATACATAATTTGGACTTATTGTAAACTATTTTTTTGTGCAAATCTGCAAAAATAGAGTGGTGATTACCAAGATAACCCATGATACTATTGTAAATGTTAGGAAACTATATGCAAAGGAGAAGTCACATGTCAAAAGTGATAATCATCGATCCGCACCTGTTTGAAAAAGCTATGCAATGCGAGGATACTAAAACAAACTACGAAGTTATTAAGCACAACATCGACCAAATAGATAAGAAGGTTGATATGTTACATGCTGAATTGGATAAGATCCCTTCATCACTCTTCTTAGCGAGAGAATCAGTAATTGTCCACATGGAAATCCTGGAGAGCAAAAGGCATATAAAAATGGCTGAAATGGAGTATTTGTTCAATAAGGTCATGAATGATACTGAGGAGGGTTTTGCTGAAGATTTTTGTGCAAATGCTAATGAAGAAAATTGGTCATCCGACCTTTAAAAAAACGAAGCATTAGTAAAGAGAATGGAATTGCATGGGCTTTTTTTCTTATAGGGCTTTTATTCTTATATCCTCTGATATTGTTATGGGCTTTAATTGGTCATGCTAAACAATACGAGAGTAGGAATTGATGTCAAGGAGCTGCTAGTGAGAAGCTCTTTTTTATTGGATTTTTATAAGTAACATATGAAACATATATAATTGACTTATAACAATGTGAAATGGTATTATTTAGTTATGTTAGTGGTAATCAAATGGTTATTTTATTGGAACAGAAGGTGTTCTTTTGCTAAAGTTCATACTGGAATCATCAGGGATTATTTTATCTCCAGCATTAATTCCGTTATTTAATACTTTTGTCTGTTTGTACTGACTTTTACCTTTGCTGAGTCAGATACGAAGTTTGGTGTGTCCATTTTTTTACTCATGCTATCAATACCATACTTAATTATTGCTTTAGCTTTCTCATTCTTCATTCAATTTGCTAAGCAAAAATCTAAACAGTGAGGAACCGAAATTTTATAAGGAGCTATTTTATATTTAAAAACTAATTTTCAGAATGAATGGGATGACTGGTTTAATGAACATTTTGAAATAATCCCATAAAAGGCTATTTTCATATGGATGGGTATATTGGAACGTGAAAATAAAACCAATGCTGCTGTTTTATTGACCAATTTGAGGAGCATTTATTAATATGAAGAATATTGAGGAAATTAGCATTGATAGCAGAGTGGCGATTTGTTTGGCCTATGCCAAGCGGACACTTGATTATCTGGAAGATGAATTCGGTGAAGGGAAGTATGATCAGGCATTTAAAAAATTCCGAGAGATCCTTCATATGGGGAATTCATGGCTATTAGGTAGCTATGTAGATTGGGATCAAATATACCGAATGTGCAATGACGATGAAGAAGATTATGGATGTTTTGACTTTATCGCTAATGCTGAAGTGACAGATCGCTACGAAATTCCATCAATATTATTAATCTGGAGTATTTACTACTTCATGTATCAATGTGCTCACAGGTCTAATGAACGTTATTTCCCTCAGGATCTTTGGGATGGACACTTACCAGAAGAGGAAGAAATAAAAATTCTTAATTCACTACATATTGATGTGACCCAATATCTTTCACCAAACATTTGCCAGGAGCTTCGGTTAATTGAAATGAAGTACAGATGATCCTAGAATTCATCAGAATAAAACAACAATTTTATATAGAAAGAAGTGTGTTTGTACACCATGAAAATAGCTAAGTTGTCTCAAGTAAAGCCGAACAGCAATTTGATTGATTTTTCAGAAGCTGAAAGCGCGCTAGGGTTTCAGTTGTGCTCCAGTATTAAAAGTTTATACACTCGGGTGTATGGCTGTAATGGTGAAGGAAGCTTGAAATCGCTTATGACTATACCTCAAAACAATAAATGGGATACATGGTTTTCTTTCAATGAAACCGAGAGGGATCGAAATGAATTCTTTCTAGAAATGCCTCATTCATCTCAGGTGGTCAATGAATTCATTATTAAAGGTTTTCTAGAATGGACTGGGGGAAATGATTTTGGAAGAAGAATGATGATAGGCAATTTATTAATAAATATAGGTAGTATTCCAATATTAATTAATAACGATACAAACCAAGTAGAGTGGATAGATTGTGATTATGGGCACTTTGAAGTTTATGAAGAGAATCCCAACGGAGTTTTTGCAAATTCAATTGATGATTTCTTAAAAATGTTCGTTTAATGGGTATCAATTGGAATGACTTACCTATTTGGCAAAAGCGCGGCGTCTGCATCACCAAACAATACTTTCAAAAAGGTGAAGCAACTCGGAGTAAGTGGGATGTTGATTTTGAAACACCAATCTTCAGCCAGAACCGAGACTACATTAACCAATATGTCTATTTGAATAAGGATGAGTAGATGTGGAATGTGTAATCTTTATCGGGATTCAAGCTTCTGGAAAGTCAACTTTTTTTAAAGAGAAATTCTATAATTCGCATATACGAATTAATCTTGATATGTTGCGGACAAGAAATCGTGAGGATATCTTTTTAACGGCTTCCATCAAAGCAATGCAGCCATTTGTTGTAGATAACACGAATCCCACAATCGCAGATAGAAAGAAATATATCGATATGTCCAAGGATCACAACTTCAAGGTGATTGGCTATTTCTTTGAACCTGATTATGATTTGTCTTATTCACGGAACGATTTGAGGCAAGGAAAAGAAAAATTGCCTGAAGTAGCAATTAAGAGCACATTAAAGAAATTGCAGAATCCTTCATTCGCTGAAGGATTCGACGAGTTGTACTTAGTTAGATCAGCAGCTGGGGGATTTTTGATTGACAAGATCGATTAAAACGAGTCTTGATCCCAGTCATTTCCCAGTCAATGAATGGATAAAAGACATAGTTGTCAATATTGGGAAGAGTGAGAATTATAGATTTTATGGAGACACATGGACTGTTTTAGTAAGAGTATATAAATTAATAGATAATACATGGAATACAGAGGCTGATGTAGCTTTTATTGTGGACGAGGCGCCATGGCATTTACTTGAACAAGGGTTCAGTTTTAAGCTTTGGGCAGGAAAGGATATTGCTACTGTAACAATTCTTTAGGGAACAAATCATGGAATATTGTTAGTTAAACGGAATCAGGTGAATTGATATGGAAAACTATTTCTTAAAAGCTGTAATGCGAATCAATAGCATTGATGAAAAACAATATGTAAATATATCACATAAAAGATATAGAGATTTTAGATCTAAAGGAGAGTATACGGCTGACGCTACGCTTATTGCCGAGTATTATCGTAGAGTTGGAGTCTTTCTACAATTAATGAATGAGGAAAGTGCTTATATTTTACTGGGAATGTCGAAATTAATTCATAAAGAACCCATTCTTGACTATGATAATTTGCTTACAATTTGTCCAAATCTCAAGAAAATTAACTTAACGATTTTTAAAGCAATTTGCTTCAACTATCTTGAGTGGTGTTGCTTAATTGATAGCGGCAACCCATTAGCCATTAAATATCATGACATATATGAGCCAATTATAAAATTATTCGAACGAGGAGGGGGACAAATTAGTACCCATCATCATGAGCTGGTCGGAGGTTTTGGCGCATTTCCGCGATCAATCTCCGCCAGCAGAGGTGATATGAAAGAGTTTGATATTAGCGATAAAGCACTTGAACTGGAAATCAAGGAAGTAGAACATGCTGAAGCGTATCTTAAAGAGTATCTACAAGATAGAAATGTTACGAGGAAATGCATCCGATGCGCGAGTAGATTGTTCATACAGGAAAATCAAAGTATTGGTGGTACTTGGTACAAAGTTAAATGTGAAACTGAAAAATGTTTTGATGATAATTTCAGTAGTTATTATTTTTAATGAAATGAATTATTTATATAAATTTATTTTGTGAGGTGGCTATGATAGCAACAATAGGTTACAGGTTGAAATTTCCCAAAGCCAGGGATTTTGTTAATATTACCAGTGATCATGCTATTCCAGTAAAATCATTTCTTCAGTATGAAGGCAAATACTATTGTGTCACAAGGGTTTATTTTGCAAACAATAGAGATGCTGGTGGATATCTAATAGAAGTCAAAGAAGCAAATGAGATCCCAAGTAATTATGTAACTGTCAGGAAGTCCTTAAGATAAAACCGAAGTTTCATTGGAAAGGAGAGGGTAGATGATTGAAAATTAGAGTAAATAAAAAGAATCGCCAAGTAATAATTGATAATTTTTTTCATATTGGTGGAGTCATCATTCCGACGACAGGGAGAATGAAAGTGAATAAAATTGAGATTTTGTAAGGATCGGAGGAGTATAGATGGAATGGGATAAAATTTTTGAAGATGCATTCGAAAAGAGAGAAGGGGCAAGCAATCAAGAAATTTATAATTTCCATGAGACTTGGAATACACAGATATCAGATCTAGAGATTCAGAGCGTCATAGACACACACGCTCAGACAGGCTCTGACATACCATTTGCCCCTTCGCAATGGAGTTTTCCGCAGAAAAAACTTCCATCGACGTATATCGAATTCCTACAATATTCAAATGGTGGAGATTTTCAGAGAGGAGATAGATATTTTCAATTTTTTAGTATTACGCAATTTAGAGAGTATAATGTAGCCTATGAATTTCCAGAATATATGAAGCATTGTGTTTCAATGGGTATGGACGGTTATGGCAATCATTATATTTTTGATATGAGGGAAGAGATGACTGACAATGAATACCCTATCCTTGTAGCTCATTCTGGGTATCTAGACTTTGAGGGTAGCGTTCGTGTAGCTGATTCATTTTTAGAGCTATGTATGGGGAGAACTTCAATGAGTGATGAAATGGACAAACGTTGGCATTAGGTATGTAATAAAATGGATATTTGATTGGAGTGAAGCGATTTGATTTATATTACTGGAGATGTGCATGGCAGCGTAAGTATCGGAAAAAGACTGAACACCAGGAACTTCCCTCAGCAGAAAAGCCTCACTAAGAAAGATTATGTTATCATAGCGGGAGACTTTGGACTTGTCTGGAACAATGACAAGGAAGACATGTATTGGCGTAAATGGCTTAATAAAGAGAAGTCGTTCACTACCTTGTTTATTGATGGCAATCATGAGAATCATGACTTATTGGACGCCTATCCTGTTGAGGAGTGGAATGGAGGTAAGGTGCATAAGATCAATGAATCGATAATTCATTTGATGCGTGGCCAAGTGTATGAAATTGAAGGAAAGAAGTTCTTCACATTCGGTGGAGCTGATTCACATGATAAGGAGCATCGTAGAGAGGGTATCTCCTGGTGGAGACGTGAAATGCCATCATATGCAGAGTATGAAGAGGGTCTGAAGAACCTAGATAGGCATAGGTGGGTTGTGGATTATGTGATTACACATACATGCTGCAGTGGAACTATGGAGCGGATAAGCGAGCGACTGGGTATTAGGTATGAATTGGATCAGATGCACAGATATTTTAATGACATAGATAAGAAATTAAAGTATAAAAAATGGTTTTTTGCTCATTTTCATGCTGATATTGAGTTACCACGGAATCAGAGATTGATATTTACAGATGTATTGCAGCTGACATAAATACATTGTCTAATTAGTATTGTTTTATTAGAATTAATAATTACTGAGAATTTTTTTGGTTAATAATGCTATTATAGACAATAACAACTTTAAGAAATGGATGAGTAAAATGAACTATATTATACTTGATTTAGAGGCCACCTGCTGGGAGAATGTCCGTTCAAATCGAAATGAAACAATTGAAATTGGTGCAGTTAAATTAAATGACAAACTTGAGTTTGTTGATGAGTTTCAAACATTCATCAAACCAATACGGAATCCATGGTTGTCGGATTTCTGTAAAAACCTTACATCTATCAAACAAGAGGATGTTAATAAGGCCCCTTACTTTATAGAGGCCATTAATAAATTCAAGGATTGGATAGGTGAAGAGGAATATTTCCTATGCTCTTGGGGCTTTTATGATAAAAACCAGTTGATGACGGATTGCGATTTACATAAAATCTCGAATAACTGGCTGCTGAATCATATTAGCATAAAGCACCAGCACGGAAAGATGATTGGTAAGGGAAGAGGTGTCGGCATGGAAAGAGCTTTACAAATGCTGAAGCTTCAATTGGAAGGTATCCATCACAGGGGTATTGACGATGCTCGAAACATTGCGAAGATATTTATTAAGATTTACGATAAATTGGAGTTTAAATAAAACGTGCATTTCGTTGGGCAGGAGATGACTATAAAAAGTGAAAGTACATGGACGAGAAGTAGTATTTAAGGCTCTTTCTGGGAGCGTAAATAGAAATCTAAATGACAATAAATCTGATCGAGACATCAAGCTATTTGTATTGCCTACCTTTGATGATTTGTATAATGGTGTCATATACAAAAATTTTACCACTTCAGATGCTGAAGATATTGAGATACATGATGTTAGGAAGCTTGAAAAACTTCTATTTAACTCAAATCTAACATTCCTAGAGCTTTTGTTTTCAGTTGAGATTGATACATATGACTATAAAGAAATAAATCAAATTATTGGAATGCGTGACGATTTAGCAAGAATCAATTTAAGGAACTTGTATAATAGCTGTTATGGTATGTATCACGGTCAGATGAAGGATTTGCTTAAGCCAAATTCTGATAAACAACAAGAGATTATAGATAAGTTCGGATACAATACAAAGAAAGCAATGATGTCATTGCACTTTTTAAAGTTTATTTCAAAATTCTATTCTACTGATTTTAATGACTTTTCTTCGTCTATTGTTTATCAGGGTGAAGAAAGGGAGTTTATGTTGAATGTCAAACATGGTGGTCTAGCATATAACCAGTTTATCGATTTAACTAAGGATGTGGAGGCAGAAACAAAACTCATTGAGGATGCATATATGTCTCAAAAAGTTAATCAAGAGACCAATAACAAGTTACAGAGATTGCTAAGATCCTTAATTAAAAATAATATTGATTTAGTATAAAAAGTACACTTTACATCTTTGAACATTAGGCAGAAAGCATGTTGTCTTTTATATTAAAGAGATTAATGATCAGCCATATAGACTTGAACTAATTAAATGGTGCATAATTTGGTTCAGAATGGAAAGGAACTTGCCAGTGAACCGCTGTAAAGTTTTTTTCTATGCGTTCGAGGCTGATTGTGGTTGTAAGGATGAGAATTTATCTATAAAAGAAGGAGTGCTTGAGCAGAATTAAAATCTGTAAAAATAAAAAAAGAAGTCAGAGACTTCTTTTAGTTACTTACTTTCTTTCCTAGGTGATGTTTGTATGCATGAAAAATAAAGCGTTCGTTTTGTAAATCTTTTAATTTTATGCCACCAAATAAATTAGTAACTTCAATAATTTCGAATTTTCTTCCGATTTTAAAAGGAATGTAGTCTAAAATTTTTCGTTTTGCGTTTTCAGCCTCTTCATATTTCTTTCGAGATGGTTCACCTAAGGTCCAAACTTCACCAATAGTAGGATTTCGTAAAGTTCCAGCCATTTAGCACCTCCTTTATAGTAGATTTTACAATAAAAACTTACCTTGAACAACTAGGTACACATTATTAAATATTTCAAATTATTGCACAAAATAGAATTTATAAATAAGAATAAAAGTCGAATTTTATAAGAATAAAAAATGTAATTTAAAGTATTTTGAAAATGCTATATTAACTACACAAAAAAAGCAGCTGCTTCGCAAAAGAATAGGAGTACATCAAATGAATAAACCTCCTTTGTTACTTTCGGTTGAGATAATTGTGAAGCAAATGGGATTAAACATAAAGAAAGCAATTGAATCAATTAAAAGTGACAAAGGATGAATTTATATTCTGGATCTTTCGCCTAGAGGCCGATGGCAACCAGCTCATAACTGGTCACATCATCGCAAGTTCGAATCCTGCAAGATCCACTGAGCGGATATGGTGGAAGGGCAGACACACAGCACTTAAAATGCTGCGGTAATGCACCTTGCGAGTTCGAGTCTCGCTATCTGTATTGCAACCACAGTTCATTCTAACAACAATTTTACTCTGATAAGTAGGTGATATGAATAGACAGTAGAGATCCACCGAAATCTTTCCTCTAAATTAACCAATAATTATAATATAAATTATGAGGAGAGATAAATAATAATGAGTAACCTACAACCTACATAGGGACAGTTTGTTCTTAAAGGAATCGTCACAGGCCTTTCAAATGACAAAGCATTTAGCGAAAGAAAGATGGGAGTAATCCTTGGCAAAAGATTCAGTTTGGTATCAAAACAAGTCCAGCAGAATTTGTCTACGTTGAGCTAATGGGATCAAAAACAAAAGAGGTTAATCTTGTATATCGCGATCCTAGTGATGGTAAGCGTGATAATAAAAATATCTAGAAAGTTACTTGGGGTGAAAGATACAAGGAACGGGATGACAATTTCGAGATTCAAATGAATATTAAAGCAGGTCTTGAGCGAGATGAAGAAGGAAAAAAGTAAAAGATAATAAAACATTAACTCCATTCGATACAGTGGATTATATTAAGAAGTATCTCAAAGACGGCGAATCAGTCTTTATTCGTGGAGCACTTCAGATCACTGACTACCAAGGTAAGCCACCACTGGGCCAAGACAGACATCGAATGGGCGTTAGAAAACGGTATGGTGAGCGGCGTGGCTCCTGGTAGGTTTAGTCCGGATACGACAACCACGGAAGAACAATTTCTGAAAATGCTCCTGATCGCTATAAAAGGAGTAGCGGAACAGCCGGAGAGTACAACTTGGAGCGCAACGTATGATACATTCGCCGCCGCGCATCAGTATCCGCTCCAAATCGAGCAGCACGATAAGCCGATTACACGAACGGCCGTTGCGGAGCTGCTAGCGGTCACACAGGGGTTAACGCAATTGGTGACCAAGCGATTCGGTATGTGCTCGACAAGCAGCTATCCCAGAGGAAAGCAGCCGCCATGGTCTAGGGCTATCAAGGCGGTGACCACCTGACGCGGGCGGAATCCGTGTGCTTCATCCGCAATGTCCTCATCATGGCTGAGTACAAAACTCCACAGCATCGGCCCGAGCAATTCACTCTACCCTCATACTAACCTCGCGGCATAGAAAAGATCCTCCGAAGCCCATCTGCGCATCCATGAAGACATATATGGCTTCATGCTCATAGCAGAAATCCAATTGAAGTAACCTATTTTGTTCGTCAAACGGAGACAGCTTCTCCTCATGAATACCTGTAAATTGAAAAGACACGGCGTAGGGGGAGAAATCTCCGGCTGTGTCTTTGATGGTTATGCGCAACGTTTTTCCCAAGCCCTCTTTCTCAACCCTCAGGTCAGCTTGGGTAATCTCAGCGTAATGAAACGGGGGAAACCAGCCAAGGGTTTGCATAACCTCATTGATTCCCATAATGGATGCCAGCGGAGAAAATAGTAGCTCAAATCTGAGCACTTCCTCCAAGCGCGATTCGTACTGAGGGCTTATGAACAATAACAACGAACCTGATTCATATTGGTTAACGACGGCTCTAAAAGCTGACCATGAAGGGGTACCAGCCTGCCCTGCAATAAGCTGAATCTGGTCATGCATGCGCAGCTTCATCGATGGATCCCCATGGATGTGTAAGCGAAAGGCCAGCGCTTCCTCTTCCTTGGGAAACTTGACCGTCTCACGTTCTACGGATAGAACATGAACACCCCAACCAGCAGATCTGAATAATTCCTCTCCCACCTCTACACCTCCAAGTCATTCCACCTGAACGATCTCAACCCGTTCCAGCATGCTCTCAGCCTAGTCAACAGAAAAGAATGAGGTAAACTTTGGGTAAAAAAGTTTAGACCTCATCGTTATTCTTCCAATTAATGTTATAATAACTATAGCTCATCAAGCTATTTCGATCAATACAAGGTGTACAGGCGTCGTTTATCGATTAGATAAAGGAGATGAGAACATGACAGCAAATGCCACAGCCGAACAAATCCGCATTATAGAATATGAACCATCCTACGCGGCAGCGGTTGCTGACATGTGGAACCTCAGCAAAGAAAGCTGGGGAGGCGGCACCGACCAGAGAACGGAGGACAGCGTGCGCCGGGAAATGGAGATTTCCTCACATCTTCATGTCTTTCTCGCCGTTCACGGCGAGGAGGTTGTTGGCTTCTGCAGCTTCGCGCACTACCGCCAGGACGAAGGGGCCTTGTATGTGCCGTTGTTGAATGTACGGCCCGATTATCACGGGCACAAGGTTGGCCGGAATCTGATCTTGAATGCGGTTCGCAAGACCGTGGAAGCGGGCTGGCCGCGTCTCGATCTGTTCACCTGGGCGGGCAACACCAAGGCCGTGCCGATGTACAAGAAGTGCGGGTTTTTCTGGGAAAAAAGTGATGATTTCGTCCATCTGATGAACTTTATCCCGACTATCCTGCAGACCGAGGTGCTCGCCCCGTATTTCGAAGAGCTGGATTGGTATGCTGACAGCACCCGCGAGCTCGTGATCGAACCGGATGGCCGCCGGGAGCGGGGCTTTGATTTCTTCGATTACACTTGGCGCAAGGGAGAGCTTGCCTTGCGGGCGGAATTCGAGAAGACCGGACGGGGGCTAACCGCTCTGGACACGCCGGATTTTGCAATCTTCACCGAGATCGACGATCATGATCTCGTGTTCGGTGCCGTTTATAAGGTTCGTTATCGCATCCAGAACCGCTCTGCGTCCGAGTTGGCGATCGAGATCAAGGGCCAGGACGACAAGAATATCAAGTTTGCTCTGTCCGCAGCCCATACGCTTGATCCGGGAGAAACCGTCGTCGTAGAGGGCGAATTCGAGCTTGATCCGGTGCAGGAGGAGCAGAATGCCAAGAAGACTCATCCCATTGTCAGGAGCCAGTGGGTCATCGG
Organism: Paenibacillus filicis; assembly: GCF_038070315.1. Classification (NCBI taxonomy): domain Bacteria; kingdom Bacillati; phylum Bacillota; class Bacilli; order Caryophanales; family Paenibacillaceae; genus Paenibacillus; species Paenibacillus filicis. Next base: position 8,328 of record NZ_JBBPCC010000039.1, on the reverse strand, counting down.
CGGCAGGAGGGCGGAGTTCCGCACCGGTATTGCTACGAAGCTTCCGGTGAAGATGAAACCGGCACTGCCAGATGGAGTGCCGTATCCGGGCATTCCCGCCGTGTTCTACCTGAACGTGGAGAATCATTTTGCGTCGGAGGCGCAGTTCGCTTTTGACTGGCTGGAGGATGATTGTGTAGAATGGGCGGAGCGCACAGTAAGCTTCACCATTCCAGCTAAGGGCAAAGCCTCTATCCCCGTACCGTTCACCTTGCGGTCTTACGGCCTGTACTCGCGAGAGCTTGAAGTAAGAGCCGTTCCGGCTGTAGGGAAGGCGTTCTCCTTTGTCAGCAAGCTATCGGTTCTGCTCAAGGGAACGTATGGCCGCTTCGGAGGTGAGGACGGGGAGCAGTGGGTTGCTGTGAATGGTGCATTCTCCATCCACCTGAGCAAGCTGGATAATAACATGACCATCGGTTATGCTGGCTCGGACCATAGATTCTGGTGGGTCTACCCGAAGCTGGGCAAGCCGTTTGCCGAAGAATTCTCCAAGAAGCAGGCCAAGGAAGTGAAGATTTATCCTGATCGGGAGTATCAGGTGCTCGAAGCCCTCTACGAGTCGGACAACTTCCCCGGTCTGCAGGTGAAATCGGTGGCCAAGCTGTTGGCAAGCGGGATTTCCGAATTTCACCACGAAATCTGCAACACCGGCAGCGAGGCGCTGGTAGAGAAGATGTACCTGCTGACGAATTTCGGGTTATTCGGCAAGCGGCTCATCCTGCCCTACCAGGAACGTTACGTGGACATGGGTGACGCTTACGCCAGCGATCCGGATCATTGGGATAGCAGTCAGATCACCGAGAACTGGCTGTTCTGCGAGAAAGAGAATGCCGCTTACGGGATCTCTTGGGACCCTTCCCTGAAGCTGTTTCGCCCGGAATATACGCTCGGGCTGGAGCATGGTCTTGGCCGAATCGCGGCTGGAGCGGTCGTGCGTACGGAGCCGACGGTGTTTGTTCTGAACGCTTTTACGAAGTGGCGGGATTTCCGCGCATTTGCCCAGAAGCGGCAGGATTCGATCGACCCGGCTCTGGACAATCATCTTGACCTGGTGCTCGGCGGCGGTAATCCGTTCCTAGCGGGGGCACTGAACGCCGAACTCATCGAACGCAAGCTGCTTCCGCTCGTCGGCACCCTGGAGTTGTATGCGCAGAACGGCAGAGAGCCGGAACGGAAGGCAGCCGACATCCAGCTGAACCGGGAGCAGGACCTGCGTTCCGCGCGCTTTGAGATCCCTCGGGAGGAAAAGAACGCGCTGGAACAAGGCGACGGCTGGAAGGTCCGGGCTGTCTATCGCGGTGAGGATCGGGTCCAGGAGCGGACGGCGCTCTGGTTCCCCCAACTGGAAACGGAGAGGAGCTTCGTTTCCAAGGTGGAGGAAGGTCCGGCTGGTTCCATTTACACGGTGAGCAACGGCGTTATCTCGATAGCGGCTGCCCCCCAGTTCGGGAGTGTTGTGCATTCCCTGAAGTACCAGGGAGAAGAGTGGCTGGATAGCTCTTATCCACAAGCGGTCCCGCGTTCCTGGTGGAATCCTTGGCACGGAGGACTTGGTGTGCAGATTCCCGGCATAAGCGGCTTCAGCTGGCGGCTGGAGCCGAGAATCGCGGCTTGGGCTGAGCGGACAGACATTCACGGCAACCTCTGGAAGGGACTGAAGCTGACGACTCATATCGAGAAACAGGAAGCGAAGCGGGGGATTACGATCGAGCAGCATTACCTGATGCTGCCCGGTGTCCCTGTGCTATGTGCGCTGCATGCGGTCACCAACGGAAGTGGAATGGTTCTGCCGCATTTCTCGATCACGGATGATCATTTCTTCAAGCCTTCTCCCATCTTCTCCGAGGGCGTGATGGAAATTCCGGGAGAAGGAAGGTTCTTGCTTGGGAAGACGGAGGCGCATCTTCCTACCAAGGAAGTGTTGCGGATCGGGGCGGTTTCTCGCGAGGACATGCTGCATGTGGTGCATCGTTATTCCGAGCGGTCATCGGCGTATATGAACAACCAGGTGTTCGGCCACGCTGTGGATCATAAGCTGGCACTTCGGCATGGGGATACGGTCTGGACCCAGCCGGTCTTTCTAATCATGGGCCGGATGGCACTGAATCTGGCGGATGTCCAAAGCCTGCGGAAGCTCACATTTGTCAGCACTGACAACGAGAAGGGGAACTCACATGCCGATCATTGACATTCATATTCATCTGTCGGACATCGACAGCTTTCATCAAACCGCGCTGAATCAGTCCAAAGTGGAGTACAGCGCCGCTGGCCTCAAGGCTGAGTTTGATAAGAACGACGTCGTTCTTGGCATCGGCATGGGCGTTACGGAGCAGACAAAGGGAGCCTTTCCCGATTCCGCTTCGCCCAATCCGATGGGGCTCGACCTGGAAGACAGCGTCCCGCCGTTCCTGATGGAGTGCGTGGGGATCAATCCCAATCGGCTCGGCGGGAGGCAGGCTCAGGAGGAGCTGGACCGGATCGAAGCGCGGCTGCAAGCTCCGGAAGTGGCCGGTATCAAGCTGTATGCCGGTTACTATCATCATTATGTTTATGACAAAATCTACACCCCGATCTATGAGCTGGCTGCCAAGTACAACACGCCCGTGGTGATTCATACTGGCGATACGTACTCGATGAATGGCTTGCTTAAATATTCGCATCCGCTTACTGTCGATGAGCTGGCCTACCAGCAGCGCGGCGTGAACTTCATGATCTGCCATTTGGGCGATCCGTGGGTGATGGATGCTGCCGAAGTGGTGGCCAAGAATCCGAACGTCTATGCCGACTTGTCCGGGCTGGTGGTCGGCGACCGGCCTCATTTTGAGCGGTTCATGAATGAGCCGCTGTTCATGGACCATTTCCGCCGGGCGCTCGTATACTCAGATCACTACGAGAAGATGCTGTTCGGGACCGACTGGCCGCTCGCGCCGATCGATCTGTATGCGGAATTCATCCGCCGGCTCGTGCCGGAGCAGCATCATGAGAAGGTGTTCTATCACAACGCTTTTGAGCTGTTTCCTCGCATCCGTCAACGGATCGACGCGCTCTGAGTACAGTTGTGAGGAGATGAATATGAGTTCTGGTGTACAGGTTGTCGAATATGATTCGGATTGGGTCAGGTTATTTGAGCAGCTGCGAGACTTTGTTCATCCGGTATTGAGCGATATTGCAATCAAGATCGAACACGTTGGGAGCACCTCAGTTCCAGGATTGGCAGCTAAGCCGATTGTGGATATGGACGTCATCGTGTCTTCGCAGCCGGATGTTCAATTAGCCATCCAAAGACTGGCCGAGCTTGGTTACGTTCATGAGGGCGATTTGGGAGCCACGGGCAGGGAGGCTTTTATGCCACCTCTTAACGTACCCTGGCATCACCTGTATGTTTGTACGGTAAACAACGCTGAATATAAGCGTCATATCTTGTTTCGGGATTATTTGAGAAGTCATGCGGAGGACGCCAAACAGTACGGTGATTTGAAGCTAGAACTCGCAAAACGATTTCAAAACGACCGTAAGGCATATACCCGTGCCAAGAGCGAATTTGTGAATGAGATTCTTAAACGTGCCGGATGGAGATGAAAAATAAGAAACCTGTCGATATGACAGGTTTTTTTGCTGCAGCTGGTCACCGGGGGGCGTACTGGCCGCTGCGCCCCAAATGTTTGAATGGCGATATATTTGTCTGCACGATCAAATGACATTCATTCCAAGTCTTCCAGGTTTAATTCAAATTTCAGTTCCATAAGATTGTCTTTCCAGCTATGGTTTTCTTTTTCAGCCACGATAGTCGGGATGTAGAAGAAACCATCTCAGCTGAGCGCTGTCGCCATGATTCAAGATTGCAATAGAACCAACAATCTCATCATTGTGCTCTGCAATCCATAGCTTGTACTTGTTGGGATCGTAGGGGGGATGAACGAATTTTAAAAAAAGTTTCTCGTCAGCTCACTTGATGAGCGCTGGATTTTCTTAATCCGCGACGGGTGCTCCGATTCGCTATAAAAACGCCCGTAATGATAAGTACAGCACCGATATAACTATTTACTCCGACCATCTCCTTCAAGAAGATGAAGGCAAAGATCGCCGAGAAAATAGGTTCGAGCGAGAACAGAAACGCTACACTCACTGCCGTTGTGTAGGTTTGAGCGACAGACTGCATCACAAAACCATAAGCGCTGCATATTAGGGCCAAGCCAAGAATCGCTAACCAATGGATAGGGCTATCCGGCAGTAGCGGCGTTTCAAATATAAAGGTAAATACAGTGGCGTAAAGGGCAGAAAAGCCAAGCTGATAAATACCTAATTGTAAGGCGTCTACTTCTCGTACAAATTGATTCGAGACCATGATATGTACCGCGTACAGCAAAGCAGCAATCAAGCAATAGATGGCGCCTATGTCAAATGTCAGTTGATCGCGAACGGTCATGAGCACTAGTCCAATAGATACAATCACAACACCAAACATGATAGCTCGGGATGGAAGCTTTCGTTGGAGGAATGCTTGAAGGATCGGAACCATGACCACCGTGGTACTTGTTAGAAAACCTGCTGAGGTCGCAGATGTAGTCAGCACCCCATATAACAGCAGGGCAAAAATGCCTGCCAGTAAAGCACCGGAGATCGAAGCATATTTCAATAACTGCATATTGATTTTGAGCATTTTTTTACCGAAAATCATCATGGTCACAAGGAAGGCAATACCACAACGCAATGCGACTATGGTTGCCGGTGGCATTCCGTCAATGCCGAGCTTCATGAACATATACGATAGGCCCCAAGCTATGGATACCGTAGCTAAAACTAAGTTTGCTTGTTTTTGTGTCATTCGATTCACCTTAACCCCTATTGTTGTGTGATGAACAATATCCTACTCATAATTAGGGGATAAGAGAAGCCAATATATGATATATTGAGAATAAGAATATCTTATGCATGGCTGGAGGCACTATATGAAAAAATCAAAATACGAAGTGTTTATGAAGGTCATTGAGCTGGGAAGCTTGTCACGGGCAGCAGATTATTGCAATTATTCGCAATCGGCCGTCAGCCAAATTATTATCTCACTGGAAAATGAGTTTGGTATCAAGCTCTTGAATAGAAGTCATGCTGGAGTTTCTGTTACTTCAGACGGCAAAGAACTGCTTCCTCATATTCAAAAGCTAAGCCAAGCCTATATGGAGCTTGCCGACAAAGTGTCTGAATTGCTTGGCATAGAAAGCGGGCTTATCCGGATCGGCACGTTCTCCAGTATTTCGTGTCATCTGCTTTCTCCACTTCTCAAAGACTTTAAAGCCAAGCATCCGAATATTAAATTTGAGCTGATTCAAGGGGACTACCGCCAAATCGAAATCTGGATTTCGGAGGGAACGGTCGATTTCGGTTTTGTGGATTTGCCTACTTTAAGAGAATTTGAAGTGATTCCGATCATGGAGGACCGGATGCTAGCTATTCTTCCTGCAAACCATGCATATGCTCATGAAGAGTCTGTACCCTTGAGTATTTTTGAGCAGGAATCTATGATCCTTTTGGAAGAAGGGACAAAAAAAGAAGTGTTAGACATGTTTCGCCAACATCGGATCCAAGCCAAGATTGAATACCGTCTTGATGATGATTATACGATCATTTCAATGGTCGAAAATGGGCTAGGTATAAGCATATTGGCTGAACTTATTCTAAAAAGAACCCCGTACAATATCCTCAGCAAAGAAACTTCCCCGAGTTTCTCCCGAAGGATTGGAATAGCCATAAAAAATAGAAAACAAGCGTCAATAGCTGTGAGATGCTTTCTTGATTTTATTGTAGAGAATAAAGAAAGGTATATTCCTCTTGTGCAATAGACTTACCGTTGGAGGAATAAAGCATGCTGCCACTAATTGTGTGGCAACATGCTTTGCTGTTAAACTAACGTTCCCCGTTACTTCAAAAGATTTTGGTAATTGGGGAGGAAGTCATCCTTATTGGGTCCTCTAAGATGTTCAAAATTGTTAAGCTCAACTCCAGCTGATGAGATCCGATAGGTAAACACATCTTCGCCGACAGGTATATGAGGACCGACTATGGGTTGAGCATCTAATGTGATTAAAAAATCAAAACCACGGAAAGCAGCTACCCTTTCAATGTTCTTCACGTTTACAGAATCTGGATAAATAACTGGTGGTACTGAAATTACATCGGAGTATACCTCAGCAAGTTTCTCTTTCATATGCGGAAGTAGAATTAAAACAAGCATATCTTGTAGCTGCAGTTCCCTCGAGTCCTCAAGAGGCTTATTACCAGCAGCAGTTGAAGTTTGCTCAGAAAGAGCCTCTTCAGCAACATAGTGAACATCTATTTTATGTATGTTATCCGTCTCAGGAGAGGCTTGTGTGTATTTGACAACAGCACCACTGCTCTCAGCGAATAAACGAAGAGGTACATATGCCTTATTATTATAGTTAAGCACCTCTTCACCTTCCTGTAGCTGTGCTTCTTTGGAGAGTCCGTTAGCTAGAAAAAAAGTAACTTTACTTGGAAAGATTGTTGCTTCAATTACACTCGAAGCAAATACAGAAGTTGTTGCCATTAAGATGGCACCACATAACACACCTGCAATAAAATGTTTTTTCAATTCGTCCGCTCCTCTTCAAATTGTAAATTCTTCTATCCAATTGACGAAGCCAATGAACTGCTAGTTGCAAATTCATATAAATCTTTCCAGTACTCGCCTCTGAAGAGAGAAACGATCTTCGCTGTCATTCTTACGATTGTATAAGTGTCCAAGAATCAGGACCGACCTCTTCATATAGTATGTAGGGGAGGAGGGCGATTATAGATGATCAATGTGTATCTGGACGACATACGTCCTTGTCCGCAGGGCTATCAATTAGCAAGAAGTGTAGAATCCTGTATGGAGCTCATTCGGTCGAAGAAACTGGATACCTTGTCCTTGGATCATGATCTAGGCTTCGGTAAGCCAAGTGGTTACGAATTAGTCAAATTTATGGTAGCCAACAACATATACGCCAAGAAAATCATCATCCATAGTGCCAATCCATTTGGCCGCCTCCGGATGTTCAAGCTGTTACAGAAGCATAAGCCGAAGGAGGTTGAGCTATATATTCGGCCAGAGCCGTTGTTCTTCTCCTTATGAGAGATCCGGGGGAATTTGTTGGTTAACAAACAAAGGACCCCTGTAGAGGTCCTTTGTACAAGTTTTTAAAACAGGATTTTACTTTAATTCATTAGCGAACTTCCGTAATTGTTCGGGATCGTGAGTTTGAAATAGAAGTTCTTTATCGTTAAAGATAAGAACAAGATTGTCTGGATACTTGGATGCTACTCCCAGCTTTTTTAACCACTTATGCTCATCTGCGGTCTTATAGATCTGACTTTTCTCCACACGCTCGAGCAGCTTAGGTTCGGAATTTAAGACGGCAAGAACTTGCTGGTCGTAATCGCTTGAAGTCGAAAAGAGGGGAATAGACAGCTTGCCGGTCTCGCTGCTTGTTAGTTTTTCCAGGATATCGGATTGACTCGATCCACATGCTGAAAAAGTCATCAGTACAGTTAATAACAATGTGAACATAAGCCATCTTCTGGGCATTGTAGGACCTCCTGATCGCATTGTCTTATTGGAAAATCCATGGTCATATCCAATAATCATACATAAACTGTCAATCAAACGCAAAGAAAAACACCCGCATCGGATGTTTTTCTATGAACTCTGACTATTTAATTCTCGATCACAATCCCGCTAAGCTTGAGATTAACCAAATTAGCAATGGTATCCCCAACGGGGCATGTTTCTTCCAGGAACTTTACAAATTCCTCAACCTGGTCTCTAGGCGAATCTGTTTTTATGTGAAACGTGTAGCGAATGTCGGAATACCCGGGACGAACATCAGATTTCTTGAAAAATCCATCCAAGTCCAGATCCCCCTCGACTTCTACCCAAAAATCATTCAGGCTAATATTAAACTTTTTGGCATACACCCGGGCAACAATGGATTGACAGGCGCCCAAGGAACCAAGCAGGGCTTCGACCGGATTCATGCCCGTGTCGGTTCCGCCCAAGCTCTTAGGTTCATCTATAGTAAATTCAAAGTCTCTGGAACGTACTTTAACGACTACACCTTCTTGTAAATGGGCAGTAGCTTTGAATGTCGTGATAGCGATGATACTCACTCCCACTATAAATTAATAAATTCTCTTGTTTTCTCACTCTTTCTTAGACTTTCAACCATGGACTTTTTGAGAGCTGGAGAAGTCATGTAAGGATGACATTATTTTCTGGTGGAGCCGGTGGCAGGA
>NZ_JBBPCC010000038.1:0-42093 GCF_038070315.1 Paenibacillus filicis | reverse complement strand
GGAGGCAAGAAATACGATGCACAGAAATAGGGTAGAGGTTTTGGTGAATATCATTGATTTTACGGGGGTTTTGAGGTGTGCGGAATTGATAGTTAAAGTAGGTGACCATTTTTTGACCATATTTGTTTATGGTTTCTATTCCGTGACCACCTACGAATTATTGTTGCATGAACTTTTCGAAACGATCCGCTGTCTTTTCTTTGACCGCCTTTGTGACATGCGTATAAATGTTCATAGTCATCTTGATGTCTGAGTGTCCTAATCGTTCCTGCACTTCCTTGATGTTCGCCCCAGCCTCAAACAAAAGAGATGCGTGGGTGTGGCGCAGGCCGTGAACAGTAATCGAATGAAGATTCAGTTTTTCAATCAATTTTTGAAGTTTGCGATTAGGGTGGGCTAGGCGAATTCCTTCTCCATCTTTTCGAGCGAAAACAAGACTGTTGGCCTGGCCGTCCAAACTTACGACCGTCCCTTTAGATGCCTCAGTTCTCAGTTTTTTCAGCCAATTAATACTGGTGTCGTCCAGACTGATAACTCGTTTGGAATCAGCGGTTTTAGATGTCAAGGAAAGTGACTGACGATTTTCTTGGAAGAGCGTTTTGCTAAGGCTCATCGTTTTGTTTTTGAAGTCTATATCATTCCAACGAAGTGCAAGGACTTCGCCTTTTCTAGCGCCGGTATAGATGAGCGTGTGAAATATAACATAATCCCGAAGTGAGAACTCATTCTCCGCGGCTTCAAGAAATTGCTTGATTTCGTGCTTCTCCCAATAATTTCGTTTGTCAGTATCGTCAGCAAAAAAATCCTCTTCGCTCTTTGGAAGAATAGTATCTTTCATTGGATTTTTGGACAAAATCTCCATCTTTATGGCATGTTCAAAAATAAGGCTGGCATACATCCGCATGTTTTCAACTGACTTTATTTCCTTATGCCAAGCATTCAATACATCCTGACAATATGATTTTGTAATGTCTTTTAGCTTAAGATGTCCGAAGTGCGGGAGAATCCGCTTATTGAATTTGCTCATTACTGATTTTTTTGTTGGTGGTTTGTATGTGGTACTGATCGTAGCGAACCACTGCTCAAAAAGCTGCTTAAATGTCATGAATCGATCTTCAATAACAAATGTTCCGTTAGCGATTTCCTGCTCGGTTTTCGCGGCATCAAGCGAAGCTTCCTTTTTCGTTCTAAACCCCCTCTTAGTGGATTGTTTCTTTTTGCCGGTCTTGGGATCGATGGTAGGCAAGTAGTATTTGTACATCCACATAGGGCCATTTTTTGTGTTGTATTTCTGAAAGCTTGCCATGTCAGCAGTCTCCTCTTCAAAATGAATTAGTGTGTTATAGAATCGGATACTTGGTGTTAAAAAGGCAGGTCTCCACTTTTAAACATCCGGTCTGAAAATTTAACTAAAAGTTCTTGATATGATTCTTTCCAGTCACGTAAAATTTTGTTTTTAAAGAAAAGAGTTTTTTCACCACAGACCGTACAATATCTTGCATTTCCATCTGCTGGAGCATCACATTCAATGATTTCATGTCCATTACTGAAATACCTATTATCGCAACGATTAACAACCGTGATCCCGCATACTTTACAATAGTTTCCACTAGTTATTTCCTCATTTTCGCATTGAGGACATCGAATTGCTCGATAATTTTCGTCCAAAAATACGCCGTCATAAATCATATAGGTTTTCTCCTTTTTCTTTAGTAAATTTTTACTCCTGCATATTGGGCAAAACTTAGGATAAGCATGGATAAAATGATGCTTACAAGTTAGGCATGTGTGTTCGTTGTTCTTTTTAAAAATAAAATCCGAAAACAAATTAGAAACTTTTTCATTATTAAAATGGTTTTTTCCAAGCAAAAGTCCTTTGCGAAAAAAACTAATAATATTCGATGCTGCATTTAAAGACACCTCACACCATTCGCTTAGTTCTTTTGCGTTAAACTGTTTAAGTTTTACTAACACGCTTGGTGGCGCAAGAAGTGATCTTGCGAAACAATTTGCTTCTTTCTCGAAAGCTTGATACTCTTTATCGCTCAGTGCGCTTCTGGAGATGATTGACTTTCCTGTGCGTTTGTTATGGTTCAAAATATAATGTCCCAATTCATGAGCTATGGTCCATCTAATATGGCCTTGATTCTTTATCGTGTCATTGTAAAGAATCATATATTTGTTCATTTTAGGAATATACCAACAACATCCACTATCACTATCAGCGTGTTCAATTACTTCGTCAATAGATATGCAGTTCTTTTCTGCGTACCACGAATACGACTTAATTCTTAGGTCGTTAAAAGATTTATTGTACTTTTCTAACGGTATAGGAAGTTGATTAATTTCATATTCACATAATAGATCGCATGCTGCTCGCTCTGCTGATCTGTAGTCCGGTTTAATCATCCTCGTTAAAAGCCTCCTCGAAGGCTGCTTTGATCATATTGAGCATTTTTTTCTTGTCTGTTGGTGACATGTTTTTTGCAGCTCGTTGAATAGCTCTTATTTCTATTTCGTCATCCTCTAGTATTGTAGCTGGGTTCTCTTCTTCTTTGACTCCAAAAAAATAGTCAAGCGGAACCTTATGAAGAAATGCAATTTGTTGTAACATTCCCATTCTCGGCGAAGAAATATCATTCTCCCATGCGCTATAACGTTCTCTTTTAATATTAAGCATATCTGCCATTTGCTGTTGAGTAAGATGTTTTTTAACCCTTAATTCGGTTAACAGTTTGCCAATTTTCATAATGAAACAACCTTTCATTTTTATTGATAAAAATAATATCAAAATAAGTGTTGACGATAAATTTTTTATCAAATATAATCAAGTTACAGTTTTCAAAGAAAGGAGCGTTGCAGTGATGAAAAACACCAAGAAAAGAAATTATTTCTCGTCCTGTCGTAAGAACAAAGGCACATTATCATTAGTAGCATCAGAACTTGGCATATCTACTGTGTACCTAAGAATGATAGAGAATGGAACTTTCAAACCCGGTAGAGACTTGATGATTCGCTTGTCGCATTATTTTGATGAACCGTTAGAAAAACTGTTTCCTGATCTATTCGAAAACGAAATCAGTGTTTAGTCATGTCTTTTTTGATAATAATATTATCTAAATATGATTATAAGCGATAAAATTATTATCGTCAATATTTTTGAATTTATTCACTTTGGAACAATTAAACTATTATGTCTGAGGTGGGTATAAATGGAAAAACATGCATCTTTTAAAATAATTGTTGATGAATCTACAGTTGAAAAACTTGCTAAAGACGAAGTTAAACGAATCCTTGAAGGAGTAAGTGAAGGCTCATGGTGGGACCTCAAACGCCTAGAACACGAAACCTGCCGGAAGCGGGATTGGCTGAAAGAAAAAATCCTCCTGAACCCCGAGTTCAAAGAAGAGATGTCTTACATCTCGAATGGATGCGAAGGCGGACAATGGATGTTCCGAGCTGCAGCTATGCGTGAGTTCCTTGATCGGTACTTTGACGAGTTGAACCGTTCTTCTCGAAGGAGAAGGGGCAAAGTTCAATAACCCAATGAAGGGAGAAAGATGAATGGATAAAGAAGGGCAAGTTCAAGTCTTCAATCACCAGATGTTTGGTGACTTGCCGGTTATTGTGGTGAATGGCGTAGAATGGTTCGGAACGACGGAGGCTGCCATTTCATTGACTTTCTCTGATCCTTACGCAGCGGTAAGGAATCATATCGATGACGAGGACTTGATGGTCCATCCAGTCCTTACAGGTGGCGGGGTGCAGCATAAGAAATTTACGAATGAGTCCGGGCTTTATAGCCTAATTCTCGGAGCTGCAAAGCAGGGAAACAATCCCGAAATCAAAGCCAAGGCAAAGGAATACAAGCGATGGATAACAAGCGAAGTGCTGCCTGCCATTCGACGCACTGGCCGCTATGAAATACCTGGACACACCGTTCCTGACCTTCTGCATTTTCAGAAAGAAGCCTATATGGTCGAAGTGACAGCTAATGTATTAAGACTTCCGGACAGTGGCCGCTTAAAGCTATTAGGGGATTTTACGAAGCGGCACGGGCTTAACGTTCCTTTGCCAGCATATGCAGACGAAGAGCATACCATTGCAGCTACCATTTTACTTGAAGAACATGGGGTCAATATCTCCACCCAAAGTTTTAATAAACTGCTGATCTCATATGGTCTACTTGAAGAAAAAGAGCGACCCTCTAGCAGAGGGCAAGTCAAAAAGTTCAAATCCATTACAGATGCTGGACTTGAGTACGGCAAGAATGTTATCAGTCCAGAAAATCCGAGAGAGACAGCCCCGCATTATTATCCAGCCAAATTCCCGGCGTTGTTGAAGCGGGTAGGATTAATCGCTGTTATTTAGGGAGGCTGATCCGCTTAACATCTTTCAGAGACAAGGTGTACGAGATTTAGTGTTACAAAAAAATGGAAGGTGTAGACGGGATGGGGACAATGCAAGACTGGATGAAGGAGAAAGAGGCTACGTTCAAAGCTGAACACGAAATTCTGGTGGATAAGCTGGCTCAAGGTGTTAACGGTGTTGAATGGCTGGTCGCACAGATTGTCATTGATAAGAACAGATTGGAATCGTTGGATACTTGGTTGTTATTCTTGAAGATTCATAAGCACAATGATGTTCGGAAGGTCATGCAGGACGCCTTGCTGCAGAATGAAAAGAAGTTTTATAGACGGTACAGGTGCAACTGGTGGATTTCGGTAGACGAGACACTTACTCACCTAAAGCTCCAGAAGGAGCGGGACTATGATTGGTACTTCGATTTTCTAAACGAAACCTATAAGGAGCGATAACCCTATGAAATTGAGTAATCACGAATCCGCATTGATTTCTTACATCCGCACACTTTGCTTTGAGGACCTTTTAGATGCTTTCGATGGTTTGATGTTCAAGGCCGGCAAGGCAAGCAAAGATGCCGAAAAAGTCCTTGGAGCTGGCGACCATTTAAACCACAGCGGGTTCCTTGAACGCAGCCAACGACTCGAGAATCTCGCGAACCTATTGGGCATTGCAAATGATGATTACCGCGATCATATCTTTCCTGAACTCAATGAACCGCAAAAGAAACAAGGCGTTACCCTAATGACTCCATCGGATCCTGGGGAAATCATTCATCTGTTCGAAGTGATCAAAAAGTACAATGTTCAATGCAGTTTGGAATTACAATCAAAAGATTCGGTCGATCCACTAGTAAGCATCGTGGGAGCGCAGGTTGATACCGAGTACATCGAAAGACCAGGTGGTCCAGATGCCGTATGGGTAAAACTGGACGATAGTGAACTCACTTTTGATCTTGGATTACACTCTTTCAGCAAACACATAAGCGATTGCCAAATCGACATTTGCATTGCCAGCGAAGAAAATGCAGCTTGGTTCAACAGTGGTATCATTCCGGATGAGGGCATAGTTAAAGCAAATGATTACGAAAGTCATTCGTATCAAGAAAAATATCTAGTAATTGAACTTAACGATGCTCCGAAGGCTAGTGCGACTTCTCAGAAGATTGAAGAATATTGTCATAATGGTTTTTCCATCAGTGAGTTTGATTATGATCCGCAGGGGTTTGTCACAGTCACGCTTTCTCGTGCTGGTGAGGAGGTTTAAACATTATGACCGGCTATAAAATCACGATCCGGCAAGCGCGGGAATTAGCGGGGATGTCGTTGGAAGAAGCAGCTCAGGCAGCAGGCATTTCGGTTAAATGGCTGAAATGGTATGAACGGCATGCTTCGCGGATTCCTTACCAGACAGCGCTGGACCTTGCGAAAGCATATGAGCAGAGCATAAGCGCGATCCATTTTGGAACACAAGAAGGGTGCGACGAATGGAATCTTTCTCTTATGAGGAAGGATGTTATCCAGTATATCGTAAAAGCCGGGATCAGCCCCGAGAAGGCAGAAAAGCTTTTGTCTACTGTGGATGCTGAACTGCAGGCAGCCATTCGGAAAAAGGACGAGGTTGCGGTATGACACGCGGCGAGCTGATCGGCATGGTGCTTTTCCTTTACGGCTTCTGCCCGGCTGCAGCGTTTGGACTTGTCACATTGGTTTCTATACTTCGATAGGAGGGGAACGGGGATGGTCAACGATAACAACCTACTGGCGGCATCGCATGAACTGGTAAAGGCTACATTCTTGAAAGTTGAGGGCGAGCGACTGGAAGCTATCGATTCGGTTATCAGGCAGTTGGAAGAAATGAAAAAAGCCTCCCAATCATAGAGATTGAGAAGCTGCTGTTCCGAAATCTCCCTCGCTGATCTTGGCGGACTGTCGAGGGGATTTCATTCAAATTCCGAGGTTTAAGCTCTTGGCGTAAATATTATCGCAAATCGCGTAACTCGTCAAGGGGCCTCTATGGGGAGGTTACACATGTCAACAAGAATAATGATGGCTAATTATAAGAAGGTCGGTAAGGCGCTTGAGGACGAGGTTACTTTTCGTTCCCCGTTCTCCAGCGAGAAAAAAGAAAATGAAGAGTTTTATGAAGCGGGCATGAGAGAGGTATTGGCGGAAACCGCCAAGCTTCACTATATGTATCATGCGATTGATTTCTTGAAAATAAATAGACCGCTTGAATTTATGGAACGTGCAGTCCGTGACGTAGATAACGGCTATGAAACCATGATAAACCAGCTTTCTGAGGAGCAACAAGAAGCTTTCCGTGTTTACGATGAAGACCGTGTATTCTTGGAATCTTTGAACGAAGAGGATCGTTTCATCCAGGGCTTCATTTATGGGTACCAGTACCTCAAGCAAATCACAGCATCATTCAAAGTATAAGGGGTAGGTGAATACCGGCGTGGTGAACCCACAAAAGGAACGTGGATACGTAGGACTTGCAAACGACATATGGGATGAAATCATCCGCCGGGACTTCACTAAGCGGCAGAAGGACATTCTGCAATTCATCATTCGGTTGTCCTATGGTTGCGGAAGAAAGAGCGCATTTATCGCGAAATTGAAAGATTTTTCTATGTGCGGCGTGGGGAAAACGAACATTTCGAAAGAGCTGATCCAGCTCGAAATAAACAAAGTCATAACCTGGGATCGATCCGGAAATGAGTTTTCAATCATCAAGGACTATGACTCTTGGGGAATCAGACCTGTTCGGGAATGGGACAATGTGAGGTTCAAAGAAATGGTTCATGAGAATATCAAGTTGTCAAAAAAAGAAAAGGTCGGGTTATCGAATCAAGAACAAGAAGTTATTGAAACGATAACTGAGACGCCTGACGAAAAGTTCTCATTTCAAGAACCTTCTAGTTATCAAATTGATAACCAATCATCACAGCAAGAAGTTATCGAAACGATAACTTTATCGGGAAAAGAGTTATCAAAACAAGAACCCGAAGTTATCGAAACGATAACTCAAACACCCGATTTGCCCAGTAATGACGCGGCTTCCGGGGCGCCTAAAAAAGGTTTAAAAAAAGAAGTAATTAAAAAAGAATTAAAAGACACGTGTGTGTTTCATGAAAAGTTTGAAATGTTCTGGTCGAACTACCCGCGCAAAATTCGCAAGAAGGAAACGATGACGACATGGAATACGGTTATCAAAAACGGGGCTGATCCGGATACCGTAGTCCTTTGCTGTCAGAACTACAACGAACAATGCAAATTGAAGGCAACTGAGGAACGGTACATTTTGCATGGATCGACATTCTTGAATAAAGAGCGGTATTTGGATTACCAGGAACAGCAAAGCACCCTCGGAAGTTGGATGAAACCGCAGGATCGGGCCGGAAGCTTTAGGGAACTGGCAGACAAAATGGACAAGGAAAGGGGTAGCGGCTATGAATCGTGACGAAACAATTAAATTGCTGGACTTTATCAGCGGAGCGTATCCGGGCAAATTCCCCGTTAACGTGAATGTGCTAAATGTATGGAGCAAAGCCTTCGCTGATCAAGATTTTCAAAGCGTGATGTGGCGGGCAGAAAAGTTTGCAGCGGGAAATGATCGACCTCCAGCTATCTCGAACTTGGTAATCAAGCATTATCCAGTAATCGGCTAGGAGGCGGCAGGGTTGAATGATTTCGAACTGGTCAAGGACAAGGTAGACATCGCGGAAGTCGCTGGCCGGTATACCCATCTGAGAAAGGCGGGCAAGGAGTTTGTGGGGCTTTGCCCGATCCATTCGGAGAAGTCACCGAGCTTCCGGGTGAATAAGCAAAAGCAATCGTTTTACTGCCACGGCTGCGGAGTTGGCGGCGACGCAATCGAGCTGATTCGGATCAAGGAAAACGTAGACGCGTATACGGCGCTGGAAATGCTGGCTGCAGACAAGGGCATTCAGCTATCCCGGCAGGACAACGAAGCTTACTACCGGCGCAAGGAGGCCCAGCAGAAGCAGGCGGCGCTTGTGGAGAAAGCAAACCGGCATGCAGCACAGAAAGAGGCGGTCGATTACTTGCTGGAGCGGGGTATCACTCAAGAATCGGTTACCCGCTTCAAGATCGGCTATGGCGAGAAGAATCACAGTATCATCATTCCGCTGGTCGATCATCGGAATATGGCAATTGGGTATGCGGAGCGGTTCATAAAGGACCCGCCTGCTGGATTCAAAGGGAAATATCGGCTTCCCTCGGAGAACCCGGACTCGCCGATATACAACGAGCTATTCAAGAAAAGCCAATTCTTGTTTAACGAGAGCAATGCACGGCTGGCGGTGAAGAAGGATCAATACCTCCTAATCTTCGAAGGGCAGTTTGATACGATAGCCGCCGATCAGATCGGATTTCACGCTTCGGTAGCCTGCATGGGGTCTTCGCTCACACTTGAACAGGGGCGACGGATTTTGAAGCTTGCAGAGGATGACACGGTTATCGTTCTGGTCCCGGACAAGAACGCCGTGGGGCAAGCCAGCGTGAAGCAAAACACGGACATGCTGCGGGGCCTGAATCAAAAGTTGGTCATTAAAGCCCTGATGCTTCCAGACCGACGCCATGAAAGCGGCAAGGAATGGGACATGAATGATTTCGTCCGGGAGGGTTTGGACCGGGAGACGGCATTAGGCTATATCCAGAGCGTCGAGGTTGCCCTGCTGGACCTGATGATTGCTCAGACCCCTGATAGGCAGCTCCAAGAGGAATACGCCCGGGAGATCGCGGTAGCAGTCGAGAATCCATTCACGAAGCAGATCATTGCCAACCATCTAGCGGAGAAGTGGAGCGCTAACGTCGAGGTCGTGGATAGGCTGCTCCAGGTGAAGCGGGAGATCAGCATTTTCGAGAACACCAAGGACATTGACGCCATGTATGAGTCGTTCATGAACAAGGTGTTCAGCGCTGCAAGCAATAATCTTACGCTGGGCTATCCGCCACTTGATCGGGTCATAAACGCGGGCATGGGGATTCCGACGGGCTGGGTGCTTGACTTCCTTGCCAGGTCATCAGTTGGGAAAACAGCCTTCGCACTGAACGTAATCGAGAATGCGGCATTAAACCTGAACGTGGGCTGCACCTTCTTTTCCTTCGAACAGCAAGACTCGGACCTTTACCCAAAGATAGCTGCAATTAACCATAAAATCAGTCAGAGACAGGTTCTGAACGAATACAGCAACTTCCGGCATGAGGAATATCACCAGAAGGTGCAGACGGGCATGAAAGGCAAACTGCTTGTTTACGAGGCGAACCGGCTCACGCTTGAGCAGATGGAAGATGTGATCATGACAGCCGATGAACGATACTTCGAAGCGGTTGAGCAGAAAATCGTGCTGGTTGACTACCTGGGGTATATCAAGGCTACAGGCGGAAAGGCCAAGTATGAGGGAATGAGCGAAATGACCGCCGAACTCAAGCAGCTCGCCAAACGAACGAAAAAGCTGTTCATTGTCCTGGTACAGACCTCCCGGAAGGGCGGGGACGGATCGGAGCCGGTGAGCTTCGATGACGCCCGGGACAGCGGCACGATTGAGGAAAACGCCGATATCCTTCTCGGAGCCTACAGACCTGAGTTGAAGGGTGACCTTGCATCCCGCGAACTCATCCCAATCCTTGATGATTACATGATTCAGCTTTTGAAGAATCGTAACGGCCCACAGCAGGTAACCTTCCGCATGAAGTTCGACAAGCCGGAGCAGATCATTCGTGAATGGCGGGAAGGCGAAAAGAAGGAGCTAGAACGGGCCATGCATAGCAAGATGCAAACATTCGGCAGCGAGGAAGAACGAATCATTTATCTACGAGAGGGGCGAACAGCCATATGATTAACAAATTTCATCCGTACAGTCAAAGCAGGCTTGTGGAGGACGTAGAGAATATCGAAATCGCGGAAACAGGTATCACAGACGCGGCCACAGCGGGCCGCAGAGCGCTGGAATGGTTCGAACGGCTCGGTAAGCTGGAAGGGGAAGAGTTGGCCCAGGCTCGTCGGGAACAAGCGTTGGACGAAATCGCAAAGTTTCGCCGGGTATGCTTTGATTACTCTCCGAACGGCTGGCACATCTATACGCTCTGCAAAAAGATTTGCGAATTGGCTGAAATTGATCGGGTGGACTTTAACGGCTCTGATTATCAGTCAATGGTGGCGTTGATCGAGGAAACGGTTCCCTTTGTCGAATCAGAAACGTTGGTTGCGGGAATATGCGAATACGAAAGCATGGTGCAGCGTACTGGCCATCGAATGAACTGGATCGTGGAGGACGAACAAAACAAGCTGCTGACTGTCGTGGAGACGGTCCAGCTCAGCCAGGACATTCTATACTCGTTCATCGAGCATAAGGGGCTGACGGCGGACCTGCAGGTTTATGTGGAGCAATTCGAGTTGAGCCAGGATGGACCGGCGAACTGATTTACTGGAACGGATCAGGAGCGGGGAAGCATTCCTATCCAAGCTGCAGGCGAATGACCCGAAGTTTCTCCCGGTCCGGAGCAAGCTGGCCCGGCTGAAGGCAGAATTAAAGGAATTGGATGCAGGGGGCGCAGCCGTGGGGACGGCTCGCCCTTCTGATCGAACGTATGATCCTGCTTCAAACCGGAATTTGAGTTCCGAAATGGGAAATGTTCCGATGTCGGAACATTTGATCCCAGAGTATCCAAACCGAACATTGATGTCCGATTTGGCAAATTCCACGACGTCGTGGAAAACACTAAATGTTGCGACATCTGCACATTTGGGAAATCCCGCGACGTCGCGAGAAATGGCAAATCGTACGACGTCGTACCATTCTCGCCCACCATATCACATCGACCCAAGGCCGGACCTTACGGAAGATCATCACCTTTGGGCGGCACTGCTGGAGCTGGCCGCCGAGTACGACGAGGAACTAACCGCGCTGCTGAATGGATTCCGCTGCGGAGGCACCCGGATACGCTTCGGGGACACACGTTGGACTCTCCGACCGGATATTGACCCATCTGGACGCGCTGCGTGGTCTTCTCAGGCCGAGTACGAGGGTGAAAGGAACAAATACCTTCGGGAGTGGGCTGGCGTCCTGACGGCCCTGCTAGACGTTCTGACGAAGCGTATTCCGAGAGAGGTCAAGCCAGCAGATCCCGCTCCATGGCAAATGAGCATGCAAATATGATAAAGGGGGTCATCGAATGATCCGACTCACTGAGAAACAGGCCAAGGTTTATGAGGCGCTACGAGTCGCTACAGACAGGACCAGTAAAGGCATAGCGGATGCCATTAACGCGGATGTCGGTAAGGTGAGAAATGATTTATTGGTGCTGGAGAACAAGAAGATGGCGAAGTCAACCAAGATTAAGACAAGAGAAGGTAATTACAAGGAATTTACCTTCAATGATGTGCCATACGAAATCGAAGAGAATTACCGGCAACTAGGCAAGAAGCCCCACACGGTTATTATCGATGATTCGCTGCCGCCAGCTTCTGAGGTTGAGCTGACGCCTGCACAATGGCAATTCCTCCGGGAAAATGAACGTTGGTGGAAATACCGGTCCAAGCTGGCCGAGGAAATGGGCTTGCCGAAGTACATGCTTAATAACGCCCTGGAGAAGCTTCGGAAGCAGGTGGAGCGGGAGCGGGCCAAGAAAGAGAGGAAGCGGGCATAATGTGGCAAAACGTTCTGATTGCGGTGTTATGGGGACAATTGGCTGCTGCAGCTCTGTGCGGGCTTAGGGTATGGGTATGCTTGCGAAGGCTGCGGCAGATGGAGAACAAGCTACCAAAACCGAGGTGAAAGGTGTGAAAGTGCTGAATCAGCAATCGATAGCTGATCTACGCGAATACAAACGGAAGGCAGCACGGGCCAAGCTTCTCAGCAGATACGTCGTGGAAGATGATGCTGAACTGATGGCATTGAAGGCGGAAACGGGCAAGATCGATGAAACCATGGAAGCCCTTCGAACTGTGAATGTCCGATATGCCGAGATTATAAAAAGGCGGTTTATTGATGGTGATACTGTCGATGAAATTGCATCCGACCTTTGCATTGCTCGAAAGACCTATGATCGATGGCGGAAGCGGGCAGAGACTGAATTTGAAAAGCTCTACACTGGACTATAGAAACGGGGGGGTTGCAGGGGTGGAAGTACCATACGAGGCGACAGCTACCAATTACAGAAAGGCAAAAAAGCAATTGGAGCAGTTACGAAACAGGATTACGGAAGCCCAGCAACGCGCAGGACTCAAGGAAGATCATCCAGACGTGAAGATCATCGAAGGTATGATGGCGGACTGCAATTACGTCATTGAATGGCTGACATCGAACAGGCGACCGGGCAGCAAACGGGGAATTGAGCGGCGAGCGACATATCAGCGTGATAAGCTCATGGACCCGATCCGTATGCAAGCATTCGTCCAGAGAGGCACGGCTGGAAGTCCATCAAATCTCACGGACTGGCAAAGGTTCCAAATTGATGCAGCATTATCCAATTTAAGTGAGCGAGAACGAGAATGCTATGTTATGGCGCACGGAGATTGCTTCACACATGAACAAATTGCCCGAATGCTTGGCATATCAAAAGGCAGTGTTGATAAATTTGTGGATCGGGCACACAAAAAAGTTTCAGAAGAAGTTCAAAATAGTCTATTTTTTCGAAAATAATGCGATTTTTGTCATGCAAAAGCCACCTATATATAGGAACGTCAGTTCTAAATAGCTGCGGTGGCGGAATATGTAGACGCACTTGGCTCGGGGCATTGAATGGGTGAAAGGCCCATTGACTTGCTGTTTCAGTCCCACACACCCGGCGAGAAACAGTCTGCAAGGTGAAAATCCTTGCCCGCAGCATCTGCCCGGTAAGCCCCGCGATCATGGATGACGGTCCGGATAGCGGGCATGGGTGATTATAAGTAGAGCGACCTTACAATGACGCTCCGTGTGTAGATACGCCGCACGTAAAATATGGCGGTCAAAAGGAGTCGCAGAAATGCGGCTCTCTTTGTGTTCAGGCGAGGAGGGACGATGTGAAACGAGTATTGAGATGGCTTGCATTCGCATTACTTACGGATTTCCCGCGCATTGGACTACTTACCGGGGACTGGGAATATGAGGACCTGAATGATTGGCTTTGGACTTAACACAGGAAAACTTTCCTTACCAGATCAAAGGAGTGAAGGGAGCAATGAGACGACATGAAAAGCGAGTACGCTTAACGGAACATGCCCATATGCGGTACTGTGAGCGGGTAGAGCCTATTGGACATGAGGAATTGCTTCGCATGCTGCAGGAGCAATTGCAACGCCCGTACAGGCGTGATCGAAGGTATGCACATATCGAAGGAGTATGGTGGAGGACAACACTCGAAGATGGCGTGATGACCTTCCAAACGTGCTACGGTAAAACGCACATCTACATTCCAGAAGCCGTGAAATGGGCAAAGAGAAATAACGATCGGATTGACCTGACGGGTGGCAGATATGGCGGTTAAGCCGAAGCGACCATGCGGGAAAGCTGGATGCCGTAACCTAGCGTCAGGCAGGTACTGTGCTGAGCATGCCCATCTTGCAGAAGTACAGAAGCGAGAGAGGCACAAGCACTACGACCAGCACAAGCGGGACAAGCAGGCAACGGCCTTCTACGGTAGCAAGGAATGGGACCGGCTAAGACGTGCGAGGATGGGGATGGACCACGGGCTATGCCAGGACTGCCTGCAGGAGAAGCGTATCACGATGGCTGATGTAGTGGACCATATTAAGCCTATCAGATGGTTCTGGGATATGCGGCTGGTAGTGAGTAACCTTCGGTCGCTATGCCACTTGCACCATAATATAAAAACAGCAGAGGACGTGAGGAAGTATGGGAGATAGACCAGCAGTACCGGCTCCGCCTGTAAACATAAGTAAGAAGACGGTTGGGTGCACGCGGTGTTCCCATTACGAATATGAAGGGGATAAGCCTCCTGTCATAGATAGACCCCCGTTGGGCGTAATGCCAAGAAGGCTCCATGATGAAAAACGCATGATCGACATAGCAGAAGCGCTGTCTCGAAGGCTCAAAGCGAGCATGCCGCTCCCTATCGAATGGATCGAGGAATACAATGAAATTTCGAGTAGGGAAACCGAAAAAAATGCTTGACAATCCGAAATGCTTTATTCAACTAAAGCGAAAGAGGGTAGGGGGAGGGGAAAAAATTTCCGAGCCTCGCCGCGGGCACCGCGCCCCCACCCACGCACAAACTTTTTTCGTTTTTTGAGATTTTTCAGGAATTGGGAGGTGAACCCTCATGCCGGGAAGGAACGCGAAGCCGATCGGATTGCATCTCGCTGAGGGTAATCCTAACCGGTTGACGAAAGAGGATATCGAGGCACGCAAGGCAGCCGAGGTCAAGCTTGGTGAAAAAGACCTCGCAAAGCTGAAAAAGCCGAGCTTCGTTTCCAAGGACAAAACGGCGAGTAAGATTTGGGGCGACTTGATCAAAGAGTATAAGTCCGCTGCAGCACAGGGCGTGGAGTTGCTTACAAGCTCGGATCTCGGCATGCTGGCGCTGTACTGCAAGACATACAGCGAGTACGAACACCTATTAAGAGCGTATCAAACGATCGACAAAATCGCTTATGATAGCGAACGCTTGGATGAGTATATAGAGGACAGCGAGGAGTTTAATGTCAAGGTGAAGCTCCAGCTTCGGGCGATGATCGCCGTAGACGGGCTGCTTCGCATTGAAACGGCTATCAATAAGAAGATGGATATGCTGCTCAAGATGCAGGACCGGCTGTTCTTGAACCCGCTGGCGAAGGTGAAAAACGTCCCGAAAAAGCCTGAGCCTAAGAAGCAATCGGCAATGTCAAGGTTTAAGGAACGGCGAGCTGGCGGCCATGGCACATGATGAGCAGCGGGCGCTTGAACCCATCGAGTTCATTCAGATGCTTCATGCCGTCGATGACTTCTATGGGCAGCCATTTATCTTGCTTGATTGGCAGTATGATATCCTTTGGGATGTTTATGGGACGGTAAACGACCGGGGGTATCGGCAGTATCAGTATGCATACTTGGAAGTGCCGAAGAAAAACGGAAAAACAAGCCTGATTGCAGCAGTTTCGCTTTATCATTTATTCTGCGATCCCCCAGGCGGGCAGATTTATTGCTGTGCTGCCGATCGCGGGCAAGCGGAATTGGTTTACAAAGCAGCCTGCGGCATGATCGAGCAGGAGCCGGAGTTCGAGGGCGTATTGAAGATCCTCGACAGCCGCAAGGAAATCATAAACCTGGAAACCGGAACGGTTATGAAGGTCCTTTCCGCCGAAGCTTTCACCAAGCACGGCATCAACCCTACCGTGGTCATCTTCGACGAGCTTCATGCTCAGCCAAACCGGGACCTATGGGACGTTATGACATTCGGAGCTGGCGCAGCTCGGAAGGAACCGCTCTGGTGGGTGATAACCACGGCCGGTGATGATCCTGACCGGGGGTCAATCGGATGGGAACAGCACGAATACGCGACACAGCTACGGAGTGGGGAGAAGGAAGACCCCACATGGTACGTGAAAATTTACGGCATTCCAGAGGACGGGCTTGACGAGAATGGGGACCCAATTGACATCTTTGATGAAAAGCTATGGTTCCAGGTCAATCCCAGCTTAGGGCATACCATTGACATAGAAGCAGTACGCAAAGAGGCGTTCGCAGCTCGTGGTAAAGAGTCTGTGGAACGTCTTTTTCGTTGGCTCCGGCTTAATCAGTGGATCAGCCTTAAACGAACAGGCTGGCAGCCGCTAACGTTATGGGACAAAACGCAGGGTAAATGGAACCGCTCGGAACTGGCGGGCAAGCGTTGTTACCCTGGCTTGGACTTGTCCAGCACAACCGATATCACGGCGGCCTGCTATCTCTTCCCTCCGCAAGAGGGCCTACCAGACTGGCGTATCGTCTTCGAGGCTTGGATTCCCGAGGACAATATGAAAGAGCGGGTACGAGTCGATAAGGTTGCGTATGACAAGTGGGTGTCCAAGGGGTTCCTGTTTACCACCCCGGGCGACGTGGTTGATTACGAGTTCGTTGAATCGAGCATCTTGGCAGCTAATCAGGAGTTTGACATTCATACGCTCGGAACCGATCCATGGAACAGCCGAATGCTTTCCCAACGCCTCATGCGTGCGGGGGTAGACACGGTGGAGATCGGCCAGGACATGAAAAACATGAGTCCGGCTATGAAGCTCATTGAACAGCTCATGAAGCGGGGGCTTATGACCCATGAGGAAAACCCTCTTGCCCGCTGGTGCTGGGGAAATGTGGTTGTAGCGGTTGACGGTAACGAGAACATCAAGCCGATGAAAAACAAATCCCGGGGACGTATCGACTTGATTGTAGCCCTGATCAACGCCATGGCAACCGCGATGCTGTTCGAAGAAGTCGATATGAATTTTGGAGAGTTCGCGGAATCTGAGTTCTTGGAAAAGCTTTGGGGATAATCCAAAGCGCTTGAGAATTTGAAGGGAGGGAGGTGCCGATGTGAGTATCTTGAATGCTGCAAAGAGAATTTTCGGTGCATCAGAGAAACGCGAACGCGAAACGATAGAACTTAACGTCGATGACCGTCGATTGCTTGAGATGTTGGGAATTGATGCTGAGGAAATCAACGTCCGCGGGAAGAATGCGCTCAAAATCGATACGGTCTATGCCTGTGTCCGTATCCGGTCTGAGTCCGTGGCGAAACTGCCGCTAAAGGTTCACCAGGAGGACGAAACAGGCATACAGAAGCCAGCTAAGCATGCGCTGCACCAACTGCTTAAACTGCGGCCGAATCCTTATATGTCGGCCTTTGACTTCTGGAAATGCATCGAAGCCCAAAACTGCCTCCGCGGGAATGCCTACGCCAGTATCGAGTATGACCGGCGCGGGCGAGTCGTTGGCCTTTGGCCGATGGACTCCAGCAAGGTCAAGATCATCATCGACAACGATACGGCAGCAAGCGGTATTGTACAGCCTCGCTCGAAAGTCTGGTACGAGGTTGACCTTGGTTACGAGCAGCGGAAGCTGATGCCCCATGAAGTGCTGCACTTTAAAGGCGGCGTGACCTTAGATGGCATCGTGGGCCTGTCTCCGCTCGATCTGTTGAAGGGTACGCTGGAGAATGGAGCATCGGCGAACAAGTTCGTCAACAACTTCTATAAACAGGGCCTGCAGGTGAAAGGCGTCGTCCAGTACGTTGGTGATTTGGATCAAAATGCGAAAAGGAATTTCCGTAACCACTTTGAATCCATGTCCAGCGGTTTGGATAATAGCCATCGAATCGCCCTCATGCCGATGGGATATCAATTCACACCGATCTCTTTGAGCATGCATGATGCCCAATTTCTCGAAAATAACCAACTCACGATCCGGCAGATTGCTGCAGCTTGGGGCATTAAGATGCACCAGCTCAATGACTTGACCCGGGCGACTCATACCAATGTCGCGGAGCAGCAAAAGGAATTTTATACCGACACGCTACAGCCTATCTTGACATGCTATGAGCAGGAACTAGCTTGGAAACTGCTGCTCGATGATGAGCTGGAAGCGGGGTATTACCTCCGTTTTAACGTTGATGCGATTCTTCGAGGGGACCTGAAAAGCCGTTATGAGGCATACCGTATCGGTGTGCAGGGCGGATTTCTTACGCCGAATGAACCAAGAGCGCTGGAAAATCTGCAAGCTATGGAAGGCGGGGACCGCCTGTATGTAAACGGCAGTATGGTTCCAATCACGGATGCGGGCAAGGCATACCTTGCGAAAGGAGGTGGAGACACTGGCACAGGAAAAGAAGACGACCCAGACGAGGGAGACGCGGGCGCTTCCGGTTAGGCTGGAGGTTCGAACGACCGAAGGTGAAGATTCCAAACGAACCATTACCGGAGCAATCAAGTACGACACGGACAGCGCGGATATGCGCGATTGGTACGGGGACACGATCGTCGAGCAGATAGCATCAGGTGCATTCGCTGACAGTATTGCATCCCGGGGCGTAGTGGGGCTTTGGAGTCACGACACAAGCCAAGTCCTTGGGAATACAAAGTCCGGAACGTTGCGGGTGTTTGATGGAGCCAAGGAGATGCGTTTTGAGTTGGATATCCCGAACACCAGCGTTGGCAATGACGCATGGGAATTGATCCAACGCGGAGACGTGGACGGCGTGTCCTTCGGTATGCGTGTTACAAAAGACAAATGGTCCAGCGAGAAACGCGGTGACTTGAAGATCTACAAACGGTCAATTCTCAATGCCGAATTATACGAGATCAGCCCAGTTGCGTTTCCGGCTTACCCGGCAAATGAGGTAATGGCGGAAGCAAGAAGCCTAGAGGACTTCAAGGCATCCGAACAGCGAGCTGCTGATCAATTGAAAAAGCAAAAATTGTTACTGGAACTGGAGCTATAAGCCGGTTCCTTTTTGTTTACCCAAATAACCCATTCGGAGGTACAAAATGACTAAAGAATTGCGTGCGCTGCTTCAAAGACTGGACGCGGCCAAGACGGAAGTGCGTGGATTGCTGGCAGACGACAAAACAACAGAAGCCGAATCCAAGATGGATGAGGTTCGTTCTCTGCAGAAGAAAGTTGATCTGCAGCAAGAACTGGAGAACACCGAAGCCCGGGGCCTCAACGGTAAGGAGCTGGACGATAACGGAAATGTAGAAGGCCGTGAATTGCGCGAGTTGGAATCCGAGTATACCGGCATCGTTCTTCGGGCGCTCCGCCGACAAGGTGTTAGTGAGGAGCAGCGTAGTGTCATTTCTGAGTACGAACGCCGTGCCGTTATGAACAGTGGTAATACGAATCCGGCCATCCCTGATGGCGATGCGGGTCTTCTCATCCCTAAGGACATCCAGACCCAAATCAATACGCTTATGCGTGACTGGAACGATTTGTCCGAGTTTGTAACAATCGAGAACGTCACTGCCCTGTCCGGTTCCCGAGTGCTGGAAAAGGATGCCGACATGACCCCGTTTGCTGATGTGGATGAGTACGGGGTAATTCCTGCTACGGATAACCCAAAGTTTACGCCGATCAGCTATAAGGTGCAAAAGCGGGCCGCATACTTGCCGCTCACGAACGAGCTGCTGGCTGATAATGATGCAAATTTGCTCGGTTATGTAACGAACTGGATTGCCCGCAAGGCAGCACATACCCGTAACGTTCATATCTTGGGACGACTCAATACGCTTACCCCGGTTGCCGTTGCAAACTTGGCCGCAATTAACAAGATTCTGAACGTTACACTTGATCCGGCAATTAGCCGTTCAGCAGTCATTTTGACCAATCAGGATGGTTACGACTGGCTTGATAACACATTAGACGGCAACGGTCGGCCGATCCTGCAAGACGACTTCACACAATCTGGTCGCAAGATTTATAAGGGGCGCCGGATCGCGGTCGTTAGTAACCTGATTATCCCTAGTGCCGGCAACAAAGCACCGTTGTTCGTCGGTAACCTCAAACAGTTTATCGTGCTGTTCAACCGCCGGTTCTTTGAGCTTGCCAGCACCCGTGAGGGCGGCGACGCTTGGAGACGGGATACCACCGAGCTGCGTACCATCATGCGCGACGACTATGTGAAATGGGATGACAAGGCAGCCGTGTTCGGTCAATTGACACTTTCGTAGTAACCAAAGGGAGGCTTTACCGCCTCCCTTATCCTATCTAGTGAGGTGATGGAAATTGACCGAGAAGGCGAAAAAGGAAGTTGAGGCAACGGATAAACTGGTGCTTACCTCTCCAGGAGGCTTCAAGTACGAACTTACCGTAGACGACTCCGGAAACCTGCAAGTGAAGCGAAAGGAAGAGGCTCATGGCGATCCTGACGCTTGATGAAGCCAAAGAATGGCTGCGGGTAGACGGCGAGGGCGAAGACCTTACGATACGCATGCTGACCGGGGCGGCGGAGACGTACCTGCACAACGCAACGGAGGTAACATTTGACGGAACGAACGATCTTGCCAAACTGTATTGCCTCGTCGTCGTGGCAGATTGGTATGAGAACCGCGAATTGATCGGTGAAAAAACGTCCGACAAGGTGCGTTTCACGGTACAGTCCATCATGGCGCAGCTCCAGCATGCATATACGCCGCCTACGCCGCCGAAAGCGGGTGAAGTGACATGACAGTCCTGGTGAATCGTTTGGACAAGCGAGTGAGCATCCTGCGGCCTCCAGGACCGGATGACACGGACCCAGCGGGGCAGCCGCTTGACGATCCGGTAGAAGTATGCACGGTGTGGGGCGGGATTGAGCCGCTACGAGGGAGAGAGTTCTTCTCCGCTCAGCAGGTGAATGCAGAGGTCACGACCCGGATCCGCCTTCGATACCGTGACGGCATTGACCGCACAATGCTGGTGCGGTTTAAAGGAGTCGTTTTCGAGATTCTATATGTCATCAATCCGAATTATGAGAATAAAGAACTGCAGCTCATGTGCAAGGAGCGTCAATAATGGCACGTAGACGGCGTACTACTTCGAATACACGGCTCAAGATCGAAGGCGCTGACAAAGTGTTAGATGCCCTTCGAGACACACAGTCGGGCATCCACAAGGAAATGCGAGACTTGATAAGCAAGGCTGCTGAGATCGTGTTCCGTGAAGCTGATGCAAGAGCGCCGATCGGTCCAACAGGGAAGACGAGGTTTTCCCTGCGAATTACGACCGGCATTTCGAAGAAGGGAAACTTCTTTGCAAGCGTGGTGGTGGGCGCCCATCAAGGGGAGTCTACCGCAACAAGTGCCTTTTACGTCACCTTCTACGAGTACGGGACCAGCCGTCAGCCTCCGCGGCCTTTCATGCGTCCAAGCTACGACAAGAAGCGTGCTGAAATACGACGCTTGATTAAAGACGGATTGGAAAAGGCGATCCGGGATTTAGGAGTGTAAAGCCATGCTCACAACCGATTTGAGGGACTACTTACTTCAAGTGAAGGAAATAAGCGACCTGATCGGCAAGCGGGTATATCCCGGGTGGTTCCCGGAAAATGTTACCTACCCGGCTGTCGCCTACCTGGAGGTATCAGGCGTGGCCCATCATGATATTCGAGTCGGCTATCCCCGGTATCAATTCTCCTGCATCGCACCGCGGTATCTGGATGCAAAGGCCGTTTCGGACAGCATTCGGGATGCGCTACAGCGGTTTAAGGGGCAAATGGGGTCTACCCGTATCATTCAAGGCGTCTGGGAAGGCAGCCGGGAGTTCTACGAGTCCGATACGAAACTTTACCACATCGCAACTGATTTCAAAATGATCTACAGGGAGGATTAACCGATATGGGAAGAAATATGACGACAGTCCAGAATGCAAATAGCATTCGCTTCGGTTCTGCAAAGTTTGAAGTTGGGCCAGATCTGAATAACTTGGTGGACCTGGGCGCGATGCGCGGCATCGTCTTTGAAGAAACATGGGATGAGGTCAAGGTTACATCAGACAATGCTGGCGTGATTAAGGTGGGGATCAATAACCACATGGCAGCCATTGAAGGCGACTTGATGGAAATCAATATCGCGAACCTTGCCATCATCCGGGGCGGCATCGACAAACTGGAGAATGTGGCCGGTACGTCGAAGAATGTTACCAATGAGCCGGTCATACTCGTCGATCAGGTCCAAAAACGGCTTGTGAATAAAAACGGAGCGGGTACGGTGGTGACGGCCGTGACGGTTAAAAAGGGTGCCACAACCTATGTCGCCGGAACTGATTACACCTTATCGGTGGATAGTGCGGGCTATACCGTTATTGCTCGCACAGCAGGCGGTGCAATCGTCTCTGGCGATGCAGTGGCTGTCAATTACACGTATACGCCGCTATCCGCTGTAAAGCTGCTCTCGGGCGGTCTGGGGACGTTCCAGCCTCGAGTAGCCCGCATCACCAACTACGACGACCAGAACAGGCAGTTTCGTATCACGGTGTTCAAGGCGACACCGGAAAGCGGTCTGAACATCACGTTCCCAGAAGCTGACGGGGAAGATCCGGCCATGACGCCGATCCGAATGAGCGGTACTCTCGATGTAAACCGTGCCATTGGTGAGCAACTCTTCGAAATTTACGACGAACAGGGGGTCGTGTAAGATGACACAACCGCAAATCCTTGATCTGGATAAAGTTATCGCCGCTCAGCGGATCGTGAAACTGGCGGGGAAAGAAATCGACGTATCCAAAATCCCATCCCGAGTTACGCTGGAGTTGGCTGAGAAGTCCGATGAGTTGAAAAGCGGCGGCAAGAACAGCTTCCCCATGGTTCTGGAAATGGTCGTGAAGGTGTGCAAGCCTTCCTTCCCGGAAATCACGAAGGACTGGATCGTCGATAACACAAGCTTGGATCAACTTACCGCGCTGATCGATTTCATTCTCAACCCGGTGAAAGAACGGGCTGAGGGAAAAAAGGCGGAAAGCCCCAACCCTTAGAACTGGGGCGTATCTTTGCCCGTATGGGGAGCATGTACGCTTGGGCAACGCCGGATTACATGCTGGACCATATGAGTTTTGAGCAGATCATGATGTATTACGAATACGGGATGGAGCAAGAGGAACTTAAATCGAACATCTTGGTCGGCCGCATTGCGGTCGGCCTTTTTGGTGCGAAAGAACCCAGAAAGCCACAACATTCGACGGAGGATAAGCCCGATCGATCGGCCTTTCATAAAGCGTATGGAGATCGCATCAAACGTCCGGAGGGAGGAGCAGAAGCATGAGTTTATTGGGCAATCTGATTGTCAATATCATCGGTAATTCGTCAGGACTGGATGACGCGATTGACAAAGCGGAAAAAGCAGTTGATCAGTTCGGTAAGAACTTATCCGATGTTGGTAAATCAATGTCCTTGCTCGTGACCGCCCCTATTGCCGGGCTGGGCGCGCTTGCCGTGAAGTCGTCCATCGAGTTCGAATCAGCCTTCGCGGGCGTCATCAAGACGGTGGATGCGACTGAAGCGCAATTGAGCGGGCTGCGTTCCGGAATCCTCTCCATGTCGGACGCCATTCCAGCATCAGCCAAAGAGATTGCAGGGGTAGCGGAAGCAGCCGGTCAACTCGGGATTAAAACCGAAAACATCATGGGCTTCACCAGGACGATGGTCGATCTTGGCGTAGCAACGAACTTGAGCAGTAACGAGGCGGCAACCGCGCTTGCTCGCTTGGCTAACATCACCCAGATGCCACAAGACCAATTTGACCGGCTCGGTTCAACCATCGTCGGACTCGGAAACAATCTGGCCACAACGGAATCCGAGATCCTGGAAATGGGTCTACGGATCGCCGGGGCAGGGCATCAGATCGGGTTGTCCGAAGCTCAGATTCTAGGCTTTGCCGGTGCGCTTTCCTCGGTTGGTATCCAGGCCGAAGCGGGCGGCAGCTCCATATCGCGTGTCATGATCGATATCGCCCAGGCTGTTGCTACAGGAGGCAAGGCGGTAGGCGGATTCGCAGCCGTGGCCGGTATGTCGGCGGAGCAGTTTCAAAAAGCATTCAAGCAAGATGCGGGCAGCGCGGTGATATCTTTCATCGAAGGGCTGGGCAAGATGAGCGCGGCCGGGGAAAACGTCTTCGGTGTTCTGGATGACCTTGGCCTGTCTGAAATCTTGGTACGAGATGCCTTGCTGCGGGCCTCAGGAGCGGGTGATTTGTTCCGCGAGTCGCTGGAGATCGGCACAAAAGCCTGGGAAGAGAATAATGCCCTGACAAAAGAGGCGGAAACAAGATATGCGACGACCGAGTCCCAATTGAAAATCCTTCGGAATCGATTCGATGGCATGGCGCGGACGATCGGCGATGCTCTTGTTCCCGTTTTGCTGAGTGCTTTAAAAGCGGCAGAACCCTTTTTTCAGATGCTGGTCAATGCAACGAACTGGTTCTCCAAACTCGATCAATCCATAAAGGGAACCATCATTGTCATCGCGGCGATTGTTGCGGCAATAGGGCCTGTCCTGGTTGTTGTGGGGACGCTCATTAGCTCCTTCTCGACGTTAATGCCTGTATTGGCTGCCATAACTGGTCCGGTGGGCCTTATCGTGGCGGGTGTGGCGGCGCTAGCCGCTGGGCTGGTTTACTTGTACAACACCAACGAGACTGTTCGGAGCGGGATTACTGCAGCGTGGGAGGCACTCAAAAACGTGTCCGCTGCTGTCTTCAATGCCATCAAATCAGCCGTTACCATGGCGTTCGACGGCATTAAAGCATTTTGGAGCAAATGGGGCGGAGAAATCACTTCCTTCTTCCAGAATGTATGGAATCTCATAAAGTCCATTTTCGTTAGCGTCATTGATACAGTACGCAGTTTGGTCGTAAGTTACTTCAATGCCATCAAATCATTCTGGGATAAGTGGGGCGACGATATTACGGCTGCATTCAACACGTACCTGGGAATCCTCAAGACGGTTTGGTCATTTGTCTTTGAACAGATTTGGACTTTCGTCAAATTCATCTTCGGCGAAATCCAGACATTCTGGGATAAATGGGGAAGCACGATTCTGGAGGCATTTCGGAATGTGTTCAGCATCCTGCAGGCTGTATTTAGTCGGGCGATTGATGTCGTCTTTGTCGTCATCAAACTGATCTTCGGTCAGATTAAAGCGTTCTGGGATATTTGGGGTAAGACCATTCTCGGGGTCTTCGAGACCGTGTTCAACGTACTAAAAACTGTATTCAACGGTGCCTGGGAAGCAATCAAAATTGTTGTGGAGACCGCTATCGGGGTCATATCCAACATCATTAAATTTTGGCTGAGCGCTTTAAAAGGAGATTGGAAAGGCGCTTGGGATGCGCTCAAAGGTATTGTCAGTTCCGTATGGGATGGTATCACAGGTATCTTCTCCACCATTTTCGATACGATGGTAGGGATCGGGAAGGACATCATTCTAGGACTTATTAAGGGTATCAGCAATGCGTCTGGAGCGGTCTGGGATACGATGAAGGGTGTAGCTACCAATATCTCAGAAGGCTTCAAGAAGTTCTTTGATATCCATTCTCCCAGCCGGCTTATGGCCGGGTACGGTGAAAATATCTCCGAGGGCGTTGCGGAAGGTATTTCTTATGCGAGCTGGAAAGCAGAGCAGGAATCCGAAAAAATGGCGAAGAAGACGGCCAAGGCTGGATCGAAAGCCGCAACCGCCGCAGCGAAGGCAGCCAGGGAGGCCGCCAAGAAGATTGCTGACGAAATTAGCGAAGCTTTCGAAAGTGCAAAATTTGATTTCAAGATGGGCAATCTTGATGCCGATGGGTATGTAGCTGCCCTTGAGAAGATCAAGGAAAACTATAAGCTGAACGCCGAGCAGATCCGGAAGATCGATCTTGAAGTCAATAAAACGCAGATGGATCTGGCGAAGAATGTAGAGAAGGCCGCGAAAGAGGCGACCAAAGCGGCCAAGAAATCCTACGACGATTATGTCCGAGACGTGGACCAGCTTGGCAGCGCCATTACTACCGCCTTGAAAAAGCGGTATGACATCGAGGAACGAGCGGTCACCGAGTCGTTGCAAAAGCAAATCGACGAGCATAAAAAAGCATCGGCTGCCGTGATTGAAGGGTACGACAAGGAATATAAGGCCAAGCTTAAAACGCTGGATGTCGAAACGCAATTGCAGCTCAAGGCCATTCAGGACCAAATCGACGGCATCAATGGACTGACGAAGGCCGAGGACAAGGCGGCAGACGAAGCTGCTTATCAAAAGAAGCTCGCCGACAAGCAAAAAGAGCTTTCCGATGCAACCACGGCTGATGCTCGTGAAAAAATCCAAGCTGAGCTGAACGAAATGATTGCGGAGCGGCAAAGGAAACATTTGCTCGAGCAGCGTCAATTGCAGATCGATGCTCTCCGAATGGAGATGGATCGGATCAAGGAGCAGGCTGCCCAAAAGCAGGAGGCTCTAAACAAGGAGTACGAAGCCAAGAAGAAAAATGAAGAGGAAAAGGCCAAGGCCGTTGAAAAAGGTCTGATTGACCAGATGGCCGCTACCAAAAAGCATTACGGCGAGCTGACAACGGAAGAAGCCCTACAAGCCGAAGCCCGGCGCTTGGCGCTTGATGAAAACAATACGGAGCTTGTGGAGCTGCTTGGCACTTACAACCCTCAATGGCAAAACGCTGGGCAATCTTTCGGCAGGTCGTTACTGGATGGCCTGAATAGCACCAAGAAAAGCATTCAGGACGCCGTGACGGATATCCTTTCCTTGGTATCCAAAGGAAACTCCGCTGCCTTGTCAGGAGGTTTCGGCGCGATCGATATTGGCAATGAAGCAGAGTACCTGAAAAACCTCATTGAATCCGGCACTCAAGGACAGAGGGAGTGGGCGTTGGACAGAGCGAAGCAATACGGCTTTGAATACGTATCCGCAAACTTCTATTTGGACGGCCAGAAAATCGCTTCATCGATCGCTGGACCACTTGGGAGTATGGCGAGCGGGAATGGCCGGTTAGGGGGCGCGACGTGAACAGTATCACATTAGGCGGCGTACGTGATGTAGACCTGGGGTTCCGTGTGCTGGAGGAATCCCAGGAACCCCTGATGCCGTCAACAAGGGACAAAGGGATGAACATCGACGGTCGGCATGGCACATACGACTTCGGCGCAGAATTGGAGCCGAGGTTGTTTTCATTTCAATGTGCTTTCATACCGAACGGAACCAACTACGATAACCTATCAGCAGAAGAACTACAGCGTTGTGTGAGACGTTTAGCACAGCATTTGACGGATAGCTACGGCAGGCCGCGGAACATGCTCCTGCATCGCTTCTCGGAGCCAGACAAGCATTATGTAGTTCGTTACTCCGGGAACTCTCCGCTGGATAGGATCGCCTATAGCACGCTGGGGTTCTTCACACTGCCCTTGGTCGCCTTCGACCCCTTTGCATATGGCAACCAGGAGCAAATCTATGAGGATA
Source organism: Paenibacillus filicis (assembly GCF_038070315.1). Classification (NCBI taxonomy): domain Bacteria; kingdom Bacillati; phylum Bacillota; class Bacilli; order Caryophanales; family Paenibacillaceae; genus Paenibacillus; species Paenibacillus filicis. Next base: position 14,839 of record NZ_JBBPCC010000038.1, on the reverse strand, counting down.
TCATGAGAACCAGTCCATATAAAACGGATATCGAAAGCCTGGGCAATGTCCGCACGCCGCTTGTCATCGTGTTAACCAACGAAGGGGCAAATACAATTACACGTTTCAAAATCACAAATGAATACAAACTGGAGTGATGACGATGGGTTTCTCATTTGCAAGGGCGTTAGCAATTCTCAATGCCGAGTTCCGGACAGGGACGGTCTATCTGGCCCTTTACACTTCGAACCCGACAGCTAGTGATACAGGCACCGAGGTTACAGGCGGGGGGTATGCACGGCAGGTTATTCCCTTTTCCGCTCCTGCGGTTGAAGGTGGTAAACAGTCGATCAAGAATAACGTATTGATACAGTTTCCAGTAGCTACTGCTGATTGGGGGACTATCACCCATATTGCAATCAGGTCTGCCGTTACAGGTGGGACAATGACAAGCTTTGGAGCATTGACGAGTCCGCGAACAATCATGCAGGGTGACAGATTTGTGATTGAAGTGGATAGCGGCGTTGTGAGGCTGGTCTAATGTTTAACACGGGGAGTTTCAACCGAATCCCGTTCAACCGGAAGTTTTCCGCCAACGTGTACGGCAGCTTTGAAATCATCAACGATTTGGAAGTCTTGGTGAAGGGTGTTCTGACCGTCAATGGTAAATTTGCGGTGGAATTGGAAAATGAGTTCACCATGAATGCCGTCCGGAATCGGCTTGCTTCCTTTGTGTTAGAAAATACCCTAGACATGGAAGTGAATGGGACCCGGGTGACGTATGGGCAATTCGACATGCAGATACTGCTGGATACTCAATTTAACGGCAGTCGTTACCATGAGGATTATCTGGAGTTTTTTGGAGAGTTTAAACCCGGTGACCGGATTGTCATTGATAGCGAGCTGCTGAAAATGACCCAAAACGGACAGAACGTCTTGCACCTGATGCAAGGCGATTTTTTTGACCTGAACACCGGGAACAATGAATTGACATATAAAGACGATCAAACCGGGCGTACCGCGCGTATCCGGTTGACGCATCGAGATCGTTTTGTATAGGAAGGGGTTGACCGTATGAAATTTGAACTTGTTCTCGTTGACACCAATAAAGAACTTTGTTGCGAGCTGCAGCACAGCTTTGAAAGTTTGGAGGGCGTCTCAATCGTCCATGGTTCATTCACCGATGTCGAAGATTGGGATTGCTTGATTACTCCAGGTAACAGCTATGGAATTATGGACGGGGGATTTGATCTGAGGGCTGCGAAGTTTTTTGGCCCCGAGCTTGAGCCAAGAGTGAGATCGAACATTTTTGCCGTCCATGCTGGCATTCAGCCTGTAGGTACATCGCTAATCGTTCCAACCGACAACCAAAATCATCCCTTTCTATCCTATACGCCGACAATGCGAGTGCCTATGCCGATCGTAGGCACGATAAATGTTTTTCTGGCAATGAAGGCAGCTCTCCAAACCATCAGCCATCATAACGATTTTGCGGGAGGAAAGTGGCGGATTCGTAAAGTAATTTGTCCAGGACTCGGAACAGCAACCGGGCACGTTTCATATGAAGTGGCTGCCTACCAAATGCGCCTTGCTTATGATGTGGTGAGCGATCCAATCGCAAGGAGTACATGGGAAAAGGTCGAAGAGTTCGAACGTCAACTCGTAAGGAGGCCGTCATGCGTAAATCCTACGTAACCATTTATGATTTACAGATGCGGAAAGTGGCGTATTTGGAGAATGCGGCAAACATCAGCTATGAGATGCCGCTAAATATCGTATGGTCCGCATCGTTCGAGCTGCCTTTGGATGATCCGAAAAACGAACATTGCCGATCGTTCCATTACGTGGAGATATTCGATGGACAGGAGCGGGTAGAGTTGTTCCGGATCTTGCCCAGCTCCGCGCAACGGACAGAACAAACCCGTTATGTGAAGTACCAATGTGAACATGTCCTCGCAACATTGCTGGATGATGTCCTTTTTCGATACCACACAGTGGGGAACCTGGGATATCCGACAGCAAACGTGCTGCAGTACATCCTTGACCGACAGACAAAGAAGCATTGGAAGCTGGGCACGGTTGAATTTACTCGTCAATTCGAATACAACTTTGAAAACGCCGGGCTGCTCGCCTCGCTCTTTTCGGTGCCAAAAGCTTTCGCAGAGGAATACCAATGGACGTTCGATACGAGGTCTTACCCGTGGACGCTCAACCTTGTTCGGCCTTCCGATCAGGTGAAAGCGATCATTCGCTATGGACGCAATATGAGGGGCATCACCAAGACTGAGGACCCGACAAACTTGGTGAACCGGCTGTACGCACTAGGCTACGGCGAAGGCGTGAACCAACTCACAGTCGCAGAAGCTAACAACGGGTTACCTTACGTTGAGGATGCGGCTTCCATCGCACAGTACGGTCTCAAGGCTTCTGTATGGGCCGATAGACGATTTACTTCGGCAGAGACACTGAAAGGCCGGGCTGATGCCATACTTGCGGAATCTAAAGCCCCCCGAGTGTCTTATTCGGTGCAGGCTGCTGAAATCTATGCTTTGACACGCGATCCCATGGATCGGTTCCGCTCCGGTGACATGGTAAGGGTGCAAGACCCCGATATCGGAGATTTGACAATTCGAGTCGTCAACGTGCAAAAGGCTAATGTGCTTGGAGCGCCGGGCGATGTGGTGCTGGAGATTGCTAACCGGCCGCAGGATATCGCGGGGACTATATCCGATTTACAGAACCGCATGAAGATTGAAGAGATTTACGCCCAGGGTGCTACCAATCTCGATTCCCATGATCTGGCGGAAAATTGCGATCCCGCTCACCCGGCCGTATTGAGCTTCCGAATCGACGAAAATGCAATCCGTATCAATAAGGTGCTGCTGTCGTACAAGTCAGAAGCTTTCCGGGCTTACTCCAAGGCCATCGAGGGCGGGGGAGCTGTCGCAACGACCACGGGAGCAGGCGGCGCGGTCATAACATCAACGGCAGGCGGTGGCGGTGTGGTCACTTCAACCGCCTCTGGCGGATCGGTGTCCAAGTCTACGGAGTCAGGCGGGGGGACGGTTACGAGTGCTGCTGACGGTGAATGGTTTTTTACTGGACAAAGGACGATTACTATTTTAACAACTGACGGTGACCATTCACATCAAGTCATGACTTCTGGTGGTTCCGGGGTGGCTGTTCAAAACGGATCACACAGCCATAAACTAAACCATGAACACAACCACAAAGTAACGATCCCAGATCATTCTCACGGGTTCACAGTACCGAACCATATTCACGAACTGAGATTAGATGATCATACTCACAACCTGACATTGAAGGACCATACACATAAAATCGATCTTCCCAACCACGTGCATGGTATAGAGTACGGAATCTATGAGGGACCGAGACCAGCGGCCGTGACGGTCAAGGTTGACGGAGTGAGTATACCAGGGCTTGGAACGAATGTAGAGGATTTAGACATCATTCCCTATTTGTCCAAGGATGGTGGAGGCAAAATAAACAGAGGTTGGCATTCAATAGAAATAGCGCCCGATAAACTCGGACGCATTGTAGCGAGTATTAACACGCAGATTTTTGTTCAATCGCGCGGCGGCGGGGATTACTGAGTCAGCAATTTAAAGTCGATAAGTTCGGACCTTTTAAATTTAATGATTCCATCATTACCATGGTTGATTGTCACTGTTTTGTTTTCAGGATAGATCAACTTTATTGATCTTATCCCCCTATCTGCTGTATCAATCTCTTTGAAACTGAAAATAAGGACGCCGTCCTTGAAAAATTCAGCCGTTCCACCAGCTCTATAAATCGGTCTAACTTCATGATCTGTAAGCAACTTTTGTAACTCAATCCATTCATTTGACTCCACCGCAGGCACGCTCCCTTTTCCTTCAATGTTACCAGCGGGAACGGGTGTTTGCAATGTGATGGTGCGGGTTGCATCGTCATAGCCTACTTCGGCACCGAGCAGCCCGGCAACTTCGCGGACCGGCAGATAAGAGTTCCCATCAACGACGATAGGGGAAGTCTGCAGCGTTTTCTCGGTTCCATTAACCTTAATAACGAACTTGGCGATAGTCGCCTGCACCGTCTCACTCGTCGCGGCAATTGCAGTCGTTGCTGATCCGATCAGCATACCGAGGGATAGGGCAATAATTACTTTTTTCAATGGTATCAGCTCCTTTGGGACCAGTATACCACATATATACAGTTTTGGACCCCGACAGGTTTCGGGGTTATTTTGCATGCAAGGAGATGAGTCCATGGCGCAACAACAAATGTACAAGGCTTCAACTAATTCGCCGCAGACGGAGTTATCGGCTGCCGTTACCGCAGCGCAAACAACGATACCGGTAATCAATGCCTCGCTGCTGCCGCCGGCCCCCAATCTTGCGACGATCGGCACGGACGAGACGGCCGAAACGATTCTTTATACAGGCATATCCGGCAATTCCTTAACGGGAGTCCTTCGGGGCTTTCAAGGCGCCGCCAAAGCCTGGAGCGCCGGGAGCAAACTGGCTCGCAACTTTACCGCGTACGATCATGACACGTTTAAGGCCAACATCGAGGACCTGGATGCCAAGCTCAAAGACGGCCTAACTCTATCTGCCAACCTACGGCACGGACTGCAGGTCATTACGACGGGTCAGGGCGGTCCGGCACAGGTTACAGTCCAGGGGATGACGCGGCAAAATGGAGTAGGCGTTATTGGAGACTTTACCAAGGCAAGCCCTGCCGGGAACACTGGAATTGACTGGCAACCGGGTTCCCAGGGGACTTATTCCATTGAAGATACCCCGTCAGGGAGAGCACAAAAAATAGCATCCAACACCTCAGACACCTCCCTCAGTAGCCGATTTGTACGAATAGCGACATCAAAGCAACCTAACTTAAAAGCCGGTACGAGATATGTATTGGTAGTGGATGTGCAGACCGACGCCGCTGGTATCGCACATCTTCAGATCACTACGGCAGGCCCTAACTCCAAGACCACTAACACATCACGAGTTCCAGCTTTTGTTAAGTACACGCCGCAAACGGATGAACCAGCCAATATTGCACTGTTGAATACCGTTGCGGCTGGGGTTGTAAGTTGGGCGCAGTTTTACGATGTCGGTCTGTATGTGGTAGACGACGCACTGTACAACGCCATCGGCTCGACGATTGGACCGTCTACAATCCGAGACTACCTACCGCATGTCAACGGCATGCAGTCCGTGCAATGTCCGGCTGTACTCAAAACGGGCCGCAACCTGCTCGCGGGGTCACCGGATAGCCTGCACGCTAATGCGGTCCTGACAGCGCCGTATAATCTGGCGTTGACGGCCACGGCTCTGGACTCTAAATCGGCGTTCAGGGTACCGGCAGTACCGAACCAATCGTACACCTTCGCAGGCACGGCAGCAGGCGCGGCAGGCGGGACATTCGAGGGGTACTGGTTAGACTCGGCTGGGGCAGTTATCGGGTCATCCTTCACATTCACTTCTGGCAACCAAACTCGCGTATCACCGGCAGGCACCGTTGCGCTTGACGTACGTCTGACTAACCGCACAAACGCGACCGGAACGTTTACCTTTTCGGAATGGATGCTAATCCTTGGCACCGCCGCCGACCTGACGCAATCGTTTGAACCGCGTAACGACGATTACGTCATAGGTGTAACTGATAGCAATGGCAAGGCTTTGGAGCTTCACGGGGACCCGCTGACTGGGGTGTATGACCGGCTTGACTTCACGACCGGTGAGGTTTATCGCAACTACAGAAAATTCACTCTGGATGGCTCTTTGCCCTGGACGTACAACGGCATTAAAGGCACTGACACAAAGTATGTAATAGTCAGCACTACGGACATGCCAATCACCCAGACACCGTTTACGCTGCGGGCGACCAAACATGATGGAACGGCGCTACCTCAGCAGATCTCGGCATTTAATGTTAATCTGCCGGACACATGCTGGTCCGCAGGGCAGACGCTCATCGGCATTGTGATGCGCAATACAGACTTCGGGATGGGGCCTGACGCGACCCCCACCGGGGCTGATATTCGGGCGTACTTTAATGGCTGGAAAATGAACAATGGGACGTTCGGAACACCGTTCAACGGCACTGGGGGTACAAAGACATGGACGCGCTGGGATGCTACAAACAACACCGGAGCCGTAACCTCCCCGCCAACGACGATTGCGTCTGGATACATTCCCGGTTCAGCCATATTGCAACTTGCGAAAGGTTACGTCGAGTCCGTCACGACCGAGGGCAGTATCTCAATGCACACGGGCGGCAATTACGTTGAGATGCTGGAGGGCGTGGTGCGGAGGGAAAAGGTTGTCCCGGTACTTAACGGCAATGTATACGAGATCAACAGCACGGGCCGTCCGGCGTCGGCGTTGTCCAAGCGAACTAACCGCATCCTGGCCGTCTACAAAGGCGGGGATTTTAACCGGCGTTGGAGCGTGCAGAACAGCGGCTCCTCCTACTGGTATGGCGGTGCGGGCGCTCAGATCCCAGCTGCAGAACTCGCGTCAACCAACGATGTGTATGTCACATACGTAGCAGTGGACCGCCAAAACCTAACGGCCGCAGCTACGGACGGGCGTATCGAGTACCCTGGCAACCCCGGCAGCGCAATCGCATTAATGTCACAAGGATTAGCGGATGCTCAGACGCAGATCGCCGTACACAAATGGCTGCTGACGCTTGACGGGGCGTATCTCGATAATCTACGTCTGGACGTAGATGCGGACAAAGCAGCGCTCAACACTCATCGCATAGCGCCGGACATGGACCATCCAGACAAGTCCGTCAGGCAGCGGCATATCGGGGACGGTGCGGTCACAGACACGGCGATAGGTAGCCGAACGGCCAACGATACGACCGCGCCAACGATGACGGGGCCGCTGGGTACGTTGCTGAGTAGCCTGTTTTCCTTGATTAAGCGTATCACGGGTGGCGCTACGGCGCTGGAGCCTCCCGCAGCCAATCTCAACGGGCTCCAGGCTAATAAGTTTGACAAAGCGGGCGGGCCGTTAGGTGGTCTTGTGCAAACGGCTGGGTCTATGGGAAATATTAGCAACCCCAGCAGCGATGGAGTAACTCTAGAAGTTAAAAGCGCAGGAGGGGTTGGAGATGCGGCTTTTATCGCGTTTCACCGCCCAGGCTACTCGGCGGGCCTGCTCGGCCTGGACACAGACGGGAAACTTAAATTCGGCGGGTGGGCCTACGGCGCCGCACAAAATATCATCACCAATGCTAATTTCGCGGGCGAAATGGGTATCCGTAACGGGGCCACATCGTTGGAAAGATGGAATAGCAGCACAGGACAATGGGAGGAGAGTGGAGGTGTGAAGAGGGTTTTAGCAGGCGAGGCCATGATGAATAACAGTGACACATACGCCGTGGATATTACCTTGCCGGTGGCGGTAAACGTTAGCAAGTCATATGTCGTAAATTCGATCAGAACCAACGCTCAGGCAGATTATTCGAACGGGGGATTTTGGGTAACGGGACACCTCATCAGTCCGACAGTTTTAAGGCTTCAACGCATGGATGCGCTATATTCAGCCGCCGTCATAATACGTTGGCAAGTAATCGAAGGGTAGGGGGAGACACATGCATAAGTATGTACAGGTGACGAACGGACGTGTCGTTAATATTGGGTACCACTCTGAGCCTGTGGATGAAGAAGCGACAGGTTTGATAAACGTGGACCTGGGGGAAGATGTGCAGGGTGGGGATTTATATGAAAACGGAGCTTTCACACGACCGCCCACGCCGCAGACTCCCCCACACCCCACGTACCAAGAGTTGATCGCAAAGATTGAAGAGTTGCAGACTAGCCAGGAAGCCATGATGTTGGCGTTGGCGGACCTGTACGAAAGGGGTGTCGTCTGATGGAGGCTTTATACTATGAGCTTATCCGGCGCGGATTGCGGACGCTGGAGAGTGTCCCTGAAAAAGACGGGGTGCGAGCAAAGGTGAAAGCCAGGCTCGACGCGCTGAACGGAGGGGAAGGCAATGGCTGATAGTCTCGATGCACGATTTGCAAAATCAGGCGCGGCCATCAAGTCTAATGGGCAAGTAGTAAATACAGCTAACTTACAGGAGGGCATATTACATGCCCTCGGGGGCGGTGATCCTGTAGGTAGTGAGACGCTTCCTGTAGCAGCCAATAAGGTTGCCCAACTGCTCAACATCCCATCTGGGGCTACGCAGGCCGCGATAACCTTAGAGGGCGGGGACATAAGATATTGGCGCAAGGACAATCCACCCCCGTCCACGACCAGCGGTCATCCCGTCAAGGCGGGGGCGGAGTTTACATTGGATTCGGCATCTCAGCTTGCCGGATTCAGGGCATACCCAGTTAGCGGGTCCCCTGTGCTGCAGGTAAGCTATCTGGGTGCCATCCCCAAACCGCCTGAAGACACACAGGCCCCAACGGTACCTACAGGGCTAACCGCCAATACGGTAACCGCCGCACAGGTCAAGATAAGTTGGACAGCCTCCACGGATAACGTAGGAGTCGTGGCCTACGACATATACAGGGACGGGGCTAAGACCGGCACCAGCGCGACGACATCATATACGGACAATGCCGTCTCTCCGTCCACGTCCTACACATATACCGTCCGGGCGAGGGATGCCGCCGGGAATGTGTCCGGGGCAAGCAGCGCATTGCCTGTGAGCACTCTGGCAGCATCGGATACACAAGCGCCCACTGTACCGACCGCACTGACGGCTACGGCTGCTGGTACAGACACGATCAACCTTGCCTGGACCGCATCCACCGATAATGTCGGGGTAACCGGATATGATGTGTACCGCGACGGTAACAAGGTCGGATCGGCCACAACGACCACCTATAGCGACAAGGGACTGACGGCAGCCACAACCTATAGCTACACGGTCAAAGCTAAGGATGCAGCGGGGAACGTATCGGCGGCTAGTACCGCAGCAAGTGCGACGACGCAGGCGCAAGCGCCAGCAGTGTACGGGGATATATCTGATCCTCAAGGACGATCGTTAGCCGCTGACAAGGCTTACTCCCTCGGAGAGTTTTCGGACCCTACCTCCAGCTTATGGCTCACCAAGGCCACGTGGCGTACAAAGCATATTGCGTCCAAGGATGTCACGGATTTAGAAATTGTGTATGTAGCTGCTGCAAGTGAGGCAGTCACGCCTAACACAATGGATGTCAAGGTTGCTCTGGAGATTGAGGACCCTGATACTAAGGCCATAACGCTACATTTGTTAGCATGGGACGCGCAGGGTACGCGGGTGTACAAATTTAGTCCGGGTGAGATCAAGCACACCTTCCCACTCAACAAAACGCTCAAAAGAGGGACGGCGTTTTGGATTAGGTCATGCGTAGAGGTTCCCGATGGTGGCAAGTATCCCAAGGGAGGCGTAGCGATATTCCGGACGCTCGGCGAGGGGAAAGTAGTCGGAGAGGACCTTGTAGACTACCTACAGACAGAAAAGCCTGTATTGGCAACCTCATCGGATGTTGGCGGCTCGTTTTATCCGCTGGCTATCATCGGCAAGAGCGCGGATAAACTAGCGTTTACACTCGGCGGTGATTCGATCAACCACGGGGTAGCGGATAGCCCAGGTTCCAACGGTGAGTATCCGACGCAGAGGGGGTTCGGGGTCCGCTCAGCCTACGCTGCCGGAGCTGGATGGGCTAACGTCTCCAAGAGCGGCGAGCGCGTGGCGGACTTTTCAATCTATAACACGATCCGACTATATGTCGCTCAGTTTTCCACACACGCGATTTTTAATTATGGCACGAATGACAATGGCAGCAGCCTTGCAACGATGAAGACCAACCTGGGCAATGCCTTTCAGGCCATAAAGGCGCGTAATCCGAAAATCATGCTGTACCAGATGAAAATACTGGGACGTAACACAGGCAATATCAATACCGTGTACAGTGATTGGTACAAGCCGGGTAACGTAAGGGACCAGGTTAACGACTGGATTGGCACTCTAGCAGATGGGTTGATAGATGGGTATTACGACGGGGCGTACCCGACTGAAACCCAAAACCCACGAACGGGTGGATTCCGATCCACAGCCTTTGTAACGGATATGACGCACCCTCTCCCATACGCACACGATATCATCCGGCATGCGGTCGATACGTACACGATGGCGCAGTTTAAGCCGTGGGTGAAGGTTGAGACAATGGTGCCGGACAAACCTACAGGGCTGCGCGCGGTGATAGCTGGCACTAATGCCCTGATTGCTTGGGACAAAAATCCGAGATCAGACTTTTTGATTCTTGGATACAACGTCTACGTTGACGGGGCAAAGGTTAACAGCGACGTAATCCCATACAACAAGCCTGGATACATCCACCTGATGCCAGCTACTGGAGCGCACAGCATCACCGTCAAGGCTGTGTCTATTTTTGACGTGGAGAGTGCGGCCAGTGACGCAGTGTCGGCGTCCGTTGCGGGTAAGGTCATTGCCGTTAAAGACTCGTTCGACAGGCCGTCAAACGCTAATCTAGGCAATGTGGAGATCGGCGTAGCAGGGGCGTTGGCGTGGGAGCGCACAAACGCGGACCGTTACGATATCTACAACCCTGAGGGATCTAACGGCAGCTTGAGACGTACCGGAGCCTCTGGCATCGGGCAATATGCCGTTGTACAGACAGGGGTAGACGATATGGTCATGATGATTGATCATACCGCCTTAGCTGCCAACAAAGGTCCAACGGTAGTGCTGCGGTTTGTAGACAATCAAAACCTTATATCCGTGTCATTCTCGCTCAAGGCGGGTATATCGACAAGGATTGCCAACCAACTTACAAGCAATATCATTGAGTCAGCTAATATCAGTCCTAATGTGGCGGCAGGCGAAAAGCGGACGTATACGATCGGCGTCCTTGGATCGACTGTTTTTGTCTTGATCAATGGATCCCCGCTAATGGTGGATTACGACGAGCGTCTGTCCCAAGTCAAGGGCCGTAAGGCTGGCGTCGGGTCGTCTGACCCTAATGATTTATTCGACAATTTTGAAGTGACAGCACGATAGGATTCACGCCCCGAGCAATCGGGGCTATTTTATATGCTCGGGGGTCGAGCGGGAAGGAAGTAAATATGACTCAAGATGAAACCAAGAAACTCTCCGAACAACTCACCGGAGTCCGGCTCGATTTGGCCCGCCTGGAAACAAAGCTCGACGCCATCAAGGATCTGAATAAAAAAGTCGATACGATAGAGGACATCGCAAAAGAGGCGCTGCAAAGCACGAGATCAGCTCATAAGCGCTTGGAGGACATCAAAAACGGCGAGATCAAGACGTTAACGGATAATCAGACATGGTTGTGGCGTTCTGTCATGGCTGCCCTTATCGGTGGCCTAATTAATTTACTGTGGAAGGGGTTTGGTCATTAAATGGAGCAATCATTTTTCACATGGGAGGCGCTGTCCACGATGGGAGGCGCTTCTTTGCTGACGTTCTTCATCGTCCAGTACACAAAGGGAATGCTTGACCGCTACTTGCCATGGCCGACCGATTACTACGCGGTCACCATCGCCTTCGGCGTGCTGCTGATCGCTCAGCTTGCTCTAGGGGCCAACGGTCATGATTGGCGGCTTTACCCGCTGACGTTTGCCAACGCCTTCCTGGTTGCAGCAGCGGCGGCACAGATGCAGAGCAAGTCCATTCGGCCCCCAGGGGTCAAACAGGAGGACAAGCAATGAAGCCATCAGAGTTTATTGCGGTCATCGCCCCTATAGCGGCCAAGCTGCGTGCCGAGGGCTCGCCGATCTTCCCGTCTGTCCGCATCGCGCAGGCGATGCTGGAGACCGGCTGCACCCTGCACAGCTGGAACAACCTTGTGGGCTTTAAAGTCGGTAGCGGCCAGCCGAATGGATTCTGGAAGGGGCGCAGCGTAAGCACCAAGACCTGGGAGGTCTATGATGGCGTTCGTCATGACGGCGTGACGGCCTTCTGGCGGGCCTATGATACGGTTGAGGATTGCTTTAGGGATCAGGACTTGTTATTTGTCTGGAGCCGCTATGACCGCGTTAGGGCTGCAAAGTCGCCCCAAGCTCAGACGGCCATGCTGCTGGCCTGCGGGTATGCGACCGATCCCCGCTACGCGGACAAATTGAACAGCCTGATCGCCGGGAACGGACTAGAACAATATGATCGATTGGAGGATGAATGGAATATGCCTATGAAACTGGCTGAGTGGCAATGGGATATGCTGTATGAGGTGCTGGGTAAGGCTTACAATGAGGACCGGCTTGCGTGGGAGTGGATGCAGAAGATTGTGGACCGGACGATGACAGCCACGGAGCTGGTGTTTATCAATACGGTGCTGGATGGCCGGATCGATCGGAAAATCGAAGTGTAGGAAAAGTTTCCTTACCCCGTCGTTGTTTAAGGAGGCCTGTCCGCAATTTGCGGATCGCCTTACCAAACCCAACCCCGCTGGCGCGTGCTGGCGGGGATCTTTTTATTTTCAAATAGAGAAAGGGAACGGTAAGAAACCGCCCCCTGGTGCTGGATGCACGAAATTGAACTCTGCAACCATTTCGCCTAAAAAGATGGGATTTTGCAACCGAACGGTAAAATCAACGGAAATTATTCCAAAAATTATTCCTCAGGCTTGTCCTCTTCGCTTTTGCTTCGCTTCACCAATGGCTTTCGGATCAGCGTCTTCAAGTACACATAGGGAACGTCCCTATATCGCCAATATTCCTTCTGCTTCTCTTTCTTCGAGATGACAACCTTCATCGGAACATTCGCCACGGTTTTCTGAAACTCGGTCATGTACCGTTTGCACCTGTTAATCCCGGTTTCTTCCTTGTCCGCTGTATGTACAAAGAGCTTGAATCCATTGGAGCTGACTTCGAAGCGGTAGATTGCCATGGGCTGCCTCCTTGACGTTGATCGGGGTGAATGGCTCTATGCCCATGATATAACAACTCTCCCAGGTCGCCAATAGATGCGACATCGCATCTGCTAACCGGAGTGGCGACATCGCCACTCCGGTTAGCAGGAGATATAAGAAATCGGCAGACGTCTGCCGAAATGGCCAAATTCCCGATGTCGGGAATAAAGCAAATGCGAGTACGAGTTCGCATTTTAGAAACCGCTCGACATCGCGCGATTCTCAAATTCGTAGACATCGACGAATGCGGCAAAATCCCAAGCGTTTGGGATTTTCACACATCATCAAAATTTTTGTAGAGCGTAAATGCTTCGATGGCCTGCAATCTATTTTTGCTGCCCAATTTCTTATAAATTTTTTTGACGTAATTGTCAATTGAACGTTTGCTCACATAGATTTTAGACGCAATCTCCGCTTGGGTTAGTCCTTGAATAGTCATATTCATAATGAGAATTTCTTGTTCAGTCAGTAGAGCATGTTGAATGGTAAAAATATCCGAATAATCGACTTGCGGAAACACTAACTGATTATTATCGATACATTCGAGACAGCTTTTAATTTTCTTCTCGCCACTTCGTTTTGAAATTATTCCGCTTACTCCCAGCCTAAGTGCATCAAGGAGGTATGTTTGGGCTGGTATTCCTGTGAAAAAAACTATCTTTGTATCCGGAGAACGTTCTTTGGATTTCTGAACGAACTCAATTCCGCCCATATCCTCTAAATCTGGATCGAGAAACACCATGAACGGTTTATGTTGATCCACATACTGCAAGGCTTCCATGCCGCTTGTCAGGACGGCAAGGACATTGAAATCGGTGTCTCTCTGAAAGAATGATCTTGTGGCTTCGCCGGTTAAGGGATGGCTGTCAATGATAAGCAGGCTGCGATTCATGGTAGCAATTTACCCCGTTTCTGTAATTGATCAGTGTAGATTAATTTTTACATCACATGGTCATTTTTGCAACCCAATTTGGCGACTTCGAAATTTTCTATTTTCAAAGAACACTCTATGTAAAGGCCAGCCATGCACGGCCAGCTCGTAGCGGGTTCCCGCGACGACTCCTAATCTTTCAGGAGTCCATTTCGGCCGGTTCCCATCCGGCCTCATCAGGCGGGTTACTTCACCAACAGGATCACAAGCGTCACCAGGCTGACCACCAAGGCAGTAACGCTTAATCCAATCGTCCATCGATCAATTTTTTTCATATTGTCAGCCCTCCTGTGTTATACTGAATATAGTAGAGAAAGAAAAAGCGCGACCTTCATTCCATCTACCCCTCAAGGGGTGCCCGCCTTTCGGCGGGCGTTGAGTTTAGCGGCTCATTGCGATGATGAGGTTTACGATAGCTGTTATCAGGCTGGTGATTGCACTCACTAACCCGATGACCTTATTGCCATCGTATTCGCGCTTTTTCTTTCTCTTTTTTCTCATCTTTGTCTCACCTCCTTATACTCTTATTATATACTCGTACGAGTATAATGTCAATAAGAAAATATACTTGTACGAGTATTGATTTGGTGATAAGATATACAAGAACAGGAGGGATCAGGTATGGAAGAAAATAAACCAACAGCGGCCACAAAAGCAAAGCGTAAGTACAACGATGCGAACTATGAGCGGATTCCATTGGACGTAAGGAAAGGCACCAAGGCTGAGTACAAGGCCGCGGCTGATCGGGCAGGTAAAAGCTTGAACGCTTATATCCAGGAAGCCGTGGAAGAGAAGATGAAGCGAGAAAAAGAGCAGCAGGATTAACCCTGGCGCTCTTTTTTTTCTACCTACAGATGGAACCATAATGCAAGGAAGGGAGACAAATATTTTGACCATTTTTTTGACCATTTTTATAGCATAAACAATCTTAAACCGCCGTAATACACAGGCGAAAAATTGTTGATAACGTTGGGTTTCCGCATCATTTCTTAACAGAAAATTTTAGGAGGCAA